>WLJO01000026.1 GCA_009701715.1 Actinomycetota bacterium
GGCGACACGGGTTCGACAGGAGCCCAGGGTGACACGGGCACCCAAGGCGTGAAGGGCGACACCGGCTCGACCGGAGTCAAGGGCGACACCGGCTCGCAGGGTCTGCAGGGTCTCACCGGTCCGCAGGGTGCCACTGGTGATACCGGAACCACCGGCCCGAAGGGCGACACGGGCGTCAAGGGCGAGACCGGCCTGCAGGGAGTGACGGGGCCGCAAGGCGATACAGGTGCTAGCGGTGTCACGGGTCCGAAGGGCGACACGGGTCTGCAAGGCTCGACTGGCCCTATCGGTGCTGGACTGCAGGTACTCGGCACGTTCGGGGACACGGGTGGACTGAGCGGCGTCAGCGCGCCGGCCATTGGTGCGGCCTATCTGATTGTTGGTGACTTGTGGGTGTGGGATGGCGGTGCGTGGGTGAACGCCGGCCAGATCCAAGGAGCGAAGGGCGACACTGGTGCTACAGGCGCCAAGGGTGATACGGGTTCAACAGGCGTCAAGGGTGATACCGGGGCGCAAGGTCTGCAGGGTCTCACCGGGCCTCAGGGTGACACCGGCGCAACCGGACCCCAGGGCTCGAATGGCAACACCGGTGCAACTGGTCCGGTTGGTGCGAGTGGCCTGCAGGGTCTGACCGGCCCCAGTGGCCCCACCGGCGCAACCGGTAGTCAGGGCTCGAATGGCAACACCGGTGCAACTGGCCCCGTTGGTGCAAGCGGGTTGCAGGGTCTGACCGGCCCGCAGGGTGCAACTGGTGCTACCGGTCCCGTGGGCGCCACCGGTGCCGGCGTTACGGGTGCAACGGGCGTCGCTGGTCCGACGGGTGCAGTCGGTGCTACGGGTGCAGTCGGTGCTACGGGGCCTGCGAACCTAGTGAACGGCGCAAACTGGACGGCGCTTCAGAGCACCTCGACGACGTACGCCGCTCCTACCACTGGCACGGCTGGGACGGTTGCGATAACTGTTACCGGCACCAAAACAGTGCTCGTGCATCTGTTCACCAGTTGTACGAGCTCTGCCAACGACACGGGTTGCTTCATGTCGTTCGATGCCAGCGGCGGCGCAACGATCACTTCGTCGGACAATCTTGGTGTGGGGCAGAGTAGAGGCACTGGTTCCGGTCGTATCGCGACGGGCGGTGGCACGTTCTTGGTAACGGTGACGGGTAACACCACGTTTACTCCACGGTTTAAGACCTACACCGCAGGCACAGCGGTCTTCAACTATGCGTCGCTCATCGTTGAGGTTGTCGGCTAAGCCCAGGCCGATATCAGCGTCCAGTGGCCCGCCTCGTAGGAGGCGGGCCACTGTCGTTTTCCTGACGTGTCCCCACGGTTTGAGCCGTCGATGAGCGTCAGCGAACACCGCTTAACCCAGTGTTTGGGCCCAAGATTGGTTCTTTGCGCACGAGGCATGCGTCCACAACATGCACAACGGGCCGGGTTCTCACACTGATGTGAGAACCCGGCCCCCTTTGGTACTGCGGGTGCGGTCAGCGGGTGCCGACCGGGTGTGCCGTGATCAGCCGACGGGGACGACACGACCGGAGGTGGCCAGTGCAAGTGCCTGTCCGCTCGGGTCGTAGATCTCCACCTGCACGTCAACATTCGGGAAGGCCACGTACACGTTGGTGGTCTTGTTCTTGTTGTAGACCACGATCGAGCCGTCTGCATTGGTGATGAGCACCGAACCCTCGGCCTGGCCGGCCTTCGTGGTGACACCGAACGCATCCTTGATCGGGTACGAGCCCATGACGCGATAGATGGCCTGCGCCTCGTTGGGGTTGCCACCCTTGGGGATGTAGCGCACGGTTGTCTGGCCGTTGGCGAGGGTTTGGAGCACGTAGAGATTGTCGGCCTCGTCGCCGGCCCAGTACACCTTGCGGCCAAGCGCTGTTACTGCGGTCTTCAGACCGTCGACATTCAACCCGACCTGCTGTGTGGTCGCGCTGTTCGAGCCGTTCGGGCTGGAGCTCTTGGAGTCGTTGCCACCCACAGCGAACGCAATGATCGCGGCAATGATCACCACGACCACAGCACCCGCGATGATCGCGGTTCTGCGGTTGTTCTGGAGCCAGGCACCTGCAGGGGGCTGCGGAGCGGCCGGTTGTTCCAGTTGGAAGTTCTCTTGATCGGTCATGAACCACCCTTGGGACGTACGAGACCGAGCGCTTGCTCGCGCTGGGTGGGAAAATGCTAGCGCAGCGTGGTGGTCGAATGGTGGCACGGCGCAGCATGTTCACCGTGACGCCTGTCCCTGTTCCGCCCGTTCCCGCACGAGCCGAGTGGCCGATACCGTGCACACCGTGAACCGTCGCCAGTCCATCCTGCTGTACGCCTTCTCACTCTGGACCGTGTGGATCTGGGGTACTCGAATCTGGAACATCTGGAACGACGACGAGCGCACGGCCGGATTCAAGGCTGTGCACACCGTGCTTGCCGGCATCAGCGTCATCCTTGCCGTGGCAGCGTGGTTCGTGGTGCGGAATATCCGTCGGGCTCGCCAGACCGACTAGCCTTTCGTTCGTGGGTCAGCCTGTCGCCGTCATCGAAAAGCCCAGCACCACGCCGGGCGTCATCCGTTTCGAGCTCAACCGCAGCCTTACCGGCATGGGTCACGAGCGCTACGCATCGGCCGCCCAGGCAACCGGGAACACTCCCGGTGCAGTGCTTGCTCGCCGTCTGTTCGAGACCGGCCGGGTGGGTGCGGTGCACGTGTACGCGAACGTGGTGACGGTGGATCTCACCAAGGGCTTCACGTCGGAGGGTCTGGCCGATCTCGTCCGCGATCTGTACGTGTACTACCGCCCCGGTGTGGAACCGCCGAGCATCGAATCGCTCATGGCTGCCGTTGAGGCGCCAGCAGCAGCGGCCGAGGCCCCCGCAGGCGGTGGCGGCGATGCGATGGCAGGGGTTGACCCTCGTGTGCCCCCGCACCTCATCGAGCGCAGCCGCTCCGCTCGCGCTCGCCTCACCGGCAAGTAGGGACGTCGCCCGGGCCGGAGTCGCTCGCCCTCTTGTGGTACGAACAGACGTTCGCTTATACTGACTGGGTGGGAGAACGTCAACTTCGGACTGCAGGAGCCCGCGATGCGGCCCTTGTTGCGCTGTCGCAGGGGTTGGCCGATCGGGTCCGTCCACTCACTTTTGCCCGTGAGCGTGTGCTGCCCATGCACCCAGCACTGGCAGAGGTGTTTCCCGAGGGTGGCCTGCGCCGCGGCTCCGTGGTGGGCTGCCAGGGTGAGGCTGCGTGGTCCACCGCGCTGGCGCTTGCTGTCGGTCCGTCGCAGGCCGGATCATGGACAGGGCTCGTGAGGGTCGGCCCCAACTTTGGGTTGTCGGCGGCAGCGGAGTGGGGGATTGCGCTCGACCGGGTGTTCAGCGTGCCCTGCGTGGATGCACAGCAGTTGCCCACCGTGCTGGCTGCTGCGGTGGACGGTGTGGAGGTTGTGATCACCGAGGGTGCGGGGGTGCGTGCCGGCGACGCCCGTCGACTTGCCGCCCGGCTCGGCCAGCGCGGCGGTGTGCTCCTCGTGGTCGGCGACGCAGGTGGATTCGTGCCGGACCTCGTGTGCTCGGCCACCACCACGTCATGGGGAGGTCTCGATGTTGGCGCCGGACGCCTTGTCGAGCGGCAGGTGCGTTTCGAGGTGTCCGGCCGCCGGGCCGAGCGCCCGCGCCGTGCGGACCTGTGGTTCCCCGCCGTCACGGGCGCGCTGGACTGTGTGCAGCAGCAGGCCCCGGTAGCGGCGCTCGCACAGCTGCTTCCCGCCGCGTCGGTGGGGTAGTGGTGAAGCGCTCCCCGGTCGCGCGACCCGCAGCGACGCGTCACGTTGTCGTGTGGTGCCCGCACTGGCCCGTGGTCGCATCGGGTATGGCTCCCGACGCAACGGGTGCGGTGGTGCACGACCAGCAGGTCATAGCGGTCTCGCGCTCTGCCCGTGCTGCGGGGATACGTGTGGGTATGCGGCGGCGTGACGCCCAGGCACGTTGTGCGTCGGTCGTGATCATTGAGCACGACCCGGCGCGCGATGCCCGCCGTTTCGAGCCCGTGGTGCGCTCGCTTGCGGAGCTCGTCCCGGTGGTGGAGGTATCGGGCGCAGGAACGGTGCTGTTCGGCGCGCGCGGTCCGTCCCGGTGGTGCGGCGGTGACGAAGCGCTGGCAGCACGCGTACAACAACTGGTTGCCGGCGCGCTCGGCGAACTCGTCGGGCTCGTGGACGGCATCGGTGTCGGTGTTGCAGACGGCCGCTTCGCTGCATCGGTTGCGGCGCGGCAATCCGTCCGCACCGGCAGGCCGGTACTCATCGAACCGGGTGTGGGCGCTACCGCCGTTGCGCTCGCCCCGGTCGGTGTGCGTTCGCTCGCCGAGGTTGCGGGTCTGCCCACAGACTTCGTCGGTCTCCTCGAGCGGCTTGGTCTGTCCCGGCTCGGGGAGTTGAGCGCGCTGCCGCGTCTGGACCTCGGCGCGCGTTTCGGGCCGGACGGTGTCTTTGCGCACCGTCTCGCGAGCGGTGAGGACGACCGTCACCCGGCCGGACGTGCCGCTTCCCCGGACCTCGCCGTGGAGGAAGGGTTCGAGGAGGCGGTGATGCAACTCGGTCCGTTGGTGTTCGCTGCAAGGCACCTGGCCGAGTCGCTGTACGCAACCCTGTCGGCAAGGGGTGAGGTGTGCACGAGGCTGCTCGTGGAGGCAGAGACCGAGCATGGCGAGCGCAGTGACCGCCAGTGGTACCTGAGTGGCGGGTTGAGCGCAGCAGCGATGGTGGAGCGTGTCCGCTGGCAGTTGGAGGGATGGGTGAGCCAACCCGGTGGCCTGAGCGCGGGTGTGGTGCTGCTGCGCCTCGCCCCCGAGGAACTGCTGCCCGCACAGGGGCGCCAACTGGGCTTCTGGGGCGAGGCATCCGACGCCGACGAACAGGCCACGCGCACCATCACGCGGCTCGCCGGCCTGCTCGGTGCCGACGCGGTGTGCGTTCCCGAGTGGCGTGGTGGGCGGCACCCGTCGGATCGCTATCGGTGGGTGCCGGCGACGAGCACCGATGTGGCGAACCGCTCGGCGCGCCTGCGTGCCGTGGAGGTATCGGCGCATCCGTGGCCGGGTGCCCTCGGAGCGCCGTCACCCGCGTGGGTTGCAGAGAAGCCAGAGGCGATCGAGGTGCTCGATGCAGCGGGCCTACCCGTGCGCGTAGACGGTCGTGGGGCGCTGAGCGCCGCGCCTGCCTCGTTGTCGGTGAGCGGTGCGCGCTCTGCTGTTGCGCTCCGTGCCTGGGCCGGACCGTGGCCGACGGAGGAGCACTGGTGGGATCCGGCACGCCGCCGGCGGCGGGCACGGTTCCAGTTGCTCACGGTGCAGGGCGAGGCTGTGCTCGTCAGCCTCGAGCAGGGCTCGTGGTGGCTCGAGGCCCGCTACTGCTGAGCCCGAGCAGTCAGCTTGCCTCGGCCACGATGTCCGCCGAGAGACGGAAACCGAGACCCCGGACGGTCTGGATCATCGGGATGCCGGGCGCAGACTGCTCGAGCTTGCGGCGCAGGTTGGAGATATGAACGTCCACCATGTGCGTGTCCCCGTCCCAGTCGGGACCCCACACCGAGCCGATGAGCTCTTCACGGCTCACCATCTCTGCGGGGTGGTTGCAGAGGTGAGCGAGCACGTCGAACTCGATGCGTGTCAGCGTGAGTCGGCGGTTGTTCACCACCGCCTCACGTCGCCCAACGTCGATCTCGAGCGGACCGAAGCGGCGCCGCGAACCCGTGATGGCGGGAACTGCTGTCACGAACCTCGGTCTGCGGAGCAGGGCGGCGGCCTGGGCTGACACCTCGTTCGGCGAGCAGGGGTGCAGGATTACTGCGTCGGCGCCAGCAGCCAGCAGGATTGCCCGAGTCTCCGACGACAGATCTGCACCCACCGCGATGATGTAGGCGTCGGTGGTCTCGCGTAGTTGGCGAATACCCAACTCGCCGGAGTTTCCCGACGCGTTCCACACGATGATGTCGGGGTGGAACGAATCAGCGAGCAGTTCGGCGGCATCTCTCTGGCCGGTTCCCATCACGGAGTGGCCCCGGCCCCGCAACACGCCCTCCCACGAGCGACGCAGCGCCGCGTCGGGTTCCACCAACAGCGTTCGTGGGTCTGCTGCGCTCTCGTTGGACATGGACTCGGACTCTCGTACAAACACGGGTGCAACGGATGATCATGCTCAACCCAACACAACCGCACAGGGTGACCATCAGTCTGGTACTTCTGTACTTTCGCAGATCTTATGACGTTTTGCTAAGGATCACCCACTCTGAGCGAGCGCTGCCGAGTGCAAACACACTGAGAGTGTTATCTCAATGATGGAGAGCGTTTCTCTTGCGGTAGCGGAAAGGATCCCTGTAGACGAACGCGAGGCTGCGTCGATCCAGATCTTCCTCGAACAGTTCGCGCGACTCGAGCACCCCTTCGACGAGGAGGCCGATGCTGTGCACGTGACGGGTTCGGCCATCGTCATCGGCAGGCGGGGCGTGGTCCTGCACTTGCACAAGCGCCTGGGAATCTGGCTCCAACCGGGCGGGCACATTGACCGTGGTGAAACACCGTGGCAGGCCGCCCTGCGCGAGGTGCGCGAGGAGACCGGGCTCGTCGTGCGGCACCCCGCGCAGGGACCGTTGTTGGTCCATGTTGATGTGCACCCGGGTCCCCGGGGTCACACGCACCTCGACCTGCGCTACCTCCTCGAGGCCGATGACGAAGAACCGTCACCGCCGCCGGGCGAGAGTCAGGAAGTTCGCTGGTTCAGCTGGGACGAGGCGATTGCGGTCGCCGACTCCGGACTCGTGGGCGCGCTGCGAGCTCTGAGACCGTCTTGACACCGCCGTGTTGGCCCGGGCGGGCATTCACCACGGGCGCATCGTCAGCGGCATCGATGTCGTCTGTGTCGACGATGACCCCTTCGGCGTCCGCCTCAACCGGGCGCGGACGCTTTCCGGGGCGCTCGACAGTGACGCCGGCGAGCTTGAGGATCTTCTGGGCACGCTGAGCCTGACGATCCGTCACCAGGGTGATCACCGTGCCGGCAGACCCGGCGCGAGCAGTACGGCCCGAGCGGTGTGTGTAGTCCTTCGGGTCCATCGCGATATCCCAGTGCAGGACGAGCTCGACACCGTCGATGTGAATGCCACGCGCTGCAACGTCGGTGGCAACGAGTGCATCAACCCGTCCGTGGCGGAACGACTCGAGCGAGCGCTCACGCTGGCCCTGACTCATACCGCCGTGGATGGAACCTGCCTGAATGCCTGACGCCTGAAGCGATTCCCGGACGCTGTCCGCTCCCTCGCGGGTGCGCACGAACACGATGGTGCGGCCGTAGTCACGCACGAGGTTTGCGGCTGCGCCGGTCTTTTCGATGGGGCGCACGGTCTGGATGTGGTGGGTAGCGGGCGTGGCATCGGGCTGGTCGCCGATCAGGTCCACCATCACGGGCTCGCTCTGGTAGTTCTTGATCAACTCGTCAACGTCGCCGTCGAGGGTTGCCGAGAACAGCAGCGTCTGGCGGTTCGACGGCATCGCATCGAGCAGTTCGCGCACGTCGTCCATGAAGCCGAGGTCGGCGAGGCGGTCTGCCTCGTCGATCACGCACACCTCCACCGAGTCGAGCGACACCTGACCGCGGCGCACGTAGTCGAGCAAGCGACCCGGGCAGGCAACAATGATGGACGCGCCCATGCGGAACGAGTTGAGCTGTGAGCCGTAGGGCGTACCGCCGTAAACGGCGAGAATGTAGCGACGGCGCTCCTTGCCCATCGACAGCAGGTCGAACCGCACCTGCTTGGCAAGCTCACGCGTGGGCACGAGCACGATGCCGGTGGGGTGGAAGGGCTTGGCCTGGCTCACCCGCGTGAGCATGGGGATGCCGAATGCGAGGGTCTTGCCCGAACCGGTTGCGGCACGGCCGCAGAGGTCCTTGCCGGCGAGCGCATCGGGAATGCAGGCGGTCTGGATCTCGAAGGGCTCGTTGATGTCGTCGGCGGCGAGGGCCGCGCAGATGTCCGCAGGGACGCCGAGGGCGCGAAACCCTGCAGCCCCCGGGTTGGAGGTCGTTGTCATGATGGCTTTCTCTTCCACAAACGCACGAACAGCGGCATGTTGTGGGCGCCACCGACGTGTGCTGCTCAACCTGAGCGGCCCGTCAACACTACCGGCGCTGCTGCGAAAGCGCACAGTGGTCGTTCGGTCCGTCGCGGATCGGAGGGGAATGCGCCTACGCTCGCGGCGATGTCGCTGGGTGCTTTGGACCTCCACCTTCTCGGCGAGGGCCGTCACCAACGACTGTGGGAGACACTCGGCGCGCACGTGCTCGACACGGGTGGTGCCCGATTCGCCGTGTGGGCGCCCAACGCCCGTTGGGTCGGTGTTGCGGGTGATTGGAACGACTGGGACGCGACGCGAACGGTTCTGCAACCGGCGGGTGTCTCCGGGGTGTGGGTGGGCACCGACGACCGTGTGCAGCACGGCGACTGCTACAAGTTCGCCGTTCGTGGCTTCGACAACGTGCTTCGCCTGAAGGCGGACCCGATGGCCAGACGGACCGAGGTGCCGCCTTCGAACGCGAGTGTCGTGGAGGCGCCGTCGCCGTACCAGTGGGCTGACGACGAATGGATGCACACCCGCGCCGGGCGCGTGGGCGGCAGCAATCCGCTGCGGATCTACGAGGTGCACCTCGGGTCGTGGCAGTCCGGTCGCACCTACGCCGACGTGGCCGGGGTGCTCGCAGACCACGTTCAGCACCTGGGCTTCACACACGTCGAGTTCCTCCCCCTTGCGGAGCATCCGTTCGGCGGATCCTGGGGCTATCAGGTCAGTGGTTACTACGCGCCCACCGCGCGATTCGGCAGCCCGGACGAGTTGCGGGCAATGATCGACGAACTGCACCGGCGCGGCATTGGCGTCATTCTCGACTGGGTTCCTGCACACTTCCCCAAGGACGACTGGAGCCTCGCCCGTTTCGACGGCACAGCGCTGTATGAGCACGAGGACCCCCGCCGGGGCGAGCACCCGGACTGGGGAACACACGTCTTCAACTTCGGCCGCAACGAGGTCCGGAACTTCCTCGTGGCGAACGCGCTCTACTGGATGGAGGAGTTCCACATCGACGGACTCCGCGTGGACGCGGTGGCATCGATGCTCTATCTCGACTACTCGCGTAACGACGGTGAGTGGGTGCCGAACAAGTACGGGGGCCGCGAGCACCTCGAGGCCATCGAACTGCTCCGCGAGGTGACCACGGTCTGCCACGAACTTCACCCCGGAACACTGGTGATCGCCGAGGAGTCCACATCCTGGCCGGGTGTCACCCACGGAACAGAACAGGGCGGCCTCGGTTTCACCCACAAATGGAACATGGGGTGGATGCACGACACCTTGGACTACTTCGGCAAGGACCCGGTGCACCGCCAGTGGCACCACCACGACCTCACGTTCGGTCTCGTCTATGCATGGAGCGAGCGCTTCGTACTTCCCCTCAGCCACGACGAGGTGGTCCACGGCAAGGGCTCGTTGCTCGGGAAGATGTCCGGCGACGAGTGGCAGCGATTCGCGAACCTGCGGGCCCTGTATGCGTGGATGTGGGCACACCCTGGCGCGCCGTTGCTGTTCATGGGCAGCGAACTGGCGCCGTTCACCGAGTGGAACGCGGACACGTCGCTGCCGTGGGATCTGCTGCAGTGGGACGCGCACCGCGGCGTGTTCGACCTCGTCCGTGAACTGAACAGCCTTGCGGACCGTTATCCGGCTCTCTGGGAGCGCGATCGCGAGCCGACCGGGTTCCAGTGGCTCGACGCGGACAATGCCGCGAACTCCGTGTACGCGTTCGTGCGCTGGGGTGCCCTCGGCAACGACGCAGTCGTGTGTATCGCGAACCTCACGCCGGTACCGAGACCTGGCTATCGCGTCGGCCTCCCATGGGCGGGGGACTGGGCGATCGTGCTCGACACGGATGCGGCGACGTGGGGCGGTGGCGCCGCAGGTCACGGGACCGGAACCGTCAGCGCCCGATCCGGTTCGTCCTGGCAGGGACAGCACGACTCGGCTGTCGTGGACCTCCCGCCGCTCGGTGTGCTCTGGCTTGCCGCATCGCGGACGGGGGGCTGACCGTCGTGTCGCTCCGTCTCGCACTGCACAGCCACGCCTATCAACCACCGAGGGGGAACCCCCGCTCGGGTGTGGTGCCCGTGGAACCCGGTGCGGCGCCGTTCCGCGACTGGAACGAGCGCATCACTGCCGAGTGCTACGCGCCGTGCACCTCCACGCGTCTGCACGACGACGAGGGGCGCGTCACCGCAATCGTCAACCTGTTCGAGCGCATGAGCTTCGACCTCGGGCCGACACTGGCCCGCTGGCTCGAGGAGCACGCGCCGATCATCCATGATCGGATCGTGGCGGGGGACCGCATCGGCCGGACCGCCGTTGCGCACCCGTATCACCACATCATCCTCCCGCTCGCGTCCGAGCGGGACGCCCTCACGGAACTTCGCTGGGGCATGGCGGACTTCCGCCGTCGGTTCGGGCGCGAACCGGCCGGCATGTGGCTCCCCGAGGCGGCGATCAGCTCGACGGTGCATGCCCTGCTGGACGCGGTTGGTATCTCGTTCACGATTGTCGGCCCCCACCAGATCAGCCGGGCCCCCGGTCCGGGATCTCTCGGCCGCATCGCCGGTCGGAACGCAACCCTGGTCGTCTACGACGGACCGACGAGCCACGCGCTCGCCTTCGGCTCGGCGCTCGGCTCGGCCGACGCGCTCGCGGACCAACTCGCCACGTCCGCCAGCACCGGCCTCACAATCGCAGCAACCGATCTCGAGACATTCGGTCATCACCACCACTTCTCCGAGCGTGCAGTTGGGCATCTCCTCTACGAGGTGGTCGCCGACCGGGTGATGCACGCAGGGGGGCTGGAGGCCCTGATGACCGGGGTCGCTCGCGTTGACGTCGGCTCGCTGCTGCCGAGCGCGTGGTCGTGTGCTCACGGGTACGAGCGGTGGCGCTCGGACTGCGGCTGTTCCACGGACGGCTCGGCCGACTCGCACCAGCGCTGGCGCGGCCCGCTGCGTTCGCTGCTGGAGGTGCTCAGCGACCACGCGAACGAGGTCTATGCCCGGAGGGGTGCGGACGTGTTCCTCGACCCGTGGCGGGCACGGGACGAATACGGCGAGGTGCTCGCCGACCGGTCGCGATGGGACGAGTTCGTTGCACGGCACGTGCGCCCTCTCGCCTCGCAGCACGAGGCCTCGGTGCTGCTCGCGAGCCAGGAGGCAACCCTTGCCTCGTTCACCAGTTGTGCGTGGTTCTTCGCCGACCTGTTGCGACCGGAGGCGGCGATTGTGCTGCAGGAGGCCGCGCGTTCGGTCGAACTGCTCGCCTCACTGGGCGAACGGGCCCCGCTCGAAGCGGCGCTCGCCTACCTCGATGCACCGGGGGTGCTCGACGGTCCGTCGGGACGCGCGAGGGGCGTGTCGAACGGCAGCGCTGTCTGGGACTGGGCGACGCGGGAGCGGGCCGACATGGTGGAACCAGCGGGCAGTACCCAACTGCGCAGGTGGGACACGATGACGCCGGTGGTGTCGCTCGTTGCGGATCTGGCGGTGCACGCGGTGGCCGGATCGGTGCCGCACGCCGAACAGGCCATCGAAGTGATTGGGCTGGCCGCACGTGCCGGTGACCAACACCTCTACGTCGTTGCGCAGCACACGGTGTACGACGCAATCCTCGGTAGGGGCCGCACCGTACCCACCCACCTCGCCGCGCTCGGCGCAGCGCTGGGCCTCGCTGTGGACCGTGTCAGCGCAAGGCACCGCTGAGCGCAGTCAACATTCCGTCAGTGGGCTCAGACGTGGGCTGCAGCCGTGGAGCGGAGCTGGTGCGCCGCTTCCTCGGGAGGAACGATGTTGATCATCACGCCGGTGCCACGCTCGAAACCAGCCACGGTGACGAGCTTCGGCCAGATGTGAATGTGCCAGTGGAACGGACCGTTGTGCTGGTGGGGCGCGGTGTGCACGACCAGATTGAACGCAACGTCGCCGAGCCGGGCATTGAGGATGCGGATGGCGTCACGAAGTCGCCTGCCGACAGCGGCGATCGTTACGGAGTCCTCGTCCTGGATATGTACGCGGTGCTGCCTCGGGATGATGAGTAACTCGTACGGTGTGCCCGCCCAGTACGGCGAGAGGACCACACAGTCGTCGTCCGCGATGATGACGCGGCTGGAGTCGGCAATCTCTGCCTCGACCGTGGCGCACAGGATGCAACCGCCGTGGAAGCGACCGAACGCGCGCTCCTCGTCGAGCAGCTCTCCGGGGACGAACGGCATCCCGAGCAGCTGACCGTGGGGATGGGCGAGCGAGGCACCCGACTCCCTCCCGTGATTCACGATGGCCTGGGTGTACCGGATGCCCGGTGTGGCGGCGTGCTCGATCATCCGCCGGCGCAGTACGTCCATCACCGTCCCGATCTGATCGTCCGAGAGGGTTGCGAGTGTGGCGTCGTGGTCCCGTGCGTACACGAAGACTTCGTGGATACCGCTTGCCTCGGCCTGGGTGTGCACGGGTCCGAGCGTGCGGACGGAGAACGGCTCGTCTCCTGCGAATGCGGGGTAACGGTTCGGGACGACCCGCACCTGCCACTCGCCGCTCTCGCTGATCGTCTCGAGAGCGGGTGGCGTGTCCTCCTCGTGCCCGGCGCAGAACGGGCAGGGGCGCTCTGGGTCGCTCTCGACTTGGGAGACGCGCGGAGCGAAGTCAGTGGGCCTCTCGGCTCGGTCGGCCACGATGGTTACCCAGCGGCCAGTCAGGGGATTCAAACGAAGTTGTGACACCGCCCCTCAGGTTAGGACCTCCGGCACCCTTCGGTGGTGCACGGGTCAGCCCGGGCGGCGATACACGCTGATGTGATTGATGCTGTCGGGCCCGTATTCGTCCTCGTTCCAGTCCGCCCAGCGGGATTCGAGGCCAAGTCCGGCCTGCTCGGCCATGGTGTCCAACTGCTCGACGGTCGCCCACCGGATGGCCCAGGGCCGCAGCCGGACCGGGTGACCGTCCCGAAGCTCGATGAACTGGCCGAACGCCTGCTGATCCGCTGCCTCTGTGCGGCTGACGGACAGCACGACACGGTCCGCCGCGAGGTCCCGGACCTCGACCCGGTCGCCGTCGTGGTCCGCATCGGGCACGAACGCCTCGATCACGAAGCACCCGCCGGGCGAGAGTGCTCTCGCCACGTTGCCCATCATCAGCGCCTGCCGGTCGGCATCGCGCACACCGAAAAAGGTGTTTACCGCAACGAAAACCAGCCCGAAGGGGCCTTCGGGGAGCGGATCAGCCATGTCTGCGACGTGACGGGTGACCCGGTCGCCACCGGGCTTTGCCGCCAGCCGATCGAGCATTCCCGCCGATCCGTCGAGGGCGTGCACCTCGAGACCGAGTCCAGCGAGGGGGATAGCGAGGCGCCCGGTTCCCGCCCCGAGTTCGAGCACGCGTGCGCCGCGTGCGAGCGCAGCGAGCCGCTCCACGCAGGCACCGGTGTCCGGGGCCGTGGCGTACCAGTCGTCATAGACCTCGGCCATTCCGTCGCCGTAGCTGGATTCGTCGTACCCGCGCACGCCCAGCAGTGAAGCAGCGATTCCGATGGGACGGCCAAACCAACCCGATGCGCGCTGTTTACGTCGGTACCCTCGGGAGCAATGAACCCGACGCCCGTCGCATATCTGGACCACGCGGCCACCACGCCGATGCGTCCCGAGGCCCTTGAGGCAATGTTGCCGTTCTACGGCGAGCGCTACGGGAACCCATCCGGGTCTCACCGGATGGCGAGAGATTCCCGTCGGGCGGTTGACGAGGCCCGGGACACCATGGCCGCCGCGCTCGGCTGCAGACCCGGTGAGGTGGTGTTCACCGGATGCGGAACCGAGTCGGACAGCATGGCGATCCTCGGGACCCTCCGCAGGCGCGGCGGGGTCGCGGTGTGCTCGTCGGCGGAACACCACGCTGTTCTCCACGTGGTGGAGCACACGGGGGGCCGTGTCGTCGGCGTGGATCCCTGCGGCCGGATTGACCTCGATGTTCTCGCCGACGCGCTCGACGGCGACGTCTCGATCGTGTCGGTCATGGCGGTGAACAACGAGGTCGGCTCGGTGTCATCGTTGGACGGTGTGGCCGAGTTGATGCGCTCGAAGGCACCGAATGCGCTGCTGCACACCGACGCAATCCAGGCGGTCACCTGGCTGGACATGCGCGGGATCACGGCGACTGCCGATCTCGTCTCGCTGTCCGCCCACAAGTTCGGCGGCCCCAAGGGTGTGGGCGTGCTGGTCGTGAGGGACGGTGTTGCGCTGGAGCCACTGCTGCTCGGCGGCGGGCAGGAGCATGACCGCAGGAGCGGGACGCACAATGTGGCCGGGATCGTTGCGCTCGCCACGGCGCTGCGGATCGCCGACACGCAGCGCGCCGACGATGTCGCCCGGATCGGTGCGCTGCGCGACCGACTCGTCGACGGTCTGCTCGCACAGGTTCCGGACTCGCTTGAGACCGTGCCGCGCCACGCGAAGGTCGCCGGGTCCGCGCACGTTTGCTTCGCCGGGGTGGACAGCGAGTCGCTGCTGTTCCTCGCCGACGATGGCGGGGTGTGTGCATCGGCAGCATCGGCGTGCGCGAGCGGGGCGATGGAGCCCTCACACGTGCTCGCCGCAATGGGCACTGCGCGGACACACGCCGGGGGCGCCCTGCGCCTCACGCTCGGACACACGTCAACCGACGCGGACGTGGACCACGCACTAACAGTCATCCCTGCAGCGGTGCAGCGCATCCGGAGCAGGTCCTCGTCGTGAGGGTCATGCTCGCCATGAGCGGCGGTGTTGATTCCTCCGTCGCGGGTGCACTCCTTCTCGCCCAGGGTCACGACGTCGTGGGCGTCACGATGCGCCTGTGGGGAGGGAGTAGCGACACCGGTTGCTGCTCGGTCTCCGACGTTGACGACGCGAGGCGGGTGGCACAGCAACTGGGTCTTGACCATCATGTGTTCAACTTCGGCGACGGGTTCACGGCGCACGTCGTCGAGCCATACGTCGCTGCACACGCCACCGGGGTCACGCCTAATCCCTGTATCGAGTGCAATCGGCACCTCAAGTTCGACGCGCTCCTGGAGAGGGCCGCTGTGCTCGGCTTCGACGCGGTGGCCACGGGACACCACGCCCGGATCGAGCAGCGGGAGGGACGGTTCCGTCTGTGCCGCGGAGCGGACCCGGACAAGGACCAGAGCTACGTCGTGCACATGCTCGACCAGTCCGCGATGGCCCGGACCCTGTTCCCGGTCGGTGACATCACGAAGGCGCGAGTGCGCGAGATGGCGCTCGACCTGGGGCTCCGGACAGCAACCAAGCCCGACAGCCAAGACGTATGTTTCATCACCTCGGACGGCGGTCGCCGGGCGTTCCTCGGTGACCGAATCCCGCTCCGGTCCGCAGCCGTCCGCGACCTGGACGGCAACACCGTCGGTTCGGTGGACGCCGTCGAGCTCGTCACGATCGGGCAGCGGCGCGGACTCACGCTGTCCGGCGCGCCGTCGCGCCGTTTCGTGCTCGATGTCGACGTGCCACGCGGGGAGGTGACCGTCGGCTCTGCAGAGGACCTCCTGCGCGAACGGGAGCACGTGGAACAGGTTGTCTGGACTTCGTCACCCTCGGCTGGCGATGTGCTCGTGCAGTGCAGCGCTCACGGGGAGCCCCAGCGGGCGACGATTCGGCCCGGCGGGGCCTCAATCGAGGTGGTGTGGGCAGAGCCGCAGCGCCGCGTGGCGCCCGGCCAGAGTGCAGTGTTTTACTCGCTCGCGAACGACGAGGTCCTCGGTGGGGGCCGGGTGCGGCGGTAGCCACCCGCTGGTGTCGACCCCGTGCACCTAGGCGATCGGGGGAATACCGAGCAGGTGCAGTTCCCGCAGGGCCCGTCCGGGTCGGGTTGGGCTGATGAGGAAGGACTGGACGTGGAGGGCCTTCGTCTGACCCCTCGGCGGCGCAGCCAGGACAAAGGTAGCCAGTTCGCGCAGGCGGATCTCCACGACGGGACCTAGGGCGCTCCCGGTGCAGTTAGCCGCCTCGGTGCCAACGAGAGCGAGGCCTGCAGAGCCGACGGTGTTCTTGGCGACCATGTTTGTCTCGGCCAGCACCAAGTGATCGTGCAGCACGATGCCCGCAGGGACGAGCACGAGCCATCGCTTGCTCAGACGGTGGTACCGCTTGGCGAGCACGACGGCGAGGCCCGCAGCGAGGGCAGTGAGGGGTGCTCCGACCGCCCAGTTGCGCGCAGCCAGCGCGAGCGGGCCGATCAGCACGCACGCCACGAGCGGTGCCCACGTGAGGGGCAGTACGACGAGGACGGGCCCGGGCGGGCGCAGCGGCAGGCGCCGTTCATGGCCGTACGCGGAACCCTGCACAAAGGACTCCCCGACGTCCCCACTGAAGGCCAGCAGCGTGGCAACGGCTGCGAACGCCACGGCGACAATGCCGGCGGTTGCGGAGGCTCCTGCACCCCATGCTGCGCCCCCGACAGCGATCGATCCTGGCGTGATCGTCCGGAGCACCGTGAGCGAGACTGTCGTCGGCACGAGTGCCACGAGCATCACGACACCCCATGCCGCCCACGTGCCGATCGTGCCCACAATCTGGACCGCTCGGCTCCGTCCGTCGAGCGCGTCACCAATCGCGGGGCCGGTGGCGAAGACGAGCGCAACCCACGACACCCGGAACAGCCACACGGCGATCTGCTTCACCCACACAGATTTGCTCAGAACGGTCCACCACGACGAACGTAGGGGATCGGAGCAGGTAGGCGAGCCGACAGGTGGGCCGAAAGGGGGCGAACATCATGAACATCGATCTTCCCCCCGGTTCCCCAACCGGCATCGGCAGCCTGCCATTCCGTGACCCACATCGCGCCGCAGCGTTCGTGCTCGAGCAACTGCCGGAGTTGCCGGCAATCCCCGCGCTGCCCAAGCGTTCGCCGTTCGAGTCCATGATCGCCCAGGGGGTGGTAGGGATCCGCGGCATCACCGTCGGCCAGTACGGCAGTCTCGCTGTAGACCTCACCAAGGTGGATCCGTCCGCGCCTGTTGAGACCTCCCTCGACCACGGGGCGTTCGACGGTCTGCTCGGGTTCCTCGAGCTCGCGGATCCTGCAACCACCCGACGTGTCAAGTGGCAGATCGTGGGCCCGCTGACGCTCGGGCTCACTCTCCAGCGGGCCGGGGTCCCCGATCACCTCGCGTTCGAGGTTGCGGTACGAGCGGTCCGTGCACATCTCGGCGCGGTCCACGAACGCATCGACGCGAGGCTGCCCGGCGTCCAGCACGTCGTCTTCATCGACGAGCCGATGTTCACCGACGTGCAGGACCCGTCGTTCCCGCTGCAGCCGGAACTGGCGATCGACTATGTGTCCGGCACGCTTGCGGCAATTGAGCAGTTCGGCGTCTCTGGGGTTCACTGCTGCGGCGCCGGCGACTGGGGCAGCATTCTCGCTGCCGGTCCGGCGGTGCTCTCGATGCCCGTGAGCCAGCAACTTGTGGACGTATCGGGTCTGCTTGCAGCGTTCCTCGATGCCGGTGGGTGGATCGCCTGGGGAGCGGTACACACCGATGGCCCCGTCCCGACCTCGTCGCACCGCCCGTGGCGGGACCTGAACAATCTCTGGCAAGCCCTCGCCCGCGGCGGGTGCGACCTCGACCGGATCCGGGCACAGGCGCTCGTCACGCCGGCATGCGGGCTGTTCACTCATGCGGAACAGGTGACCACGAGCGTGTTCCGAATCCTGCGAGAGGTATCGGATCGTCTCACCGGGTGCGGCGGGTCCACTCCGCTCAGCATCGGCGCCTGAGCCCAAGCGAGGGCCGGGGCCCGCACGGGTCCGTCCGCTGCGCCGGCTGATTAGCCTCTCAGTGTGGTTGCAACCCCGGACATCGTTCTCCGTGCCCGGTTGTTGCGTGAGCAAATCGCTCATCACGACCAGCGCTACTACGAGTTGGACGCGCCCGAGATCAGCGACGCCGACTACGACGCGCTCGTGCGGCAGCTTCAGCGCCTCGAAGGCGAGCATCCCGAGCTTGTGGCAGGGTCCCCCACGCTCCGGGTGGGCGGTGCCGCAACGGCCGCCTTCGCCCCGGTAGAGCACCGGGTGCCCATGACGAGCCTCGACAACGCGATGGACGAGTCCGAGCTGGGCGCATGGAGCGAACGCGTGGCGAAGGGCCTCGCTGGCGCGCCGGCGCACTATGTCTGTGAACTGAAGATCGACGGCCTCGCGATCAGCCTGCGCTACGAGGGCGGGGTTCTCGTGCAGGCGGCCACCCGCGGTGACGGTCGGGTGGGCGAGGACGTCACGGCGAACGTCGCCACGATCAAGGACATCCCGAAAACGCTGAGCGGCAGTCACGTTCCCGACGTTGTCGAAGTGCGAGGCGAGGTGTACATGCCGCTCGCCAGCTTCCGGTCGCTTAACGAACGCGTCACTGCCGGCATCGAGATTGAGGCGGACGGCAAGCCGCGCAAGGAACTGTTCGTCAACCCGCGGAACGCCGCTGCCGGTTCGCTGCGCCAGAAGACCCCAGCGATCACGGCGCAGCGGGACCTCGGTTTCTGGAGCTACCAGCTCGGCGAGGTCGTTGGCGGTCCGGTGTTCGAGCGTCACTCCGAGACGCTCGGTTTCATCCGCGCAATCGGGCTCCCCGCCAATCCCGAAATCGTCGTGGTGGACAGCCTTGAGGCTGCCGCGGCCTTCTGTAGACAGTGGCAGGAACGACGCCACGACCTGGGCTACGAGATCGACGGCGCGGTCGTGAAGGTGGACGATCTCGCGCAGCGCGAGCTGCTCGGTTTCACCTCGAGGGCGCCCCGATGGGCCATCGCTTACAAGTTCCCGCCGGAGGAGCGCAACACAATCCTGCGCGACATTCAGGTGTCGATCGGGCGCACCGGCCGGGCAACGCCGTTCGCCGTGCTGAAGCCCGTGTTCGTCGGCGGTTCCACCGTCTCGATGGCCACGCTCCACAACGAGGATCAGGTCCGCCTGAAAGACGTTCGCCCCGGTGACACGGTGATCGTGCGCAAGGCCGGTGACGTGATCCCCGAGGTCGTCGGCCCCGTTCTCTCGCTCCGACCCGAGGGCTGTCCGCCGTGGCAGTTCCCGACGACGTGTCCGTGCCCACTCGAGAGCACGCTGCAGCGCGCCGAGGGGGAGTCCGACACACGGTGCGTCGAGCCGGGCTGCCCGTTCCAACGCGACCAACGGATCGTCTACTTCACGAGTCGTGGTGCTATGGATATCGAGGGTCTCGGGGAGCGCACCGTGTTCCTGTTCTCCGACGCGGGTCTGGTCTCGGACCCAGCGGACATTTACTCGCTCACTGCGGAACAGTTGCTGCGCCTCGAGGGGTTCGCGAAAGTGTCCGCCGAGAAGCTGGTTGCGTCGATCGCAGCCAGCAGGGATCGACCCCTACCGCGTTTGCTCACGGCGCTCGGTATCAAGCATTTGGGCCCCTCGGCGGCCGAGGCGCTCGCCAAGGCGTTCGGCACGCTGGACTCGATCATGTCGGCGGGCGAGGCAGACCTTGCGACCACCGAAGGTGTGGGTGGAGTGATCGCCGGATCGATCAGGCGGTGGTTCGACCAGCCGCAGAACCGAGAGATGGTGGGCAAACTGCGCGCTGCCGGCGTCGACTTCGGCAGGGTTGAGGTGAGCCGGCTTCCGCAGTTGCTAGCCGGCAAGGCAGTGGTCGTTACCGGTGCTCTGGAGGGGTTCACGCGCGAGACCGCTGAGGCAGCGATCAAGGACCGTGGGGGCAAGAGCCCCGGCAGCGTGAGCGCGAAGACCTTTGCGCTGGTTGTCGGCGAGGATCCGAGCGCGAACAAGGTCGCCAAGGCGCAGGATCTGGGTATCCCGGTGCTCGACCGTGACGGGTTCCTCGAACTCCTCGAGACCGGCGCGTTACGGGGCCGGTAGGGCTGCGTCCAGCAGGCCTAGGCGCTGACGTCGAAGTACCAGGTGAACGAGAACGAGTTGACTTCGCTCTCGGTCAACTTCCAGTAGATCACCTTGATGAGGTGTCGCCCGACGGCGAATCGCTCGATGGCGCCACCCGGGCGCGGCTGGTACCCGAGCGTGTTGGTTCCGGCGTCAAAGCGAACGGTGTCGGGATCGAACGCGATCGTAGTCGTGGGGGCCGACCCGGCATTGCCGCGTGGCTCGGACTCTGCGGTGCTCACGGTCCGGAGCACGAGATCGTCCACGATGAGTCGACCGGTATAGCCGGGTGCGAGGTCGACCACGATGTTGGCTTGGTTCAGCACCTTGTCCCCGAGGGCAGGCTGCAGTTGCTCGATTTCCTCGGGCAGGCGGGATTGGTCCCTTCCGGTTACCGATCCGAAAACCCCGGCGATGACGAAGGCGATGCCGAGCGACAGTACTGCGCTGAGGCCGAACGCCGACAACTTCCTGGATCGGGGAAACTCGGACCAGCGTGCCCGCTTCACCTGGGCAACCGGGTGCTCGTCCGCCACATACTCGGTGATCTCTTCGCCGGCCTCCACCTCATCATTCTCCCGGTTCCACGGCCCGGTTCCACACAGAGCGTCGTCTGTCACGCTCGGTAGGCGCCCGCACGCCGACGTCATTGCGCGGTAGCGTCGCGGCAACATGGTTTCCAAAGACGCTGACGCTGCGGCGCGAACGCTTGCCGGCCGCTACCGGCTGGGGCCCACGCTGGGTACGGGCGCCAACGCGAAGAGTTTCGATGCCACCGACCTCGAGGATGGCGCGCCGGTCGTCGTCAAGATGTTGCCGTCGAGGTTCGGTGAGTCGAAGATGTTCATGGAGCGCTTCACCGCAGACCTCGGGGCAGCGGCCCTAGTACTCCATCCCAACCTCGCCCGGATCAAGGACTTCGGCGTGGAGACGGTCGGGGACAAGGCGTATCCCTTCGTCGTTACCGAGCAGTTCGTGGGCGGCAGTCTTCGCGGCATCCTCGACCGGGGAAGGACCATCACAGCGTCGCAGGCCTTGATGGTAGGGCTCGACGTCTGCCGGGGACTCGCCTTCGCTCACTCCAAGGGTCTCGTGCACGGTGCCGTGACCCCGAGCAACGTGTTGTTCGGACCGGACCGGAAGGTACGTCTCGCCGATTTCGGAATCTCGCGATTGCTCGGCGACATCGTCTGGGGCGACCCCGGCCGCATCGACGTCGACATGGCCCGGTACGCGTCGCCCGAACACGCACTGGGCCTACCGGTGGGCCCCAAGAGCGACGTGTACTCGCTCGCGCTGACGCTCGTGGAATCCGTGACCGGTCAGGTGCCGTTTGCCGCGGACACCTCGGTGGCAACGCTGTCGGCCCGGCTGAACAAATTGATGCCTGTCTCGGCAGATCTCGGAGCGCTGGCGTCGGTACTGGAGCGGGCAGGCCGCCCGGTTCTCGAGGATCGTTTCAGCGCCGTCGAGTTCGGTCGGGCCCTGGTTGCCGCCGCCGAGTTCATGCCGAGACCTGAACCCATCGCGGTCGTCGGTCTCGGGAGGTTCGGGGACGCGGCTGCGTCCCTCCCGGAGACGACTGATCCCACGGACGCGCACGGAGTGGACGTCACAGAAGCGGTTGCCGCATTCCGCGCCGGGGAGCGGGCATCGCTGCCGCCGTCGTCGGAGGAGGATTCACTCGAACTGCTGCGGACCCTGCCCGACGCAGTCGTCGACGGACCCCGCGTTCCGATGCCGCCGGTGCAGGCAGTCCCGCCGCCGCCGCTGTCGGATTCGCCAGCGGTGGCTGCCCCGGTCGAGTTCGCGAGCCTTCCGGCAGCCGGGTCGCGCATCACCGACGAGCACGGTTCCCCCGACCGGGCCCCGGTTGCAACGGTGATCGGGGAGGTTGCTGCGGATTGGGTGCCCAATGCCGAGCCGTCCCGCCGCGCGTCGACGATCGAGACCGTCGAGGGCGATGACGATGTCCTCAATATCGACCGTCGCAGCATGCTGAAATACGTCATGTCGGCGCTGGCGTTGCTCGTTGTCGCTGTGCTCGGTGTGATCGGGTATCGGGCGCTTAGCGCCCCCAGTCGTACCGTCCCGAACCTCATTGGCATGACCGAGGCCCAGGCGGCGAACGTGGTGGCCGACAACGGCTGGGAACTCGAGGTGCGTCGCGTCCGTGACGACGGCCAGGCGCAGGGTGACGTCGTTCGCACGGACCCGGCCTCGGGTGATCGTCTTCGCAAGGGCGACTCCCTCGTCCTCGTGGTGTCAGACGGTCCGACGCTGTCGGCCCTGCCCAATGTCACCGGCCTTGATGTGGACAACGCGCGCAGTGCGCTCTCGGCAGTTGGGCTCACCATGAGGGAAGCGCAACAGGTCGCAAGCGAGACAGTGCCCCTGGGCGTGGTCATATCGTGGTCGGTTCCCGAACAGCCCGGGCTGACCGCCGGTAGCCAGGTGCCGAAGGGGACGACCATCGAGGTCGTGGTGTCGAGCGGTTCCCCCAACCGCGCCGTGCCGAATCTCAACGGTCTGACGGTTGAGGAGGTAACGGCCCGGCTTGCGCTGGCCGAACTGGTGCTGGGCAGCACGAGCGAGGAGTTCAGCACCACTGTCGGCGTCGGCAGGGTGATCGCCTCGAACCCGGCCGCCGATGCTGGCGTGACGGTGGGCGCAGCGATCAACGTGGTGGTGTCCAAGGGGCCCGATCTGGTCAAGATGCCGAAAGTTGTAGGGGCCACGCTGCAGGTAGCCACCGATGCCTTGATCAAGGCCGGCCTGAAGGTCGGCTCGGTGACGGGCGGGCAGGACGGCACGGTGTCGTGGTCCAACGTGTCCGCCGGTGATCTCGTGGTGAGGGGTACGGCAGTTGCGCTCACGATGCTCGCCCCGCCACCCACGACCACCACGACCACGACGGTCGCCGGCCCGAACTGATCGTTGCCGTCACGGAGCGAACTGGCCGCCGCATCGACGGACCTATAGGGTTCGCGCTAGTTGAAATCCTTGGGGGAGAGTGCGGCATGGGTGCATTGGACGGACGCGTAGCGATCATCACCGGCGCGGGACGCGGTATCGGTCGGGAGCACGCGTTGCTCTTCGCCGCCGAGGGGGCAAAGGTCGTCGTCAACGATGTCGGTGGGGCCAATGACGGCACGGGTGCGGACTCGACCCCCGCCCAGCAGGTGTGCAACGAGGTCATCGCCATGGGTGGTGAAGCCGTTGCGAACTACGACAGCGTGTCCGACTGGGAGGGCGCTCAGCGCATGATCAACCAGGCCGTTGAGACGTTCGGCGACCTGGACATCCTCGTGAACAACGCCGGCATCCTGCGGGACCGCGTCCTCGTCAACATGACCGAGGCAGAGTGGGACGCGGTTGTCGACGTGCACATGAAGGGTCACTTCGCCCCCACTCGCTGGGCTGCTGCCTATTGGCGTGAGCAGGTGAAGGCCGGTATCAACAAGCCGCGCCATCTGGTTCACACCTCGTCGACGTCGGGTCTGTTCAGCAACCCGGGCCAGACCAATTACGGCGCAGCCAAGTCCGGTATCGCCACCTTCAGCCAAATTTGTGCGAAGGAACTCTCCCGCTACAACGTGAAGAGCAACTGCATCGCCCCGGGCGCCCGCACCAGGCTCACCCTTGCCACCCCCGGTCTCGCGGACATCCTCGCCGCCAAGGAGGGTCAGTTCGACAAGTGGGACCCGGCAAACATCTCTCCCTTGGTCGCGTATCTCGCGTCCGAGGAGTGCGTGTTCAACGGGGAGACCTTCTTCGTCCAGGGTGGCGAGGTACGCCGCGTGCAGACGTGGACGATGGTCGAGGCCGTCGAGCAGGACGACCGCTGGACCGTGGCCGACCTTGCGAAGGCAATCACTGCGCTCGTTCCCAAGGAACGGGTGAAGGGCCCCGCGCTCGATTGAAGCGCCGACATAGCCGCCGCTTCGCTTCGGCATAGTTCGGCGTGCGGCTCGTCGCTAGCGCTTCCCTCGCCGCGAGTTCACCGGTCGGGGCTCTGCCCGAGCGGCTAGGCGGTGAGGTTCTTGATGTCCTCGGCGGCGGCTTTCTGGGCATCCGTCGGGGGAGTGGCGTTCATGGTCATCAGCTTGGTCATGTCGCCGACCACCTTGATCTTGCCGCTCATGAAGGCCTGCATGGCTGCCTGCTGGTCTTGGTCCACGATGATCTTGCGGGAGGTCTCCCAGTCGGTGTGGAGCGTCACCTCGGCGCCGTCCACCTCGCCCTTGCCGGTGCGCATGGTGCCATCGGTGGTGTCGATGAACGTGCGGACCTCGGCCGGCTCGAACGGGCAGCCCGAAATCACCTGGTTCATCTTCATCCTGTACGGAACGGTGACGCCGTTGCGCTCGTACGCGGCCTTGGCCGCCTCGATCCAACCATCGGACAGGAATACGTGCTGATCAGCCACCGAATCGCTCCTCGTTGCGTAGAGAGTGGGGTGCTTTCGAGGCTACTGCTGGGCGCGTGCCGACCGTCACGGGCCATTGACTTTCGGCACTGGCAACTGACTTTCCGTCAATCGGTAGGGGCGCAGCGGGACGAAACCGGCATCATGGGCGGCCATGGCTCGCGTCCTTGTCTCCGAAGAAATCGCCGAAGGCGGCCTCGACCGTCTCCGGGCCGCCGGTCACACCGTTGACGTCCGGCTGGACCTGACACCGGAGACGCTGCCCGCAGCGCTCGTGGGTGTCCACGCACTCATCATCCGTTCCTCCACCCAAGTGACTGCCGAAGTGCTGGAGGGCGCCACCGACCTCATCGTGGTGGGTCGGGCGGGTATCGGTCTCGACAACGTCGACGTGACCGCCGCAACCAAGCGCGGCGTGATGGTGGTGAACGCACCGCAGAGCAACATCGTGTCTGCCGCGGAGCACACGATGGCGCTCCTGCTCGCCCAGGCCCGCAACGTTCCCCAGGCACACGCCGCGCTCAAGGCGGGGCGCTGGGAGCGCTCGAAGTGGGAGGGTGTGGAACTCGCGGACAAGACCCTCGGCATCGTCGGGCTCGGCCGCATCGGCAAGCTGGTTGCCCATCGCGCCCAGGCATTCGGCATGCGTCTCGTTGCCTACGATCCCTTCGTGTCGGCCGAGCGCGGCAAGCAGATGAACGTCGAGATGCTGTCGCTCGAGGATCTGATTGCCCAGTCCGACTTCCTCACGGTGCACCTGCCCAAGACCAAGGAGACCGTCGGACTGATCGGCAGCGAGGCGCTTGCGGGCGCGAAGCGTGATCTCCGAGTGATCAACGTTGCCCGCGGCGGCATCGTGGACGAGGCGGCGCTCGCCGAGGCTGTTCGCACTGGTGTGATCGCTGGTGCCGCGCTCGACGTGTTCGATGTGGAGCCCACCACTGACTCGCCGCTGTTCGCTCTCGACAGTGTCGTGGTCACGCCGCACCTCGGCGCGTCCACCCGGGAGGCTCAGGACAAGGCCGGCGACACCATTGCAGACATGGTGATGCTCGCACTGGCTGGTGAGTTCGTACCGTTCGCCGTCAACGTCTCGGCGGCCGAGGCGAACGAGACCCTCCGCCCGTTCCTGCCCCTTGCCGAGCGTATCGGAAGGCTGTTCGCCTCGCTGGTCGGCGCCGCTCCGAAGGTGCTCGAGATCTGTGCCGAGGGCGAGATTGCCGAGCAGGACAGCCGGATCCTCACCCTGTCGGTGCTGAAAGGTTTCTTCGGCGCGATCAGCGACGAGCCCGTCACATACGTGAACGCCCCGCAGTTGGCGCGGGATAAGGGCGTCGAGGTCCGCGAGGTGAAGAGTGCGGAATCCCAGGACTACGTCAACCTGTTGACGCTGCGCTGCGACGGGCACTCGATGGCGGGCACGCTCACGGGTCGGCGTTCCGAGCCGCGCATCGTGATGGTCGAGGACCACACCACCGACGTGCCGCCCTCGGACCACATGCTCGTCGTGCGCAACGACGACCGGCCCGGTGTTATCGGTCTGGTGGGCACGCTCCTCGGCGACGCTGGTATCAACATCGCCGACATGGATGTGGGCAAGTCCCGGCAGGTCGGATCGGCGCTCATGCTGATCGCCCCAACGTCACCGGTTCCGGACTCCGTGCTTACGGCGCTCCGCAGCGCACCCGGCATCGTGTCGGTGTCTGCACTCCGCGGCTGAACCGGCGCGTCGGCAGAGCCTTCAGCCCTCGATCGTGATGGCTGCGGTAGGGCAGAGTTCCTCGGCCTGCTTCACCTTCTCGCGGAGCGATTCCGGCGGATTCTCTTGGAGTACGTAGAGGTAGCCGTCGCTGCGCACCTCGAACACCTCGGGGCACACCTGCATGCACGTCCCGGTCGAGGCACACACGTCGTAGTCCACAGTGACCTTCATCGTTCGTCCCTTGTCGTCGTGGCGTTCCGGCCGGATTGACGATCCGGCCGCCGAACCAACCCTAGTGGCTGCCGCCATTGCCTCATCGCCGCTGGCGGTCGAGGGCCGAGAGCACGGCCTTGAACGACGCCGTGATGATGTTCGGGTCGTCGCCAACCCCCCAGCGAACGTTCCCCTCGCCGTCGGAGGTCTCCACGTACGCAACGGCAGTGGCTTCCGAGCCCGCAGACAACGCGTGCTCCGCGTAGTCCAGCACATCGATGTTGGTACCGAGTCCGTCCGCGATCGCGTTGACGAACGCGCTGATCGGGCCGTTGCCGCTGCCGGTGAGGGTGCGGTGCTCGCCGTCAACGAGTACCTGGGCGGTGACCGAGGTGACTTTGCCGTCGGTACGCAGTTCGTGCCCGTCGAGCGTGTGGCGCGGGTTGGCGGGCAGGTACTCGGCCTCGAAGGCGTCCCACATCATCACGGGGTTGATCTCCGTGCCGGAATCCTCGGTGATGTGCTGGATCGTCTTGGAGAACTCGATCTGCAGGCGGCGCGGGAGGTCGAAACCGTGCTCGGCCTTCATGATGTACGCAACGCCGCCCTTGCCGCTCTGGCTGTTGACGCGGATGACGGCCTCGTACGTACGGCCCACGTGCTTGGGGTCGATCGGCAGGTACGGCACCCCCCAGGTCTCGTAGTCGTGCTTCTTGCGGCCGGCAGCAACAGCATTGCGCTCGAGCACCTCGAAGCCCTTCTTGATGGCGTCCTGGTGGCTGCCGGAGAACGAGGTGTAGACGAGGTCGCCCACGTAGGGGTGGCGCGGCGACACCGGCAGGCGGTTGCAGTACTCCGCCACTCGGCGCAGCGCGTCGATGTCGCTGAGGTCCAGTTCGGGGTCCACACCGAGTGCAAACAGGTTGAGGGCAAGGTTCACGAGGTCCACGTTGCCGGTGCGCTCGCCGTTGCCGAACAGTGTCCCTTCCACGCGGTCGGCACCAGCCATCACCCCGAACTCGGCGGCAGCAACACCGCAGCCGCGGTCGTTGTGCGGGTGCAGCGAGATGATGACGCTGTTGCGACTGCGGATGTTGCGGCAGAACCACTCGATGACGTCGCCGTACACGTTCGGGGTGTAGCACTCGACGGTGGCCGGCAGGTTCAGGATGAGCGGCCGCTCCGGCGTCGGCTCGATCACCTCCATGACGGCGTGGCACACGTCAAGCGCGTAGTCCGGCTCGGTCAGCGTGAAGGACTCGGGCGAGTACTCGTAGAGGATCTCGGTATCACCCATCGTCTGTTCGAGCTTCCTGCAGATACGGGCAGCGTTGACGGCGATGTCGGTGATTCCCTGCTTGTCGAGGTTGAACACAACCTCGCGCTGCAGGGGGTTCGTGGAGTTGTAGAAGTGAACGATGGCGCGTCGGGCACCCTGCAAGCACTCGTAGGTGCGCTCGATGAGTTCCTGACGGGACTGCACGAGCACCTGAATGGTGACGTCGTCAGGGATGAGGTCTTCCTCGATGAGCTGGCGCACGAAGTCGAAGTCGGGCTGGCTCGCTGCGGGGAACCCGACCTCGATCTCCTTGAAGCCCATCTTCACGAGCGCCTCGAACATGCGGCGCTTGCGCTCGGGGTCCATCGGGTCGATGAGGGCCTGGTTGCCGTCACGCAGGTCGACCGAGCACCACATCGGTGCCTTGTCGATCTTCACGTTTGGCCACGTCCGGTCCGTGAGGACGAGCGGGAGCCACGCCTGGTACTTCTCGAAGGGCATCTTCTTGACGGTGACTGGCTTCGGGGGCATCGTGTCGGCTCCTGGTGCTGAGGATTTCGTGTGCTGGCGGTCGGACTGGGTCGGGTTGGGATCGTTCTGGGGTACTTGCCGGAAAAAGCAAGAACCCCTGCCGGTGAGGCAGGGGCGGGGCGAACGCGAATATGTGGCGCTCGCCCTAGGTAAGAAGGAGGAGTCCCAGCAAGTTACGCATCACTTGCAGCATACGGAACTCGGCGCACCTGCGCAATGGGCACCGGGTCCAGAAAAGTGACGAAGGCCCCACCTTGCGGTGGGACCTTCTTGATGTCGGCTCGCTGCTGAGTCTACGGGCTCGCAACCCGATTGCGTGCGGGCCCGACCTCCCCTTGAAGCCAAGGCGTGCGTCAGTACCGAGAACGACGGGGAGCAGTTGTACTTAGTTGATCTGCTTGGCGTGATCCGCCCAGTACGGCTCGCGCAGCTTGAACTTCTGCAGTTTTCCGGTGGAGGTCCGGGCCAGCGCCTCACGGAACTCGACCCGCTTCGGGCACTTGTAGCCGGCCAGTTTCGTCCTGCAATAGGCGATGAGGTCGGCCTCGCTGAGGGCCGAGCCCGGGGTTTTCACGACGAGGCCGAGCACCAGTTCGCCCCACTTCTCGTCGGGCACGCCGATCACGGCCACCTCGCTCACGTCGGGGTGGCTGAAGAGTGCATCCTCCACCTCGATGGACGACACGTTCTCGCCACCGGAGATGATGACGTCCTTCTTGCGGTCCGAGATCACGACGTAGTGGTCGTCATCGATGATGCCGCCGTCCCCTGTGTGGAACCACTCGGGTCCGTTGGGGTCGTCGCTGGCCGGCTTGATCGCGTCAGCGGTTGCCTCGGGCTGGTCCCAGTAGCCGCCCATGATGTGGTTGCCGCGGGCGAGGATCTCGCCCTGGTCGGAGATCCGGACGTGAACACCGAGTCCGGCCCCGCCGGCCCGGGACAGGCGCACGGCGCGCTCTGCCGGGGTCAACGCGTCGAGCTCGGCACGCCCGCGGTTCATGGTGAGCAGCGGTGTGGTCTCGGTGAGGCCGTAGATCTGCACGAATTCCCATCCGAGCTCGGTCTCGATCCGCTCGATGGTCTTGGAGGGCGGCGGTGCGCCGGCAAGCACGATGCGCACGCGGTCCCGGCCAGGGATCGGCCCGTCCCAGGTCTTCGCGGCATCGAGGATCATGTTCGCAACCGCCGGTGCGCCGCACAGGAGCGTGACCCCGTGCTCCTCGATCCGGCGCAGGATCTCGGCGCCGTCGATCTTGCGGATGATGATGTGCTTGCCGCCCATCGCCGTAACCGAATAGAGCATGCCCCAGCCGTTGCAGTGGAACTGGGGGAGCGTGTGCAGGTACACGTCACGGTCGTTGACCCCGATCTGCCACCCGAAGGCTGCACTGTTCAGCCAAAGGTTGCGGTGGGTGAGCTGCACACCCTTCGGACGAGCGGTAGTACCCGACGTGTAGTTGATGGTGGCCGTGGCGTCCTCGTCGGCGGCCCAGGGCGTGGGCTGGACACCGAACCTCATGAGCACGGCGTCGCTCTCGGCCCCGATGATCATCTTGCGCTCGCAGGTCACCGCCGACAGCGCCTCCTCGAGCTCGGGATCGACGAGAAGGATGCGGGCTCCCGAGTGCTCGACGATGTACTGCACCTCTTCTGCAACGAGGCGGAAGTTGATTGGTACCAGCACCCGACCGCTGCCGGAAACGCCGAACAGCGCGGTGAGCAGCCGGGCGGAGTTGTGGCTCACCATGGCCACTCGCTCACCCGGGGCGATACCGAGGGCATCGAGACCTGCTGCGAGTGCCCGGGCTCGATCTGCCATCTCGCCGTAGGTGAACGACCCCCAACCCTCTGCAGGCTGATCGGGCTCGTCCACCACTGCCGTTCGCTGCCAGTAGAGATCCTCGGCGCGGTGGAGGTGGTCATTGATCGTAAGGGGGACCTTCATGACGGGGACGATAGACGGCCCAGCGCGACTTCTGCGAGGTAGCCTGAGCAGGATCAACATGACTGAAACTGCTGCCCCCGTGGCCCCCACTGGTTTCGCTGCACTCGGAGTCCCCCCGGACGTGGATCGTGGTCTCGCTGAGGCCGGATTCACGCAACCGTTCGCCATCCAGATCGAGGCCGTCCCCGTGGCGCTCACCGGTCAGGATGTCTGTGGCAGGGCACGTACCGGGTCTGGCAAGACGCTCGCGTTCGGCGTACCGATGCTCAGCCGCATCACGCCGAACTCTGCCCCCAACCGCCCGCACGGCCTCGTGCTCGTGCCCACCCGTGAGCTGGCGCTCCAGGTGGCAGAGGTGCTCGCACCCATCGCCAAGGCCTGCGGCAAGGTGGTGCTCGCTGCGTACGGCGGGTCCTCCCGCCAGGATCAGGTAACCCTCCTCGAGAAGGGTGTCGACCTCGTGGTGGCCACGCCGCTGCGCCTCGTCGACCTCATCAAGGGCAAAGAGGTGGACCTCTCCGAGATCGAGGTTGTCGTCATCGACGAGGCCGACCGCATGGCCGACGACGGCTTCACCCCGCAGGTCGAGTGGATCCTGCGCCATGTCACCGGTGTGCACCAGACGATGCTGTTCTCGGCAACGCTGGACGGCCAGGTCGGTCACCTCGTTCGCCGCTACCTGAAGGATCCGGTGGAGATCGCCATCGATGCAGCGAACGACACCGTCGGCACGATGCACCATGTTTTCCTCGGCGTTCACCACATGGACAAGGACCGGGTTATCGCGTCGATCTGCAAGACCGCGCAGCGGGTCGTGGTGTTCTGCGGGACCAAGCGCATGTGCGACCGGGTAACCGACAACCTCCGGGACCTCGACGTGAGTGCTGCGGCGATCCACGGGGACCTTCCCCAGCCCTCCCGCGAGAAGGCCCTCAAGCGTTTCTCTATGGGAGAACTCAAGGTGCTTGTGGCCACCGACGTGGCAGCGCGCGGTATCGACGTGGATGGCATTGACGTGGTGATCCACCACGAGCCGGCCTCCGACGCGAAGGCCTACCTGCACCGTTCCGGACGTACGGCTCGGGCCGGGAACGACGGTTGGGCCGTGACGCTGGTGGAGTACAACCAGCACCTGCACGCCCGGATGATCCAGCGTGCGCTCCGCCTGACCATCAGCGACCCGATTCAGGTGTTCTCGAACGACGAGCGCCTGCTCGACCTTGGCACCCTCGTCGCCGCTACAACCTGACGCAGCGAAGCATCACCCTCTTGGGGCGATGCTTCAGTGCCCGTTTAGTCTGATACCGCCCGGTGGCTGGAACCGGGTCGCCTTATGGAGGAACCGATGAGTTCGAAGCAGACGCATACCAAGCGGATCCTGTTGCTCGCAGTACCCGTGCTTGTGCTTGCGGCGTGCAGCAGCGTCGATCGTTCCGGCACGGTGGAGGACGGCTCCAAGGGGGTCACCACCGTGGTGTTCAATTTCGTGCCGGTTTCGTGGGCGGAGAAACCGGTCGATCTCGACCCACCCGGTCCGTCGGTGGGGGATCGACTGGAGTTCACGGTGCCGTTCTTGCTGGACGGCAAACCCGGCGCGGAGTTGACGGGTGTGCTCGTGACCACGGGCCTTGGCAAGGGCACCGGGGCTGAGGCAGTGAAGGAGGAACGGTCCATCGCGCAGACGTTCCGCCTCAACGACAGCGACTCGATCAATGTGGAGGGCGTGGCGAAGGTCAAGAAGGGTAAGAAGCCCGACGCCGGCGTACCACTGGCGCGGACGGTCGTGGGCGGCACGGGTGCCTACCTCAATGCCAAGGGAACGCTGCGCACTGTCCCGAACGCCGACGGTTCTTACACCTACACGTTCTCCCTGCGGCTGCCCTGAATCACCGGCGTCGATCGCTTGGCAGGGTGTGTCTCGGGGCACTAGAACCTCTGCATGTCCGTTCAACTCACCAAAGATTCCATTGACCTCGGGATTGTCGTCACCGACATCGAGGCATCGCTGAAGTTCTACCGAGACACACTGGGTTTCACGTTTGTCGCAGACGGCCCGATGCCCGGCGGTATGCACATGTGGCGACTGATGTGCGGCACGTCGATGATCAAGCTGGTCACCTTTGACCCGACCCCCGAGGCACGTCCGGCTAAGGGCGGCATCGGGGGCGCAACCGGCTACCGCTACTGGACGATGTCGGTCTCCAATATCCAGGAGATCACCGACGCCGTTGCAGCCGCCGGTTACAAGGTGCGCATCCCCGTCACCGAGATCCGTGCGAACACCTCGATCTCCATGGTTGAGGACCCGGACGGCAACTGGGTCGAGTTCCTCGCCATCGGCTGACGCCGGTGGCTCAGGCGAGCCAGGCAGGCCGCTTGGCCTCGTACGTCGTGATGTCGTCGACGTGCGACATCGTGATGCCGATGTCGTCGAGCCCGTGGAGGAAGCGCTCCTGCGTGGGTGTGTCCATAGGGAAGGACTCCGTGATCCCAGCGGCCGGCACCTCAACGAGAAGGCGCTCCATGTCCACCGTGATCGGCGTCTTCGGATCCGCCTCAATGGCCTGCCAGATCTTCTCGACGATCGGCTCGGCGAGCACGACCGGCACGAGGCCGTTCTTCGTGCAGTTGTTGCGGAAGATGTCGCTGAAGCTCGGCGCGATGACCGCATCGAACCCGCCCTGCTGGATTGCCCACACGGCGTGTTCGCGGGACGAGCCGACGCCGAAGGCCGGACCGGCGACGAGCACCGAGGCACCCGCGTAGCGCTCGTCGTTCATCACGAAGTTGCGGTCGTCCTTCCACGTGGAGAACAGGCCCTTCTCGAAGCCCGTGCGCTCCACGCGCTTCAGCCACTCGGCCGGGATGATCTGGTCGGTGTCTACGTCGGAACGGCGCAGCGGCATCCCGCTGCCAGTAACGACTCGTACGGCTTTCACTGGAGGTCCTCCGGGGTGCAGAAGGTGCCGGCAACAGCGGTAGCTGCGGCGACGGCGGGGGAGACGAGGTGCGTGCGGCCACCGCGGCCCTGGCGTCCCTCAAAGTTGCGGTTGCTCGTGCTGGCCGAGCGCTCGCCCACGGCGAGCTTGTCGGGGTTCATGGCGAGACACATCGAGCAGCCCGGCTCGCGCCAGTCTGCGCCAGCGGCACGGAAGATCTTGTCGAGACCCTCGGACTCCGCCTGCTCCTTCACGCGGTGCGAACCGGGGACGACCATCACGCGCTTGGCGGTGACCTTGCGACCCTCAAGCACTGCGGCAGCGGCACGCAGGTCCTCGATGCGGCTGTTGGTGCAGGAGCCGATGAACACGGTGTCGACCGCGATGTCACGGATGCGCTGGCCGGCGGTGAGGCCCATGTACTCGAGCGCGCGGGCGACGTTGTCGCGCTGGGTGGCGTCGGCGAACGAGTCGGGCGACGGAACGACGTCGTTGATGGTGGCCACCTGGGCAGGGTTTGTGCCCCACGTGACATGCGGGATGAGTGCCGAGCCGTCGATGTCGACCACGGTGTCCCACTTCGCGCCTGCGTCGGTGCGCAGCGTGCGCCAGTCGTCCAGTGCCTGCTCCCACGCCTTGCCCTTGGGGGCGTGCTCGCGGCCCTCGAGGTAGGCGAACGTGGTGTCATCCGGTGCCACGAGCCCCGCCCGGGCGCCCGCCTCGATCGACATATTGCACACGGTCATCCGGCCCTCCATGGAGAGCGAGCGGATGACGGAGCCGCCGTACTCGATGACGTGGCCGATGCCGCCGCCCGTGCCGATGCGCCCGATGATCGCGAGGATCACGTCCTTGGCGGTGGTGCCGTTGCGCATCTCGCCGTCCACGTTGATGTGCATCCACTTCGGCGTGCCCTGTGGCAGTGTCTGCGTGGCGAGTACGTGCTCCACCTCGCTCGTGCCGATGCCGAACGCGAGGGCTCCGAACGCGCCGTGTGTTGCGGTGTGGCTGTCTCCGCACACGATGGTCATACCAGGCAGCGTGCGACCCTGCTCGGGGCCGATCACGTGCACGATCCCCTGGTTCTTGTTGCCCATAGGGAACAGCGTGATGCCGAACTCTTTGGCGTTCTCCCGCATCACCTCGACCTGTCGCGCCGAGACCGGGTCGGCGATTGGGAGATGGATGTCTGCGGTCGGGACGTTGTGGTCCTCGGTGGCGACCGTGAGTTCGGGCCGGCGTACCTTGCGGCCGGTCAGGCGCAGACCGTCAAATGCCTGCGGGCTCGTGACCTCGTGGACCAGATGGAGGTCGATGTAGAGGAGGTCAGCCTCACCGGGTGCACGATGCACCACGTGGCGCTCCCACACCTTCTCGGGCAATGTGCTCGTCATGCTCGCAGTCTCACTTTCTGGGATAGAGTTCCCGCCAGATGGACAGTGTAAGCGGCGTTGGGGTGCTGGACAAGGCAGTAGCGCTCCTCCATGCGCTCGAGGAGCGCGGTGCACTCGGTCTGGCGGACCTCCAGGCCGCTGTGGGGCTGCCCCGAGCAACCACGCACCGTCTCGCGGTTGCACTCGAACACCACGGTCTGGTGCGCCGGGACGACGAGGGCCGCTTCGAGCTGGGTCTCGGCCTGGTCGGGCTCGGCAGGGCGGCGGCCGAGCGACTGCCCGTTGCCACCGCAGCGCTCCCTGCAATGGAGGCCCTGCGGGACCGCACCGGTGAGAGCGTGCAGCTGTACGTGCTCGAGGGTTCGGGTCGTCGATGTGTGGTGTCGCTGCAGTCAACCCACGGACTGCGCTGGATCGTTCCGGAGGGGGCCCTGCTGCCCCTGGAACGCGGTTCGGCCGGCAGGGTGCTCACTGCGCCGCCCGGTCGCCGCAACCCGGGCTGGGTGGAGAGCGTCGAGGAGCGCGAGAAGGGTGTAGCGAGTGTCAGCGCGCCTGTCTACGGACGCTCGGGGACCGTGGTGGCGGCACTCAGCGTGTCGGGCCCGGTGGAGCGGCTCACGAGATCACCGGGCAGGCTGCTCGGCAAGGTGGTCGTGGCCGCGGCTGCTGATATCGCTGTGCGCCTGTCGAGCTGAGCCCCGGAGCGCCGCCGAGGCCTTCCGTTCGCAGGTGGCCGTGCACCCAGTAGTGACATGAACGACGAAGAACTCCTGGATAAATTGGCCACCTGGCTCGAACTCCGCCTGCACGAGACCGCTGGTTGGGACACCGGCAGCCGTCTGTACGGCCTCACCGTGATGGACCCCGAAGCTCTCGGCCGCAATGCGGACGGGGCGGCCCGAATCTCGTTGCTCGCCGAAGGCGATGTCTACGAACTGCTCGACAGCCCGGTGGCCATAGCGGCAACCGTGTTCGATGCGGTAGGGCTCTGCTGCTTCGGCACCGCTACCCGCCTCGACACCGGTGAGCGCTCCCGGTGCCGGACCGTGCTGGTGGTCAACGACTGCGGCCGGTCGACCGTGAACCGCCTGCAGGGCCGGTCGCCGGAGCGTATGGGGATGGCGAGCGGGCCGGTTGCTGAGCGGGTGGATCTGCTCTTCAGTGCATTCCGTTCCACGGAGACACACCGACCCACGTAGCCTGACGGAGTGGCAGACGAGCCGACCATGACTGACACCGAGCGAGCGACGTGGACCGCGGAGGTCCGGCGCCTTGCCAAGGCGCGCGATGCGGTCATCCTCGCCCACAACTATCAGGTGGCAGAGATCCAGGACATTGCGGATCACGTGGGCGATTCGCTCGCGCTGAGCCGTGTCGCCGCCGAGGTTGACGCCTCCGTCATCGTGTTCTGCGGCGTGCACTTCATGGCCGAGACGGCCAAGATCCTCAACCCCGCCAAAACGGTCCTCATCCCCGATGCCGCAGCCGGCTGTTCGCTGGCCGAC
>WLJO01000027.1 GCA_009701715.1 Actinomycetota bacterium
ATGCGCGGGGCCTCCTTCCACGACTGATCGAGGCCCAGCCGCGTGCAGGTCGCCGGTTCGGCGCCGGCGCCGCTGTCGGGGATCGGGGCCAGGCGCCAGACGTCCATGAAACAGGTGTCCGGGGTGCGGCCGGGCCGCCACCGGTAGACGAGCGGTTGACCGAGACCAGCCCACGGGGCGAAGGCAGGGAACAGGTGGTAGAGGATCGCGTCCAGTACCTCGCTGTCTGAGACGCCGTCTAGGTCCACCCCGAGGCGCGGGGCCATCCCCGCGCGCAGGATTGCGGCAACGACGGCCCGCGGGTTTGCGTCTTCACCTACCCGCACGCCCTCGCCGCGCGGCGTGCGTGCAGCGAACTCGAGGTATGCGTCCACGACCTGTTGGGGGCTCAGGGTGTCCGAGAGGTGCGGGCTCTGCACCCCGAACCCGTTGACGAACCTGCTGACGTACGGGGAATCGTCCCAGATGGAGTACTCGCTGTTGGCGTCGCCCGCAAACTCGAGGATCTGCGGGTGCGTTGCGATCACGTGGTACCCCTCGCTGAAGGCCTCCATGCAGACCTTCCAGTTGCAGGGGACCTCCTTCACCGCGTGGAAGGTGGCGTAGCGGTTCGCGAAGTCGAACGACGTGTCGAAGTGGTCAATGAGTTTCGCTGCGTACGTCTCGAACGGTTCGCACCCCTCGTCGAGGTTCACGAACACCCAACCGCACCACCGGGCGACTCGGGCCTCGGGGAGACAGTATGTCTCTGCCGACTGGGCGATGTGCGGGAAGTCCCACTCGCACGGGAGGTCCGTGAGTCGTCCGTCCACACCCCACGTCCAGCCGTGGAACGGGCAGCGGAACGAACCCACGCGCCCATCGTCGTTGCGGAGGCGGGTACCGCGGTGCAGACAGGAATTGTGGAACGCGCGGATCGAGCCGTCGGCCTGCCGGGTGACGATCAACGACTCGTCGGCAACGTCGTACACCACATGATCGCCGGTCTTGTCGATCTCGTCCTCGCGGCAGGCAACCTGCCACGTGGCTCGCCACATGTACTCGGCCTCGAGTGCCGCGAACTCGGGTGACGTGTACCGGGACCGCGGCACATCGGAGGAACCACGGTAGGAGTAGCCGTGGTCGCGGAGCGCCACGGGCACGGCGCGGGTATCGGCATCGAGCAGTTCCTGCATGCTCGGCCCAGGGCTGCGCGCCTCCCCGGGGCGCAGACTGCCACCGGGTTCCGGTACGGACTGCGATCCTGTCCTCGGCATCTCGGGCCTCCTCTCCGGGGCGCCGCTTGAGCACGACGCCCGCCCATCGCCTAGTTTGCCCTGTATGAGCGCACTCTTCATTGCCATCAGCAAGATCACCGACCGGGACAAGCTGAACGAATACCTCGCGGTCGCACCGGGCTCCATGGCTGGCCACCAGATCGAGGTGCTTGCCTTCGACGACAACGCGAAGACCGTCGAGGGCACCGCCCCCGGCAACCGCATCGTGGTGCTCCGCTTCCCCGACCGTGCCGCCGCCATGGCGTGGTACGACTCGCCCGCTTACCAGGCCGTGGTGCAGCTGCGCCTCGACGGAACAGAAGGCTTCGCCACGCTCTGCGACGGGATGTGACGGCGGTGTCGCGCCAGCGACTCGTCTTCCTCCTACGTAAGCAGCCGCACCTCTCCCGCGAGCAGTTCCAGCGCTACTGGTGGGACCACCACGCGCCGCTGGTGCGCGACCGCGCAGAGGTCCTTGGCATCCGCCGGTACCAGCAGGTGCACACGGTGCAGCACCTCGGCCCTGAGGGTGCAGACGAGATCGACGGTGTCGCCGAGTTGTGGGTGGACGGCCCCGCGCCCACAGGAACACGCGAACAGGTCGCTGCTGCCGGGCTCGAACTGCTCGAGGACGAGCGGACCTTCATCGACCTCGCCCGGTCACCGATCTTCCTTGGCGCCGAGCACCACCTCCAGGCAGGCCCCCATGAGGGCCTCCGCCTGACTGGGGTCGTCATGCGACAGCCGACGGTCACCAGAGAGACGTTCCAGGACTATTGGGTCGGTCATCACGGCCCGACGGCGCTGGCCCGCCCCGACGCTTTCGGCATCGGGGAGTACTACCAGGTGCATGCCCCCGTGGATGCCGAGCACAACCCACTGGCAGTCCACCGCGGTGCACCGCCGGCGCCGGAGGGCATTGCCGAGGCTTGGCTGAGCCCACCCACGCTCGCCGCAGCGGAGGCCGATGCCCTGCGCGCGGCGCTGCGCGAGACCGACACGCCGTATTTCGACTATTCGCGCACGGTGCGTTTCATGGGCGAGGTACGCCCGGTGTTCGAGCGCTGATCAGCGCGGTGGCGGGCGGATGCCTGCCCACTCGTACGGCCACGGCTCCTTGCCCTCGGCGTACGCGATCCATGCCTCGCCCGTAGCGCCATTCGTGATGATGCGGACCACGGTGTCCGCGATGTACGACGGTTCCGAGATGCGTTTGAACGACTTGGCCATGTCGGGCGGGAGGATGTTTGTGTTCATCACGCCCGGGCATACGGCGTTCACCCGGATGTTCCGGGACTCGAGCGCTGGGCCGGCGCTGCGCGCTAGTCCGTTCACGGCGTGCTTGGTCATTGAGTAGAAGGGGTCCTCGAGCACCGGGAGCATGCCCGCAATGGACGCCGTCATCACGATCTCGCCACCGCCCGATGCGGTGAGGCGGGGGATGGCCGCCATCAACCCGTAGGCAACACCGTCGATGTTCACGGCTGTCACCCGCTCATACCCTGCCGGGGTCATCCAGAGTACGGGGTCCTCGCCGACCGCGACCCCGGTCGGCGGGGTCATCACACCCGCGTTGAGGAACAGGATGTCGAAGCGACCGTGGATCGCTACGACGACGTCGAGCGCTGCTTCCCAAGCAGCCATCTTCGTGACGTCAAGCTCGAGCGCACTCCCGCCGATCTCGGCGGCGACTGACTCTGCGCCGGCGAAGTTGATGTCCGCAGCGACGACGTGAGCACCCTCGCTCGCCAATCGTCGGGCCGTCGCTGCCCCAATCCCCGAAGCCGCGCCCGTGATCACGGCAACCTTCCCTGCAAACAGTTCGGACATGTCGAACCCCCTCATGATCAGCATGGCACACCTCCTACCGGGCCATAACCTGCCGTGCATGACCGCTCTCGATCCGCAGCACGACGATCTCACTGCCGCAGGGGTTGCCTGGGACCTCGAGCCGCTCCTCGAGGGCCAACCCGGGATCGACGAACTCTTCGAGGCAGCGGAACAGATCTCGGCCGAGCTCGTGGCCACGGGTCGCGGGCAGATCGCGTCGATGTCGGCGGCCGAGATTGCGGCGTTCCACCGGCGCTACGCCGCGATGATCGACCTCCTCGAGAGGGCGGGTAGCTATGCGCACCTGAAGTTTGCGGGGGATACAGCGGACCCGGTGAACGGTGCACGGCTCGCCCGGGTGGAGGAGCGGTCCACAGCGATCACGACACCGCTGATCTTCATCGAGCTCGAATGGGCAGCGGCAACCGAGGAACACGTTGCGGCGATCCTGTCGGACCCCAGCCCGGCCATGGACTTCATCCGCCATCACCTCGAGTCCGCCCGCCGCTATCGCCCCCACCTGCTGAGCGAGGGCGAGGAACGCGTGATGAAGGAGAAGTCCGTAACGGGCGACTCTGCGTGGGCGCGGCTCTACGACGAGTTGATGTCTGCCGTGGAGGTGGAGGTCCCCAACGGTGACGGCACCTCCCACACGGCACCGCTTGAGCACGGGCTCGCGCTGCTCGGCCACCCAGACCGTGCGATGCGTGAACAGGCGTACACGGGCATCACTGACGGGCTCGCACCCGGGCTGCGCACCCGCGCCTTCGTGTTCAACACCTTGCTCAACGACAAGTCGGTCAACGACCGGCTCAGGTCGTACCCCACGTGGATTACGAGCCGGAACCTCTCGAACGAGGCCTCGGATGCGTCGGTGCAGGCTCTCGTGGACGCAGTGGTTGCCCGCTACGACATCCCGCAGCGTTGGTACTCACTCAAGGCGAAGGTGCTCGGCCTGCCGCAACTGCGCGATTACGACCGCATGGCCTCGGTGGCAACCACCGACACGACCATCGGGTGGTCCGCCGCCACCGAGGTGATCGTGGATGCGTACGCATCGTTCTCCGGCGAGATCGCCTCCGTCGTCCAGCGGTTCATGCGCGAGCCATGGATCGACGCACCAACCCGTCCGGGCAAGCGCGGCGGTGCGTTCTGCGCGTACACCGCGCCGTCGCACCACCCCTACCTCATGCTGAACTGGACCTCCCGCACGCGTGACGTCGTCACCCTCGCCCACGAACTCGGCCACGGCGTGCACGGCTATCTCGCACGTGAACAGGGCGTGTTCCAGATGACGACTCCGTTGACGCTCGCCGAAACCGCATCGGTGTTCGGCGAGACGGTCACGCGCGGGCGCCTCATGGGTCTGCTCACGGACCCGAACGAGAAGTTCGCGCTGGCTGCCACGGGGATGGACGACGCGATCGCCACCGTGTTCCGCCAGATCGCGATGAATCAGTTCGAGGCCGGAGTGCACACCGCCCGACGCGAGCAAGGCGAACTGGCAATCGAGGACTTCAACCGCGTCTGGTTCGACACCCAACACGCGATGCTCGGCGACGCGGTGGAGATCACCGAGGGGTACCGCACGTGGTGGAGCTACATCCCGCACTTCATCCACACGCCCGGGTACGTGTACGCGTATGCGTACGGCCAGTTACTGGCGCTCTCGGTGTACAAGCGTTACGAGGAGGTCGGCGACACGTTCGTGCCGCAATACCTCGAACTGCTGCGCGCCGGCGGCTCGATGAGTCCCGAGGAACTCGGACGAATCGTGGACTGCGACCTCTCGGACCCCGGCTTCTGGGACGGCGGACTCGCAATCATCGAGGCGCAGTTGCAGGCCGCCGAGGAGGCCGCTCGCGCAGCAGGACGGATCTAACCGAACGGCGCTGTGTAGCCTCAATGTCCGGATGACTTCCCGGACCGCGCCGGCTTCCCACGGGGGAGAGTTCCGCCCGGACATCGAGGGTCTCCGGGCCCTCGCCGTGATCTCGGTGCTGCTGTACCACGCTCGTCTTGCTCACGTGGGCGGGGGGTACGTAGGCGTAGACGTGTTCTTCGTGCTGTCTGGCTTTCTCATCACCAGGCTCCTCGTCACCGAGGTGGACCACACCGGTGGCATCGCCCTCGGAGCATTCTGGGCCCGACGTGCCCGCCGTCTCCTCCCTGCCTCGACGCTCGTGATCGTGGCGACCCTCGTGGCATCGGCCGCCCTTCTTGACCCGCTCACACGGGGTTTCACCGGGCGATCGGCGGTCGCTGCCTCGGTGTTCGGCGCCAACCTGCTCTTTTGGACACGCGGTGGCTATTCGCAACTCACGCTGCCCGAACCGCTGCTGCACTTCTGGTCGCTCGCGGTGGAGGAGCAGTTCTACCTCCTCTGGCCGCTCGCGCTCTTCGGGCTTGCGAGGCTGCGCGGCAACTTCCGCCGCCTCGTCGTTCTCCTCGCCGTGCCGATCGCCGCGGCGTCGCTCATCGCCTGCATCGCCATCACCCCCGGCCGTCAGCCGTTCGCCTTCTACTGGCTGCCGACCCGCGCATGGGAGCTGCTCGCCGGCGCGCTGCTCGCCGTTGCGGCTCCGTCGGTCGTGCGCGGCGCCCCTTTCCTCCGGGGGGTACTGGCATGGATCGGGCTCATGGTGATCGTGCTCTGCGCGATTGGCTTCCACGACCCGCAGGACGGTTTCCCTGGCTCGCTCGCACTTCTTCCTGTGCTGGCCACGGTTGCGGTGATCCTTGGGGGCGCCCACACCGATGACGGTCCGAGGCGCCTTCTGCAATTGGCGCCGCTCCAGTGGATCGGCAAAAGGTCCTACGCGATCTACCTCTGGCACTTTCCGCTGCTCGTGCTCGCAGAGGCGAAGTGGGGACCGCTCCATTGGGGTGTCCGTGTAGCCCTGCTCGCTGCGTCCGTCGGGATCGCCACAGCCTCCTTCAGGCTGCTCGAGAACCCGATCCGGCGCTCGCCGTGGTTGGCGGTCCGGGCACGGCGCAGCCTTCTCGTAGGTGCCGGACTGGTGGCGACGGGCCTGGTGGGTTCCGCGGTGTTCCTCGCGGCCGCCACCGGGATCGCAACGGGTGGGGAGTCGGCGGCGCCGACGATCGTCGTGGAGACGGTTGACCCCGCTCCGGTTAGCAGCATCGCATCGACAACACCCGCAACGGGCGCGCCGGGGGGATCAACGACCTCCCCGGTGAGCAGCAGCACAGCGGCGCCCACGGCGACGGGCCGCAATCCCGGGGCGCTCGAGCGTCTCGCCGCGGCGAATGCGCAGCAGCTCGTTGACGCAGTGCGCACACGGGTAGTGCCGTCCAACCTCGAACCGTCACTGTCGAAGGTGTACGGCGATACATCCATCGTGTACTCCGACGGCTGCCTGCTCGACAACGGCAAGACCGAGGCGAAGGAGTGCGCGTACGGGGACACGTCGTCGTCGACGGTCGTGGTGCTGTTCGGCGACTCACACGCGGCGCAGTGGTTCCCGGCCTTCGAGTCGCTCGCGAAGGAGCAGGGGTGGAGGCTCGTGCTGATGGCCAAGAAGCACTGCCCGGCCGGCGATGTGCCCCAACCCGAGACCGGCTACACGGGGCAGTGCTCGCGCTGGCGCGCGAAGGTGTACGAGCGCCTAGCGGTGCTCAAGCCGAGCGTCGTGGTGATGTCCTCGCTCTGGTACCGGGGCGTCACGTTCAGCGAGTATCGAGAGGGCTGGGAACGCACTTTTGCATCGGTCAAACAGCACGCGAAGCATGTCGTATACCTCGCCGACACTCCGATTCGGAAGTCGGATGTGCCCTCCTGTGTCGCGTCGCACCTGCGCTCGGTGAACCAGTGCACGGTGACTCGTCGCTCCGCGATCAACCCGACGCGCCGCCGGGCGGATAGGGCCGCCACGCGGAATCAGGGGGTCGACCACATCATCCCGGACGACTGGTTGTGTGACCCGAAACGTTGCGCGGTGATCATCGGCAACGTGCTGCTCTATCGGGACCAGACGCACTTGACCCTCGCGGCCGCGCGGTACCTGACTCCCTACGTCGCAGTTATGCTTGCGCCGTACTTGGGCGCGTAGGGGGTCGAGCGATGGACGGATTCCGGCCCGATATCGAGGGACTGCGCGCAGTTGCGGTGGTGTCGGTTCTGCTCTATCACGCCGATCTGCTCGGCTTCCGGGGCGGGTACATCGGCGTCGACGTATTCTTTGTGCTGTCCGGATTCCTGATCACGCGCCTCCTTGCCGGAGAGGTGAGCCGAACCGGGACCATCTCGCTTCGCACGTTCTGGGCCAGGCGCGCCCGACGTCTACTCCCTGCTTCCTCGCTCACCCTCGTGGCAACTGTGGTCGCCTCGCGGTTTCTTGTGGACCCGCTCACTCGGGGTTTCATCGTGCGGTCGGGTCTCGCGTCAGCGGGGTTTGCGGCGAACGTCCTGTTCTGGAGCCGTGGTGGCTATTCCCACGTTGCGCTGCCCGAGCCACTGCTGCACTTCTGGTCGCTCGCCGTCGAGGAGCAGTTCTACCTCTTCTGGCCGTTGTTGCTGCTCGCCGCGGCCCGGACAGGCCGCCGCTTCACCCGAACTGTCGTGCTGCTCTCGCTGGTGATCGGCAGCGCGTCGCTCTGGCTCTGCATCAGCCAGACGCCGCGTCGGGATTCGTTCACCTTCTACTGGCTCCCGGCCCGGGCGTGGGAGTTCCTTGCGGGAGCATTGCTAGCGGTTGCCCCGCTGGCACTCACGCGCCGGGCACCCTTCTTGCGGGCAGTGCTCGGCTGGGCCGGAGTCGCAGTTCTGGCGCTTGGCTGGTTTACGTTCGGTGACCCGCAGGGATCGTTCCCCGGCTACCGGGCTCTGCTTCCGGTCCTCGCAACGTCAGCGGTGATCCTCGGTGGCGCAGCGGCACCCGATGGCCCCGTGGTACTGCTTGGCCTGCGACCGCTCCAGTGGCTGGGCAAGCGTTCCTACGCGATCTATCTGTGGCACTTCCCTCTACTCGTCCTTGCCGAGGCGAGATGGGGGCCGCTCCCGGCCGCTACGAGAGCAGCGCTGCTCGCCGGCGCAGTGCTCCTCGCAGCGCTCACGTTCGTCCTGCTCGAGCACCCCGTGCGCTCGAGCGTTCGACTCGCGGCGCGCCCGGCGTACAGCCTGGCGCTCGGAATGGCGCTCGTGGCAACCGCAGTCGCAGCGTCGGCCGGGGTCGGAGTCGGGACGGACCGGAGTACTGCCAACGCTGGGGTGGTTGCCCCGACCCTTGCGACGCTCGCGCCACCCGAGACCGACGCGGTAACCCTGCCAGCAACCGTTGGCTCAATGGCGCCCGTCACCACGGCTCTCGCGCTGCCATCAACGGTGTCCCCATCGGGGGCCACGTCCACGAGCGTTTCCACCACCTCCTCCACCTCGACGACGGTCGCCATTACCGTTGCCCCACCGTCGGTGGACAACCAGCCGAGCCTGCTCGCGCTTGCGGCAGCGAACAAGGCACTCGTTGAGGAGGCGATTACGAACGAACTGGTTCCCGCCAATCTGGAGCCGTCGCTCGACCGGGTCTTTGACGAAAGGCCGATCGTGTACTCGGACGGATGCATGCTCGGCATCGGTCAGTCCACGCCGAAGCCGTGCGAGTACGGGGACACGACGTCGGCAGTGACCGTGGTGTTGATGGGGGACAGCCATGCGGCGCAGTGGTTCCCGGCGTTCGAGGCCACTGCGCTGAAGCACCACTGGCGACTCGTGCTGATCGGCAAGCGGCACTGTCCTGTCGCAGACACCCCACAGTCCGATGCCCAGTACACCCGGGAGTGCGCGGCGTGGAGACGCAAGGCAATCGCGAAGATCCGAGAGATGAAGCCGGCCGTCACCGTGCTCACTCAGTTCTGGTATGCCGGCCCGAGCTGGTCTGGCTATCGACTCGGGCTCGAGCGCTCACTCAGGTCGATCAAAGAGGTCTCGGGTCGCGTGGTACTCATGGGAGACGTTCCCCGGCATCTCGTGCAGGTGCCGACCTGTGTCTCTGCGCACCCGAAGTCGCTCACCAAGTGTCTCGTGGACCGCGCGACTGCGATCAACAGCCGCCGCGCCGCGATGGATGCCGAGGCAGTTCGGCGACAAGGAGTGGACCGGGTTCGCCCTGATGACTGGCTCTGCGGTGCTTCAAGGTGTCCGGCGGTGATCGGCAACATCCTCGTGTACCGGGACGACAACCACATCTCGCCCGCTGCGGCGAGCTTTCTGGCGCCATACGTGGAAACAATGCTGCTGGTGTATCTCCCTCTCAACTCGACGTCCGGACCGTCATGACGACAATGCGCGTGATGACGTGGAACCTCTGGGGACGCTTCCAGAACTGGCGTGAGCGCCAACCCGGCATCGCGACTGTTCTGCGCGAGCAGAACCCCGACGTGGTGTTCCTGCAGGAGTCCTGGGCCGATCGCGGCGGGGTTGCGCAGCCCGAGGAACTCGCCGACGCGCTCGGTGGTTTCCATGCAGCCTGGCCCCAGGACGACTGGCGTATCCACCCGCGCAACGGCGGCGCGTCATGGTTCGGCAACGCCGTGCTCAGCCGCTGGCCGGTTCTCTCGGTGGAGCGCCACTGGCTGCATCGCCTCGATGCCGGGGTGCCGCACCGCCACGTCACGTTCGCTGTGCTTGACTCACCTTGGGGCCCGTGGCCGGTTGCCTCCACACATTTCGAGTATCCGTTCGACGCATCGGAGCAGCGATTGCTCAATGCGGAGGAACTCATGCACCTCGTTGCCCGTTACCAAGGGGAGCGGCGGGATGCAGAGCGACGCCTCCCGGTGATCGTTGGCGGGGACCTGAACGCGGTGCCCGACAGCGACGAGGTGGGCCTGCTGACGGGCCGACGACCCGGAGTGAGGGGAGTCGTGTTCACCGATGTGTGGGAGATCGTTGGCGACGGCGGTCGTCTCGGTGCGCAGGGTGTGACGTGGGACCCGCGCAATCCGTACCTCAGCGACACCGCCTGGCCGAACAGGAGGCTCGACTACCTGTTGGTGTCGTGGCCCCGCCCCAAGCCGATCGGCAATCCGGTTCGTGCGTGGGTGGCGGGTGACCAGCCGGTGGACGGCATCCACCCGAGCGACCACTTCGCCGTGGTGGCCGACATCCGGGTGGGGATCCCGGTCGTTCGGTCAGATACGGAATAGCCGGTCGATTGCCCGCTCGGCGTGATCGTCCTCGCCGGGGTGGACGGGCAGGATGGCGCTGAGCCATGTGACTGACACGAATCCCCGCTGCACGGTGCCGATGTCGGTGTGCTCGGGCAGTTCGATGGGCTGGCCCCAGTCCATGCGCACGTTGAAGGCGTCCTCGTGACCGATCTTGGGCACGAGCGAAACCTGTGACGACGAGCGGCCGGACTGGTTCGCCATCTCCGTCCGGCGCCAGCCCTTCAGTTCGGACACCTCGGCGTTGGGCACGTTGATGTTCAGCACCTGCGGTGTTGCCGGCGGGTTCGCCACGATCGCACCAACGGCCTGTGCGGCAACGTGTGCCGCTGTGTCCCACTTCATGCCGAGCAGCATCTCGTCCCACGCCTGACCGACGACGCTGCCGAACGCAGCGTCTTGGCTCACAGCGATCCCGGTGATGCCGGAGTTCCTGGCGGTGATGCACGCCCCGACGGTTCCCGAGTGGTACACGGCACGACCGACGTTCGCACCCGGGTTGATGCCGGACACGACGAGGTCGAACTCCTTCTCGAAGATTCCGGCGCGGGCGAAGATCACGCAGAGCGCCGGCGGACCGGAAACGGTCCACGCCTCGTCGATGCCCTCGAGCCGCACGCGGTGCACCTCGGGGTTGAGCGTGTTGAACGCCCCAACTGCGCAGCCAGCCCCGCTGAACTCGGTGTCTGGTGCCACAACCACCACTTCGCCGAGGTGCCGGATGGCAAGCGCAAGCTTGTGGAGGCCGACGGAGTCGATGCCGTCGTCATTCGTAACGAGGATTCTCATGCGTTGTTCAGTCAATCACCACGCGCACTGGATGTGCTTGATCCCGTTGATGAACGCACTCTGAAGCCATTCCGGCTCTCCGGTTACGTGCAGGTTCGGGAGCCGGCGCCGGATCTCGTCGAACATCACCGTGATCTCGCGGCGCGCAAGATTGGCCCCGAGGCAGAAGTGCGGTCCGCCGGCGCCGAAGCCGACCTGCTTGGTGGGGTCCCGAGTGATGTCGAACCGATACGGGTCAGTGAACACGTTTTCGTCGAAGTTGGCGGACGCGTAGAACATCACGACCTTGGTGCCGGCTGGCATGTCGACACCGCCGACGTTGGTGTCCTCGGTCACGGTGCGACGGAAGTGGATGACGGGTGTTGCGTGCCGGACGATCTCGTCAACCGCGCCTCGGGAGTGCTTCTCGAAATCGGAGAACCACAGCGCCTTCTGGTCCGGGTTCTGCGTGAGCAGGCGGACGCCGTGGCTGATCGCGTTTCTCGTGGTCTCGTTGCCCGCCACCACAAGGAGGATGAAGAAGCTCCCGAACTCGGCGGGGCTCAGCCGCTCGCCGTCCACCTCGGCGTGCATCATGGCGCTCGTGAGGTCGTCGGTGGGGTTGGCCAGCCTGCTCTCACCGAGCGCGTTCGCGTACTGGAACATGGCGAGCGAGTCCGCCATCAGCTTGTCGAACGTGCCCCCGTACTCGGGATCGCCACCGGCGAGGATGGTGTTCGTCCACGCAAAGATCTGCTTCTCGTCCTCGCTGGGGATGCCCATCATCTCGCAGATGATCCGCAGCGGGAGTGGTGCCGCGATCTGCTGCACGAGGTCACACGCACGGTCCGGGTGGTTGACGAGCAGTTCGTCCACGAGGCGCTTAGCGATATCGCGTACGTAGTCCTCCACGCGGGCGATCTGTCTGGGCGTGAAGCCCTTGGACACGATCGACCGGAGGCGAAAGTGCTTCGGGTCGTCCATGTTGATCATCGAGCCGAAGAACTCGTTGATCTCGACGGGCAGGTCGGCGATGTTCGAGCCGTTGCCGCTGCAGAACAGCGCTGGGTTTCGGCTCACGTGCCACACGTCCTCGTGGCGCATCAACGCGTAGTAGCCGGGGCCGAGCGGGAACGGCGGGAACTCGATCTCCTTGAAGAAGCGGACGGGTGCGTAGGTGCGCAGTGTGCTGAAAGCGCTCTCGCGGAAGTCCCGGGGTTTGGTCCAGAACTCCGGGGAGGAGAGATCGATCTCCTCGAGGGGTACGTCGAACAACTGCAGCGGCCCGGTGGTGGTCATGGCGAGATGCTAGGCCGGTACCGTGTCGGGCGTGACCGACCGACCCTCAGATCCCCACGGGGAAAACCTGCATGAGTACGCGGCATCCGGCGTCCGGATCGAACGGGTACTCGCCATCATGGCGCACCCCGACGACGTGGACTTCGGGGCGGCAGGCACCGTGGCGCACTGGACCGACCGGGGGATCGAGGTCACCTACTGCCTCGTGACCGACGGCGATGCCGGGGGGTTCGACCCGGAGATCCCGCGCAGCGCCATCGCCGGCATCCGACGGGCCGAGCAGACAGCGGCGGCGGCCCAGGTGGGCGTCAGCAACCTCGTGTTCCTCGGCCACCCGGACGGCCGGTTGCTCCCCACCCTCGACCTGCGCCGGGACCTCTCCCGGGTGATCCGCCAGGTGCGGCCCCAGCGGGTCGTCACCCAGTGCCCCGAGCGGAACTTCTCCCGCATCTATGCGAGCCACCCGGATCACCTGGCCGCCGGGGAGGCCGCGATCTGCGCCGTCTACCCGGACGCACGGAACCCGTTCACCTTCACCGAACTGCTCGAGCAGGAGGGCCTAGCGGCCTGGTCGGTCCAGGACGTCTGGATGACGGGCGGGCCCAACCCTCAGCACCCCGTGGACATCACCGATCAGGTCGAGCGCAAGATCGCCGCCCTCCTCTGTCACGCCAGCCAGCACCCGGATCCTGCACAGATGCAGACTCGGGTGCGAGCATGGGGGGCGATGAACGCAGAACAGTTCGGCCTCGGGCCGGGCCGGGCTGCGGAAGCCTTCCAAGTCATCGACACCCGCTAACCACCAGGAGAACCCCATGCCCGAAGCAGTCATTGTCGCCACCGCCCGCAGCCCGATCGGCCGGGCGAACAAGGGCACGCTCGCCGGTATTCGCGCAGACGACCTTGCTGCCCAGATGCTCTCCGCCGTAATGGCCAAGGTGCCGCAACTGAAGGGCAGCGACATTGAGGACGTGATGATGGGCGCCGGCCAGCCCGCTGGCGAGCAGGGGAGCAACGTTGCGCGTCTGTCGGCGCTCCTCGCTGGCATTGACGCCCCCGGTGTCACCATCAACCGTTACTGCTCGTCGTCGTTGCAGACCATCCGCATGGCCGCCCATGCAATCCGGTCCGGCGAGGGTGATTGCTTCATCTCCGCCGGTGTCGAGTGCGTGAGCCGGTACCAGTACGGCGCTGCAGACACCGCACCTCAGAACCAGCGCTTCGCCGAGGCCGGTGCCCGCACGGCGCTGCGAAGCCAGGGTGGGCAGCCGTCCTGGGCGGCAGCGTCTGGGCTCGCCGACATCTACATCGCCATGGGCCAGACCGCCGAGAACGTGCGCGAGCAGGAGGGCGTGACGCGCGAGGAGATGGACGCGTTCGCCGCACGTTCACAACAGCTCGCCGTCGCCCACATGGAGAACGGTTTCTTCGAGCGGGAGATCTCTCCGGTCACGATGCCCGACGGCACGGTGGTCAGCCGTGACGACGGCCCGCGCGCCGGCACCACGGTGGAGGCGCTCGCCGCGCTCAAGCCGGTCTTCCGCCCCGACGGCCAGATCACGGCTGGCAACTCATGCCCGCTCAACGACGGCGCAGCGGCCGTGATCGTCATGAGTGACACGAGGGCCAAGCAGCTCGGCATCACACCGCTGGCTCGCGTGGTGTCCTCCGGTGTGAGTGCTCTCAGCCCCGAGATCATGGGGCTCGGACCGATCGAGGCATGTCGCCAGGCGCTTAAGCGGGCAGGCATGACCATCGACGACATCGACCTCGTGGAGATCAACGAGGCGTTCGCCGCTCAGGTGCTGCCGTCTGCCAAGCACCTCGGTATCCCGATGGAGAAGCTGAACGTGCACGGTGGCGCCATCGCACTCGGCCACCCCTTCGGCATGACGGGCGCCCGCATTATGGCAACGCTCATCAATGGCCTGCAGTTCGAGAACAAGACGATTGGTATGGAGACGATGTGCGTCGGTGGTGGCATGGGCATGTCCATGATCATCGAGCGCCTCAGCTGAGAAAGACCCCCTGAGGTGCAGCCGACGACAGCCGCTGTGCGCGATTTCCCGCGGGAAATCGCGCACGGTGCGAAGCAACCTGTCGGACGGAGCCTCCCGCCGAAGGCTTAGCCGGTTCAGTAGTTGAGTGCGAGACCGGGTCGCGGCCAGTCCACCGCTACGACCCGACCGCTTGCCGAGAGCGTGATGTAGGCCGTGCGCAGGTCCGGCCCCCCGAAACAGATGTTGGTGTTCAACGGGTCGGTGAATGGCTCGTCGAGCAGCACGTGCTCGTAGCCGGATCCGTCGGGACGAACCACCGTGATTCCCGGGTGGTCGCCGATCGTGGCCACGCACACGTTGCCATCGCTGTCGACGGCCATGGAGTCGAACAGGTCGTAACCGGGTAGGCCGACGAGCAGTTCGCCACCGTGGACGCGGCCCTTCGCCTTGGTGCGCAGCACGCCGGGTTCCAGCACGTCCCATGCCCAGAGGCGACCCACGAATGTCTCGGCCACGTAGACCCGCGAGCCGTCAGGTGACATGCCGACGCCGTTGGGTGCGTCGAGTGGGTACAGCACCTCGGTGACGAGCGAGCCATCTGCCTTGCCGTAGTACAGACCGCCGCGGTCACGGTCTCGGTGGCGTCCCTTGCCGTGATCGGTGAACCAGAACCCCCCGTGGCTGTCGAACACGAGGTCGTTCGGTGCGCGAAGGCGGTAACCATCCACGTGCGTATACAGCCACGTCACCTCACCGGTCACCAGGTCCACGCGCTGGATGCCACCGCCGGTGAAGCCCTCTGGCTGGTCGCCGGGCAGGTACCAGTTCCTCGATGCGACGTACGCGTGCTCGCTCCCGCCGTTGTTGCAGACGTACGCGGCCCCGTCCGGGCCGATCGCCACGCCGTTCACCCCGCCACCACAGTGCGCCGCGAGTTCCAGGGTGCCGTCGGTCAGCACCCTCGTGAGGTTGCCATTGACGATCTGGCCGACGAGCAGCGTGCCGTCCGGCATGGCAACCGGCCCCTCGGGGAACTGCAGGCCGGTGGTAATGAGACGAGGAATCACGAGCGGGATTCAAGCACGGTTGTAGGCGTGGCGCCCAGAGCGGGCTCCACGGCGACTGACTCTTCCCCCGGATCGAACCCGAGTGTTCCCCGGAGCGGCAGCGATACGAGGTGTGCAGCGAACGCGCACAGCGCGGCCGCGCACGCAACGGCGACGAAGGTGGTGCGCACCCCGTACTCGCCATAGAGCCAAGAGCTGACGAGTGCCACGACGGCCATCGTGGCCACGTTGGTTGCCCCGACGAGGCCTTGACCACCCGCTGCCCGTCCGGGTGGTGAGGCATTCGCGATAACCGACTGCGAAGCCGGCATCGCCGCTGCCTGGATCATCGACTCACAAATACCGACGAGGATCGGGATCCACGGGTTTCTGAACAAGGCATACGAGACGGTGAGCGGTGTGATGAAGAACATCGCCCGGATAGCGGTGCGCCTTGGCCCGAAGCGGTCGGCGACCCGGCCACCGACACCCGCGAGCAGCATGAAGGGCACGGAGTAGCAGGCGAGGCTCACCCCGACGAGCCAAGGCCGGGCACCGAGGTCCGTCAGGTACCGCGCCCAGAGCGCGTCGTACATGCCGATCGGGAGTCCGAGCGACATCGAGATGAGGACAGCAACCACCATTGGCCGGCGCCGAAGCAGGTCGATCGCAATCCGGCCGGAGTTCTCCTGCACCTCGAGCGTGGGGAGCGGGGACGTGGCAATCACCAATACCGCAACCGCTGCGAGCGTGCAGAACACCACGAACGGCCAGCGGATGCCGAGCGGCCCGACGAGCGCGCCGCCGACGACGGGGCCGACGATGAAGCCGCCGACCTCGACGCTCGCCATGCGACCAAGCCGTTCGGAACGGCCCTCGGCGCCGAGACCCGAGACGAGCGCACGAGCGGTGGGGATGAAACATCCTGATGCTGCGCCGGTGAGGGCGCGTGCGCCGACCAGCATCCACAGCCCGGTGCTTCCTGCGCATACGAGGTTGCCCGCCACGGCTGCAAAGGCGCCGGTGAACAGGAGCACCTTGGGATGGCCCTTGTCGGCGAGCGGAGCCACGAGCAATTGGACGAGAAACGACATGGCGAACCCGGATGCGGCAATGATCCCGAGTCCGGTAGAGGAGAAGCCGAAGCGGTCCTGCAACTGGGGCAGCAGGGCGAAGATGACGCTGTTGCTCGCCATCATGAGCGCCGTGGCGCCCGCGAGCACCGTGAGGACCCGTCGAGGCGAGGGTCCGGGCGCGCCGGTTTCGGGCGTCCGAGTCTTCCCCATGGGCGTCACCCTACGTGCTGGCGAGCGGGCTGCCCGCCCTAGTTCAGTGGATAGTGCGGCACGGCGTGCACATGGACCGTGGGCGGCGCAACGGTGAATCTTGCCCGGAGTAGGAACCGCACACCCCCCGCATGGAGCTCGGCGAGCGCCCAGGTATCGAGACCGGCGCGGGAGCCCATCGGCAGGATAATGAGGTTTTCGACGTTGATGCCGGCCTGTTCGGCCTCGGCCTGCCACAGCACGACGAGCTCGTCACGGAGTGCAGGCTCGCCCGATGGCGCCGTCTCCATGTGGTTGGTGTCAATACACAGCTCCACCGTCGCAATCGCGATCGGGGCGATATCCGCAAGGGCAACACGTTGTGGGCTGAGCTCATCGTCGAGGAGCACGATTGCGTGGGTGCGGCCGGAATCGATCCGCTCGAGAAACCCGTACTCGAAGACGTGGGCGCCGTCCGGGCTCCTGCGCGTGACACGCACGCGGTCGCCGGTCCGGAACATCATCGCAACTCACCCACGAGCGCGTCGCAGAACGGCGGCCAGGCGTCGAGGGCCCACTGGCCGAACTCCCGGTCTGTCAGACAGACCACGCCGAGGCCGAGCTCGGGATCGACTACGAGGAAGGTCCCTGAACCGCCGAAGTGGCCGAACGCGGACCGGGAGAACGACGTGCCGCCCCAGTGACCGGGCTTACCGAGGTTCCGCGCGAACCCGAGGCCCCAATCGCAGGGATCGAACCGACCCACCCCGGGCAGAACACCGGCAAGCCCGGGGAACTGGACGCAAACCGCCTCGTCGAGTGTGCCGCGCGTGACAAGCGCCGGTTCGAGCAGTTCCCGCACGAAGCGGACGAGGTCGGCCACGGTGCTGTGCAGCGCGTAGGCCGGCGAACCGCGCAGTTCGCTGTCGGTCATGCCGAGCGGCCCGAGCACCGACTCCTGAAAGTAGTCGCCGAACGGCATGCCGCTACGTGCGGCGAGGTGCTCGGCGAACACCTCGATCCCCGTGTTGGAGTAGATCCGTCGGCGGCCGACCGGTGCAATCGTTTCGTGGCCCGTGAATCCGTAGCCGGCCGTGTGGGAGAGCAGGTGCCGAACGGTGGATCCGGGTGGTCCGGCTGGATCCTCGAGGGAGATGGTCCCCTCCTCGAGCGCAACGAGGCCAGCGTAGGCAACAAGCACCTTGGAGACCGACGCGATCCTGAACCGCCGGAGTAGGTCGCCGTACTGGGTGGGTCGGCCTTCGGTCGGGGCGATCCCGCTGGGTACGACTGCTGCTGCTGCGGCGTTCGTCGCTCCCCACGACGGAATGAGGCCGAACGCGTTCACGCCGGTCAGGCGACGCCCGCGGCCCGCATCAACTCGGCAACGCGGAAGGCGAGGTCGAGCGACTGGCGGCCGTTCAGGCGGGGATCACACACCGTCTCGTAGCGGTCGCCGAGGTGCTCGTCGAGGATCTCGTCGGCCCCACCGAGGCACTCCGTGACGTTGTTTCCGGTGAGCTCCACGTGGATGCCACCCGGCCAGGTTTGCTCGGCGTGGTGTGCACGGATGAAACCAGCGATCTCTGCACACACGTCATCGAAGTGACGCGTCTTTCGACCGCCCTGCGAGGTGAACGTGTTGCCATGCATCGGGTCGCACGCCCAGACGATGGGGTGGCCGGCATCGCGTGCGGCGCGAAGCAGCGGCCGCAGCGAGTCCTCCACCTTGTTCGCACCCATGCGGGAGATGAGCGTGAGGCGTCCGGGGATGCGATTCGGGTTGAGCGCCTCGCAGATCTCAAGCACGAACTCGGGGCTTGCCTCGGGGCCGACCTTGCACCCAATCGGGTTGCCGACGCCCCGGAGGAACTCGACGTGGGCCCCGTCGAGCTGGCGCGTGCGCTCGCCGATCCAGAGCATGTGGGCCGAGCAGTCGTACCAACTTCCGGTCAGCGAGTCCTGACGTGTGAGCGCCTGCTCGTACCCGAGCAGCAGCGCTTCGTGGCTCGTGTACACGTCGACCTCGTGCAGCGTGGAGGTGGACTCGGTGTTCACCCCGCAGGCGCGCATGAAGCGCAGCGCCCGATCGATCTCCTCGGCGAGCTGTTCGTAGCGCTCGCCCTCGGGGCTCGACGTGACGAATTCCTGTGTCCACTGGTGCACGCGATGGAGGTCTGCAAACCCACCCTTGGTGAAAGCCCGAAGGAGGTTGAGCGTGGACGCCGACTGGTGATACGCCTGAACGAGACGATCCGGGTTGGGGGTTCGTGCGGCCTGGGTGGCTGTTGCATCGTTGACGATGTGGCCACGGAAAGACGGCAGCATCAGGTCGCCAACCTGCTCGAACGGCGACGACCGGGGTTTGGCGAACTGACCGGCGATCCGCCCCACCTTCACGACGGGAACACCAAGGGAGTAGGTGAGTACGACGGCCATCTGGAGGATGACGCGCAACTTCTCGCGGATGTCGACCGCTGAGAACTCCTCGAAGCTCTCTGCGCAGTCGCCGGCCTGCAGCAGGAACGCGTTGCCGGCCGCAACGTGGCCGAGCGACGTGGTGAGGCGGCGCGCCTCGCCGGCGAAAACCAGTGGGGGATAGGAGGTGATCTGCTTCAGCGCCCGGTCGAGGTCGGCCTGATCGGGCCAATCAGGTTGCTGCGCGGCGGGGAATCCCTGCCACGACGTCGGACTCCATGTCTTACCCACGCGAAAAGGGTGCCGCGTCGCGGCACCCTTTCACAACGTCTGCGGGGGATCTGTTAGGAGACGAGCACGCGAGCAGCATCGTCTTTCAACGAGGCCACCGCACGTGACACGAGGCGCCTAGCGGCCTCGGCTGTGACGCCCAGGTGCTCGCCGACCTCGCGGAAACTTTTGCGCTCGCCGTCGAGCAGACCGAAGCGGGCCTCCACGGCGTAGCGGGCGCGACTGTCGAGCGTGCCGAGCAGTTCGTCGAGCAGTTCGGTGTCGACCATGGCCATGACAGCGTCCTCTGGCGTGCCCTGACCGTTGTCCATGAGGTCGCCGAGGGTTGCGTCACCGTCGTCACCGATGGTCTTGTCGAGCGAGACCGGGGTGGTGAGGCGGTGCAGTTCTGCCGAGAGCGGGTCGAGGGTCTCTCCGTCGCCGGAGGTCTGGCGGAGTGCCGCGCGCAGGCTGGCCGAGCGGTCCCCGGGGATCCGGATGAGGCTGGCCTTCTGGTCGAGGGCCCGGCCGATGGCCTGACGGATCCAGAACGTGGCGTAGGTGGAGAACTTGAAGCCGCGGCGCCAGTCGAACTTGTCAACGGCGTGCTCGAGGCCCAGGTTGCCCTCCTGGATGAGGTCGAGGAGGTCCATGCCCTGGGGGAGCGGGTAGCGGCGGGCAATGGAGACCACGAGGCGGAGGTTGGCCCGGATGAAGCGGTCCTTGGCCTCGGCGGCCTTGCGGACCGAGCGCTTCAACTCGACACCCTTCTCACCAGCCTCGAGGCGTGTGGCGGCGTCGCGGCCTGCCTCGATCGCCCGTGACAGTTCACGCTCTTCCTCTGCGTTGAGCAGCGGCACTTTGCCGATGTCGTTCAGGTACAGACCAATGGAGTCGTTCATGATGTTTCTTTCAACCAGTTTGTCGTCTTGGGCATTCCGGCCCGGAACGTGGCGTTCGCCACACGCTGGGTCACCGAACCTGCCGGCTAGGTGGCTACAACGCAGGGCGGAACGGCAGCCGTGACGCGAGGCGACAGGGCGGGCGGTTCAGCCCGAGATTTGGCCAGAGGGAAGTAGTGGGGGTATTCGCTAGGGAGGCTTTCCCCTCAGTTCCCGGCTGCCGACGACGTCGGTCCGGGAGGATTACTGAGAGGTAACTTCTTGGGGGACCCTGAGAGTACAACATCTTGCGTCATGAGAAAAGCGCAAGTTGTATCTGACGTATTCCGGTGGTAACGGGCGGTGAGCCCGATCTGGCCTCCCGGGAGCGGGAGCAGGCCGGTTCTACACTCAGTTGCGTGGTTGCGCCGGAGGTGAATGACAGCCGAACCCGTCGGATCGGGCTCTTCGGCGGGACGTTTGATCCGCCCCACATCGGGCACCTCGTGACGGCGGTCAATGTCCGCCACCTGCTCGATCTCGACGTCGTCCTCCTCGTCGTTGCCGGCTTACCGTGGCAGAAGGAGGGAACGAGGTCCATCACGCCCGCAGCCGATCGACTGGCGATGGTGCAGGCGGCGGTGGCCGGGGTGAACGGACTAGAGGCCTCCTCCGTGGAGGTGGACCGCGAAGGCCCGAGTTACACCGTCGATACCCTCGAGACGCTGGCTGACGCTTTCCCGGGCGCCGAGTTCTATACGGTCGTTGGGGCAGACGCTGCTGCGCTGCTGCCCACCTGGGAGCGCTTCGAGCAGGTGCTCCGGTTGAGTCACATGGTTGTTGTAGACCGGCCCGGTGCACCTTCGGACCCTCCCCCTCTGACGGACTGGATCCACGTGCAAGTTCCCCATCTCGAGGTGTCGAGCACTGACCTGCGCGCCCGCTTCGCTGACGGCCACCCGCTCGACTTCCTCATTCCTGATGCTGTCCTCAGGGTTGTTGGCGAGCGTGGGCTCTACCGAGCGGCCGACGGGGGCTCGCAATGACTGCGGTTCGATCGGCCTCGGTGCTGCGCGAGCGGTGGACGAGGCTTGGCGCGATCGTGTGTGTCGTTGCGCTCGTGCTCGTGGCGGTGCTGGCTGCGGTGGGCGTGCGAACGCTTGCCAATTCCAAGGCCGGGCAGAACGCAAGCTCGCTGCCGCCCGCCGAGGCGCTGCCCCGCACGGAGGCCGCGCTCTTGGCCGTCAAGGCCGACACCGGCGCGCTCGCCGCGCTCGTCGTTCTCGCAAAGGCTGCCCCGGGCAGCGACGGCAAGTCCCGGGGCGGGGCGATCATCCCGATTCCGGTCGGGTCCGGCATCCAGTTCGGCAAGAACCCGTCGCTCAGCCGCCTCGCCGAGCTGTATCTCGCCGGTGGTCTCGCTGCGCTCGCGGAACAGGCCGGCAGTCTCCTGTCGATCACGTTCTCGGTGGTCGCCGAACTCGATGCGCCCGCAGCGACCCAGTTGCTTACTCCGGCTGGCACGGTCACCATCCGTCAGTCGGCGGGCAACCAGCCGTTCGGTCCCGCCGCTGCCGCCACGATGCTCGCCACGCAGAGCGCACGACTCGAGGGCCCGCACTTCGCCTCGACGGTTGCCTACTGGACCGGGCTCGCGCAGCGGGTGGGCAAGGGGCTGTCGTTCAGCGGTTCGCAGACCACGGGTGCCATCACCCGTTTCTTCGACTCGATCCTGGCCGGGCCGATCAGCGTGTATCCCATCAACGGGTCCAAGGTTCCTCAGGGCGACGCAAACCCGAACAACTCCGACGTCTATCGGCTGGACCGGGCCGAACTCGACCGTGTACTCGGCCTCGTGCTCTCGAACACCTTCTCGCCGGTGGACGCGCAGTTCACTGCTCGCGTCGTGAACCCGACCGGCGACCCCGACGTCACACTCGCTGCGATCCGCAAGATCCGGGCGGCCGGCGGGGCGGTGACGATCGTGGATGAGACCAAGGGCGAACTGCCCGCACAGACCGAGTTCTCGTTGACCGGTCGCCTCGAGCGGGCGGACGTCAAGTTGTTCGCCAAGGAGTTCGGTCTGACCACCTTCGAGTCGGTAGCGGAGCCCGGTGAGCGCCACATGCGGTACGTGGATATTGACCTCACGGTGGTGATTGGTGCCGGGTTCAAGCAGACTGGTGCATCGAAATGACCACTGACACCACGCCCACCGCCAACCCTGCTGCCGAAGTCGCCATTGCCGCGGCCCGCGCTATCGACGACAAGAAGGGTGAGGACATCACGATTCTCGAGGTGGGCCCGATCCTCGGGATCACCGAGTTGTTCGTGATCACGTCTGCGCCCAACAGCCGTCTCGTGCGCTCGATCGTCGACGAGGTGGAGGAGCAGGTGTTCGTGCTGTTCGAGCGCCGCCCGCTTCGTATCGAGGGCCTGAACGACCGCCAGTGGGTGCTCATGGACTACGGCGACGTGATCGTGCACGTGTTCGCCGACGAGGCCCGACGGTTCTACGAGATCGAGCGCCTGTACAAAGACGTGCCGCGCGTGGAGTGGCAGCCGGTGGCCGACGCCGGATAGGCGTAGTCCGGCAGCGTGACCGGTGGCTCGTGTGGCAGCCGTCACGATCGGGAACTTGCACACTGCACACAGCGTTTCAACCCACGAAGCGCTATGTCAGACACCTCGCTCACCGGAGCCATCGATACCGGACGCATCTCCAAGATCGCCGGACAACCCGTCACGGTGACTGTGTCGCGCACTCCGCTGCTTGGGCGTGAGGTGCAGTTTGAGCAGTGGGCTGAGCGTGCCGTGCAGGTGCTGGACCGGTTCCCCGGAAGCCTCGGCATCGGAGTACTTCGCCCCGGCACCGCCGGTGGTGAGTGGCACATGGTGTTTCGCTTCGCCGACGGGCTTGCACTGCGAAATTGGGAACGGTCGCCACAGCGTGCCGCGCTTCAGGCGGAACTGGCCGGAGTGGCTGAGGACATGAAGGTGCAACGCACGGTGGGCGTGGACAACTGGTTCGACCTGCCCGAGCGCGCCCTTCCGAGAGCTGGTTTTGTGAGGCGATTGCTCGGCGACGCGCTCTGGGTGTACCCGGTGTCGTTGGCTATGGCCGTGCTCGTGGCGCCGATGCTCGCCCCCATGGCACTCTGGCTGCGGGTACTGGTTTCCGGTGTCGCCGTCGGTCTCGTCAGCCACCTGACGGTGCGGCCACTGCGCAACCGACTCAGGCGCCGCCGTCAGTTTGCGTAACTGAACGTGCGGTTACTTGGAACGTCCGGGGGCCGTTGGTAGCCTGCGGTGTCCCGTAACGGGGCTGTGGCTCAGTTGGTAGAGCGTCTCCATGGCATGGAGAAGGTCAGGGGTTCGATTCCCCTCAGCTCCACAAAGAAAGCCCTGCTCAGAGGCCACGAACGTGGTTGATGGGCAGGGCTTCTTCCGTTCCGGGGGCCGTTGGGCCAATGTTGTATACCCACGTATCTTTTACGGTATACGGAGTCAACAACCACAGACGGTGGTTGCCGCCGGTCGTGCACGTCGGGTTCCTCGAGGCACAACTCTGACCAAACCGCTGCTGCTTTAGCGGCCCGTCTACATCCGCTTAGGCGGGGTCAGCGATGCAGAGATTATTCCGGTGATCTGTCCGGGCAATGGTCCGGTATTGCCGAGTTCGCTGATTGGGTGTTCGCAGCCGGTGTCGGTGTATGACCTCGTCGTAGTGTGAGCGCATGGAGGCTCAAGCAGACCTTCGATTGCTGGAGGCACCGCTCCTGAGCAGTGCCGAAGTGTCGGCTTCACCGTGCCCGGTACCGGCAGCAACTGGCGTGTACGGCTGGTGGTTCTCCGAGATTCCCGACGGCGTCCCAACCGACTGGACCCTCCTACCCACGGTCCAACCCTGAAACGCGAAGCGCCACTTATTCACACAGCACCTACCTACACCTCATGTTTGAACACCGTGTCCTCCGCATCTCTCAGCCAGCACGACAAGGATCACCTCAATGCGAATTATTAGCCGACGACCGGCTCGCCTGGCCGGAGGGGTGGTGATTGCGCTGCTCGGCGTGACGGGATGTGTCAACAAAGGGCCGCAACTTGACGCAAGACCGCTTTCGGACCGCACTGCTATCGCAGGCGCGCCCGTGAGTCTTTCGACTTCGTGGTGGCGCTCTGCCCAGGAAGCATCGCCGTCGACGCATTGGAGGGTGAACGGCGTTCCAGAGGCTCAGAACACCGTGTTCGTTGTTGGGAAGGTTTTGTCCGTTGACGCCGGGTTCGGACTTGGCAAAGCGGCTAGCGAGCCGCGGGTCGGAAGTGACAGTTCTCCCGGAGAAGGCGTGGTTACGTTCAATTCCAAAGACTCGGTCGTGGACGTCGTCATCATCAGCTTGGAGGTTCGCGATGGCGTAGCCGAAAGCGGTGATATGCCCGCACAGGTACGAATCGCCTTGCCTCTCCCCGCACCCACTGATCTGGCGAGTCTGCGCACTGAGTTAGACGAGATTGGTTCGTTCGCCGCCGTTCTATTTCCGGCGGTCGGCATGGCGGTTGAGCCCGGTCTCTACGAGATCCTCGACGGGCGGTACCTCGGTGCCATTAGCGACGATGGCGCGACGATCACGTTCGGCGATCTAATGCGCGGCCCTGACCCGGCGAAAGCTGTAGAGGTCGTGACTGTCGCCAAGATGATCGCTGGTTCAGGCACGATCGCGTTAGTGAATGCTGGCGGTGAACGTGCACTCGACGGCTGAGTAACCACGCGTACTCCCGCGATTGCTGTGCAATAATTTGTGCCGGCCTAATGGTGTTCCGGCGTGATCGAGCAGGGCAGCGTCACAGGTCAGCGCTCGAGCCGCTCTGCTTATTCGCGACGCTTCCGAAGCGCCCTGATACGGGCTCTCGGCGTTTCAGGGTGGAGTGATGGTGTCGAGTAGGTGCCAGTTGGGTTTGCCGGCGTAGAGCAGGGCGCGGATGCGGTAATGAACCGGCGGGGGTTGGCGCATCGTGCGCTCCCGTTGATTTGCGATCCCCCGTCGGGAGGGACTCTTTACTGCTCCATGGCATGGAGAAGGTCAGGGGTTCGATTCCACAGATGGTGGTTGACCTCCGGCGTGGCCGGCCTAGGCCGAGAGCACCCGACGTCGCCGCGTCACGACGAGCAGGCCGCCGGCGGCAAGGAACACGACTGCGGCTGCGATAAACCCGTCCGTGTCCGCACCGGTAGGCGGAAGTACCGGTGGTTCGCTACCGGTTGAGGTTTGGGTGAACGCCTGAAGGTTGCCGGCTTGATCCTTGAACCGGCCGGCGGCGGTGCAGTATCCGGCCGGTGTGCACGACACCGACTTGAAGTATGCGTTCGGGGCGGCGTTCTGGATGTCGGTTGTGAAGGTTGCGGGGACGGCGTTGCCCCAGGTGCCACCGGTCGAGGACTGTGTGAACGCCTGAGTGTTCCCGCCTTGATCCTTGAAGGCGCCGGCAGCGGTGCAGTTCCCCGCCGATGCGCACGACACCGAGTTGAAGTAGGCGTACGGGGCGGCGTTCTGGATGCCGGCCGCGTAGGTTGCGGGGACGGCGTTGCCCCAGGTGCCACCGGTCGAGGTTTGGGTGAACGCCTGAAAGTTCCCGGCAAGATCCTTGAACCTGCCGGCAGCGGTGCAGTTCCCTGCCGATGCGCACGACACCGAACTGAAGTATGCGAACGGGGCGGCGCTCTGGAGGCCAGCCGCGAGGGTGACGGGGACGGCGTTGCCCCAGGTGCCACTGGTTGAGGTTTGGGTGAACGCCTGAAGGTTCCCGGCGAGATCCTTGAACCGGCCGGCAGCGGTGCAGTTCCCCGTCGATGCACACGACACCGTGTCGAACCGTGCGTACGGGGCGGCGTACTGGACATTCGTCGCGAAGGTGGCGGGGACGGCGTTACCCCAGGTGCCACTGGTTGAGGTTTGGGTGAACGCCTGAGTGTTCCCGGCAAGATCCTTGAAGCTTCCGGCGGCGGTGCAGTGCCCGGCCGACACGCACGACACCGAGTTCAACTGTGCGGTCGGAGCGGCGTTCTGGATGTCCGCTGCGAAGGTGGCGGGGGTAGCGTCACCCCAGATCGGGCCCGAGTCCGCCACTGCTACGGCCGGAACCGCCAGCACTGCGCCGGCCAACAACCCGACAACACCAACTACACGCACGACTCGAGCAACGTTCACGGCCAGCCCCCAGGCTCACGAGTCGGCAGTGGCCCGCTGCCCGCACGTTACCCGGTCCGAACGGGCCCCGGCGTTGTGCGTGAACTGCCGCCCGAGTGCCGGCCACGGGACCGTCACGCTCGCCGCTGCACCGGTCTCTCACCGTCTCCGGTCTGCTCGCCCGGTGCCGACAACCCATAGGGTGACTGTTCGCGGATAAGTTCGGCGGTCATGGAAACGTCAAATCAACGCTCGTCACAGGTCCGCACGGTCTCAAGAACTCGACGAATTCGTTCGGTTGGCGCCGTTTCGGCGGCTCTGGCACTCGTTGCCACTGCTTGTGGAGTGGACCGGCTTGACTCGCTCCCGGTGGCGGGGGAGAGCGGTCGCAGTTATGAAGTCGTTGCTTGGGGCCTCAACAGCCCCCGCGGTCTCGCTGTGGGCGCCAACGGCGACGTCTACGTGTCCGAGGCCGGGTCGCTCGGCGAGGACTGCGTCAACCCGAAAGACGGACCCTGCTTCGGGTTCACCAGTGCGATCCAGCGGTACACGGGCCTCGGCACGGCGACCTCCTCTCGGGAGACGCTCGCCTCGGGCATCGTGTCCATGGCCATGCTTCGCCCCGAGGGCCCAGAGGTGCTCGGTGTTGCCGGCATCGACCTCACCGACGAAGGCGAACTCGTCGGCATCATGATGTTCTCCGACCCCGGTATCCGCTCACGGTTTACGGCAACCAATCCGCCCTATGTCCCGGCGGCAGGTTTGGATGCGGCGATCACGGGTTACGCCGGTCGGCTGATTTCGGTCGGCGACAGCGGCCCGATGCGCGTGCTCGCCGATGTCGGTGGCGAGAGCTACGCGTGGACGACCAAGAACAAGGACCAGTCCTGGGCGCCCGATGGCCAGTTCCCCGATTCGAATCCGTATGGGGTGCTCGCGGACACCGAAGGCCGGATCTGGGTGGCTGATGCCGGGGCCAACACCATCGTGCTGGTGCAGGAGCAGGGTGGCAAGTACACCCAGAAGCTCGTGGCCTACATCCCCAACCCGGTGACCGGTAGCGACGCTGTACCGACATGCCTCGCACGGCAGGGTGACTGGATGTACATCGGCACCCTGGACTTCGCGGGCAACTTCGGTGGGGCCGAGCCGGCGTCGATCGTGTTCCGCATCAACGTGAACGCAACCGATCCGTTCACGGCGGCCGAGGTGTGGGCCGGGGGCTTCGACCCGATCACGGGATGCGCGATCATCAACGGTTCGCTCTACGTCTCGGAGTGGGCAACCAAGGCAACCAAGTACGAGTTCGGTGCAGTGGTGCGGATTCCGATTAAGTCCGACGGCTCGGCGGGTACCCGCAGAGTGATCGCTGACGATCTGGTGCAGCCCGCCGACATCGCGGCGCTCGGCAACCGGATCCTCGTGGTGAACCACAGCATCTCGCCCGCCGGCAGTGGCCCCGGCGAACCCGGTGGCCAGATCGTTCGACTGTTCGGCTGACGCGCTGCTCCTCGCATCGCTCACAACGACAGAGCCCCTGTCCTGCAAGGTGCAGGACAGGGGCTCTTGACGTTTTCGGGTGTGAACCCGGTTACTTGACCGCGGCCGCCCGTCGGCGTGTGGTGACGAGCACCGTGCCGGCAGCGAGCATGATCACGGCGAGCACGACGAACGCCGTCGTGTCCGTACCGGTCGGCGGGAGATCCCCGCCACCGCCGCCGCCACCGCCACCGCTTGCAGTGGGTCCGAGTCGCAGCAGGATGCCGCTAGAACCGGCGCCGCCACCAATCAGGATGCTGCCGTCGCGCAGCACCACAATGGAGTACACCGGACTGCCGAGCGTCGGCGGGGTGAACGCACTGGGCTGGATACGGCCAGCACGATGTGTCGCAGAGGCCAACTGCACCGGGCGGGCCGGCAGCGAGGCATCGGTCGTGCCGTCGGCATTGAGGCGCACTAAGTATCCGGTAATGGGCCCGCCGATCAGGATCTTGCCGTCGGCCTGTACCGCGATGGCGGCCACCGAGTCCGCCTCGACCGTCGGCGCGAACCCGTCGTCGTTGGTGCCGTCGTAGTTCAGGCGCTTGATGTTCCCGGTGAAATAGCCGCCGATCAGGATCTTGCCGTCAGCCTGAACGGCGATGGCGTCCACCCCTCCGTCGAGCGTGGGCAGGTTGCCCGCGAAGCCTGTGTCCTCCGTACCATCGGTGTTGAGGCGCTTCAGGAAACCGGTGAAGGCTCCACCGATGAGGATTTTGCCGTCAGCCTGCAGTGCGATCTCTCCGAGACCCTCGCCAGTGAATGTGGGCAGGTTGCCGGCGAAGGTGGTGTCCTCGGTGCCGTCGATGTTCAGTCGCTTGACGCGACTGGTCATGGTGCCGCCGATAAGGATCTTGCCGTCGAATTGGACCGCAATGGCGTTCACGCGTCCGTCGAGCGTGGGCTTGGCGTCGCCGAAGGCGGTGTCCGCCGTGCCATCGATGTTGAGGCGCTTGACCTTCCCGGTGAAACCGCCGCCGATGAGGATTTTGCCGTCAGCCTGGACCGCAATGGCGTTCACCGATCCGTCGAGCGTGAGCAGGTTGCCCGCGAAGGCGGTGTCTTCGGTGCCGTCGGTGTTGAGGCGCTTCAGGTAACCGGTGAATTCTCCAGCGGTGAGGATCTTGCCGTCTGTCTGAATTGCGGTGGCGTTCACCTGCCCGTCGAGGGTGGGCGGGGTGAAGCCGGTGTCGACGGTGCCATCGGACGAGATGGGTCCGGTGTTGTTGAGGCGTTTGATGACGCCCGATGACGATCCGACGAGAACGTTGCCGTTGCCCTGGATGGCGAGCGCATCGAGGTAATCGAATCCGTACTGGAAGAGGTCGCCAGTGGTGAAGGTGGTGTCCTCGCTGCCGTCGGGGTTGAGGCGCTTCAGTGATCCGGTCGAGCCACCGACGAGGATCTTGTCGTCGAATTGGATCGCTATCGACCTCACCTCGGCGGGGTACTGTCCATCGTCTGAGAAGACGTTCGGGGGCGCGAAGCCAGTGTCCGCGGTGCCATCGGCGTTAAAGCGTCTCAGGTTGAAGCCGTGGCCGGTTCCGGACACACCGACCAGAATCTTGCCGTCGTGTTGGATGGCTACTGCGGGTGCGTTGTAGTTAGTGCCGGGGATTGTTTCGGTGAACCCGGTGTCTTCGCTTCCGTCTGCGTTGAGGCGTTTGATGGTTCCGGTGAAGAGTCCGGCAATCATGATCTTCTGGTCGGACTGAACAGCGACGGTCAGCACTCTCTTGTCGCTTCCCAAGAGCGTGGGTGGGGTGAACGTGGTGTCCTCGGAGCCGTCGGTGTTGAGGCGGATGACCCTGCCGGTCGAGTCGTTGCCGACGACAAGGATCTTGCCGTCAGGCTGGATCGCCATGCCAAATACTGAGTCGTTGTACGGGGCGTCAAAGGTGAGGTCCTGGCTGCCGTCAGCGTTGAGACGGCGAATGGGTTCGTTGTAGTCGCTGGTGAAGGTTGCTGCGACCACGATCTTCCCGTCGGCCTGCAGAGCGAACCTGATCATGGCGTACGTCGCGATTTCCGGTGTGACGAAATCGGAGTCGACCGTGCCGTCGGCGTTGAGCCGCACGAACGTGTGGGGGGACCCATTCTGGGCGACGAGGATCTTGCCGTCGGGCTGGACCACCAACTGGTCAACTCCGGTGATGTCCGAGCTGAACGTGGTGTCCTCGCTGCCGTCGGCAGGTGCGGCGACCTGTGGCGCGACCGCGGCGCGGTATTCGGCTGCCGCCGACCCGGAAGGCAGTGACGCCAGCACAAGTGCGGCGCCTACGGCGCACGCACCAAGATGGTTCCTCAAACGTTTCATGCACTTTCACCCTTCAGGTCGATGGGATGGCCCATCCCGAACAACGGACACGCCCACTGTACCCAAAATATGGGGCGCTGGGCGCAACAGGGTGCAATGAACCTACTGATGGGAGTGGTGCCGGCCTCCGCTACTTCGACAGCAGGTCGTACACCTGCTGTGCGCGGCCGGCGTGAATGGTCTCCTCGCGCCCGTTGAGGCGCAACAGTTTCTGCACCTCGGGGTCGGTCTCGTTGTCCGCCCAGCGCTGGTAACCGGCGTCGCCGCCAAGCTCGCCCTTCACGATGCCGAGGAACATCTTGGCGTCGATCTGGTCGGGGAGCGGGATGTCCATGAGCGCCGCCTGCTCGGCAGTCGGCTCCCACTCGCGCCCCACTTTGATGCTGAGCGCCTTGGCGAGCCGACGGGCGTGCGCCTTTTCCTCCACACCATTCCTGCGGAGCAGTTCGGCGGCCTCCGGGTTCCCGACCCGGTCGGCGAGTCGGTAGTAGAACTCTTCGCCCGTCATCTCCAGTTGGTACATCAACTCGAGGTCGGCCACGTCGAGCCGTTCCTTGCCGAAGAGCGCGGCGTTTGCTTCGTAGAAATTGGTCGTGGCCATGGTGCGAAACCTCCTGTGACTGATGGCACCGTAGCGCCCTGCAAGGAAACCCGCGGCGCAAGCGCAACGGATGCGCCGGGCGGATCAACGTGCGCGGTGGGCCCCGCGAAGAGCAATAAGGTACGTGTTCGTGACGGTCTGCCCCCGCAGGTCGGGACGAGGGAACAACCCGTGAGCGACTACACACCGCCGTTAGCAGACATCAAGTTCGCGATGGAGGCGATCGCCGATCTCGGCGCAATCGTCGCCAGCGACCGCTACTCGGGGGCCGACGAGGCCACCGTCGAGGGCATCCTCGCCGAGGCCGGTCGGTTCATCGCCGAGGTGATCGCTCCCGCCAACCGTGATGGTGACACCATCGGGTCGAAGTGGCAGCCGGGCGGCAAGGTGACGGTGCCCCCGAGTTTCGAGGGGGCGTACGCCAAATGGGTCGAGTCCGGCTTCGGCGCAATGTCGTTCGACCCGGACTTCGGCGGTGGCGGCCTTCCGTGGATCGCGTCGATCGCCGTCCAGGAGATGCTCACCAGCGCCAACATGGGATTCTCGCTGTGTCCGCTCCTCACGCAGGGCGCCATCGAGGCGATCCACGTCCATGGGTCCGACGAACAGAAGGCCACGTACCTGCCCAAGATGCTCACCGGCGAGTGGACCGGCACGATGAACCTCACCGAACCACAGGCGGGCTCCGACGTGGGGGCGGTCATCTCCAAGGCGGAGCCGGCCGACGATGTTGCGCCGGGCGCATGGCGCATCTCCGGCCAGAAGATCTACATCACGTGGGGCGAGCACGACATGGCGAGCAACATCGTGCACCTCGTGCTCGCACGCACACCCGGCTCTGCTCCGGGCACCAAGGGCATCTCCATGTTCCTCGTGCCGAAGTTCTTTGTGAACGCAGACGGTTCGCTCGGCGATCGCAACTCGGTGCAGTGCCTCTCCACCGAGCACAAGATGGGCATCCACGGTTCGCCCACCTGCGTGATGCTCTACGAGGACGCGATTGGTTGGCTCGTCGGCGGCGAGAACGAGGGCATGCGCAACATGTTCACGATGATGAACAACGCCCGCCTGTCGGTTGGGCTGCAGGGCCTTGCGCTCGCCGAGCGCGCCTATCAGCAGGCGCTGCAGTACTCGGTGGACCGCCAGCAGGGGCGCGCAATCGGTGCCCCGGCCGGGGCATCGAGTCCGATCATCGAGCACCCCGACGTACGTCGCATGTTGATGACACAGCGCGCCTGGATCGACGCACTGCGAGCGCTCATCTATACGAACGCTGCGGCAATCGACCTCGGTGCCGCTGCCCGCACGGCGGGGGACCGTGATGGCGCCCGCACGTGGCAGGAACTCACCGAACTGCTTATCCCGCTCTCCAAGAGCCTCTCCACCGACGTTGGCTGCGAGATGACCTCGCTCGCACTGCAGGTCCACGGCGGGATGGGCTTCGTGGAGGAAACCGGTGCGGCGCAGCACGTTCGCGACATCCGGATTTCCCCCATCTACGAGGGAACAAACGGCATCCAGGCAGCGGACCTCGTGGGGCGAAAATTGGCAATGCGCGGCGGGGCCGTGATCACCGACCTGCTCGACGAGTTCGACGGCCGTGGTGCGGCTCTCGCCCGCGTGGAGGGCTGCGCTGCGTATGCGGAGCAGTTGTCCCATGCCACCGCGCTGTGCCGGACGGCAACCGCCCATCTCGGTGAGGTGGCCGCCACGGACCCGAGAACATTGCTGTCCGCGTCGTCGCCGTACCTGCGCCTGCTCGGCACCACGGTGTGCGCCGGGCTCCTGGCCAAGGGTGTGCTTGCGGCCGCCGGCAAGGACGACGACTACCACAGGGCACGCATCGCCTCGGCACGCTTCTTCGGCGAGCAGATCCTGCCGACGGTGTCCGGCTTGCTGCCGTCGATCCTCGCATCGGGCGCTCCGCTCTACGGGCTGAGCGCCTCGCAACTCGCGTCGCGCTAAACGAGTCTGTTGGGGTCAGGTGCGGCGGCGGCGCTGGCGCTCCATGAGGTTGCACCAGTCCGCGCCGCCGCACCTCACCCCGTATCACTGCGCGAAGTGCCGCCTAGCCCGGAGCGCAACGTACACAAGTGCAATGAGCGCGGGAACCTCGATGAGTGGTCCAACCGTCCCCGCCAGCGCCTGGTCCGAGGTGATGCCGAACACGGCGATGCACACAGCGATGGCGAGTTCGAAGTTGTTGCCCGCTGAGGTGAATGCCACCGTGACGGCTTGGTCGTACGGGAGTCGCATTCGGTGGGCGAGCAGGAACGAGGCACCCCACATGACGGCGAAGTAGATCGCGAGGGGGAGGGCTACCCGCGCGACATCGAGTGGGTCGTGGGTGATGCGGTCGCCCTGCATCGCAAAGAGAAACACGATGGTGAGGAGCAACCCGTACAGCGCAATCGGGCCGATGCGGGGCAGGTAACGGCCCTCGTACCACTCGACACCCTTGACGCGCTCTCCGAGCCTGCGGCTCAGGTAGCCGAGTACCAGTGGGATGCCGAGGAAGATGAGCACCGACCGGGCGATGTCCCAGGCGGAGACGTCAATGCCGGCGGTGTCGAGGCCGAGCCAATCGGGCAGCACCGTGAGATAGAACCAGCCGTACACGGAGAACAGCACGATCTGGAGCAGTGCGTTGATCGCCACGAGCACCGCTGCCGATTCGCGGTTGCCGAACG
>WLJO01000028.1 GCA_009701715.1 Actinomycetota bacterium
CCCGCCACCAGATTGTCGGCGGAGGACTCGAAGGCCACAAACCGGCCATCCGCACTGATCGACGCGATGTTCGAACTTTTGTTTGCCTCAACCTCGGCGCTGTCCACCGACACACGGACCGTCGTACCGCCCGTCAGGTCACGAACGAAAATGTCCCGCTCATCGTTCCCGTCAACCGCCACCAGATTGGACGCAGACGACTCAAAGGCCACATACCGGCCATCCGCACTGATCGACGGGCGGTACGAACTGTTGTTTGCCTCAACCTCGGCGCTGTCCACCGACACACGGACCGTCGTACCGTCCGTCAGGTCACGTACGAAAATGTCCCGCGCACCGTTCCCGTCAAGCGCTACCAGATTGGTCGCGCTGGACGCGAAGGCCACATACCGGCCGTCCGCACTGACCGACGGATCGTACGACTCGTTATCGGCATTCGCGCCGTCCGGTGCCGCCGACACCACCGACGTCGTACTCACCGCCGCGGCCGCCGGCAACACACCAGACATGACGATCGCAGTCACCACCGCACCCGACATCAACCCAACACGGGCCACACGACCCACACGACTTCCTCGACGAACAGACATATACCAAGCCCCTCTAAACAGGTGCCAGGATTCGACACGCGGGAACACTAACCCAATAACGAACCCGCTCATGCCGGCGCTACAGACCTGTGCGATCAGCGAGGGCCGACCCCCCCCCAGCGGTGAGACCCGCAATGCCTGCTGTGATGACGGGCGTTCGTGCAGCATTAGCTGCAGCCACACCCACCATGACGCTCGGGCTAACGGCCTACGTGCCCGAGCCCGAGCCCGAGTGCTGTACCTTCTCGCCTATGCGCATCCCCGTTCACCGTATTGCTATCGCAATGCTTGCAATTTCTGCTGCTTCTGCCCTGATCCTGGCGAACCCCGCTCATGCTGCCGAGGCGGCGAAGCCGATCGCAGTGATCACCGGCGGTCATCACACATGCGCCATCCTTGACGGCGGAAGCGTGAAGTGCTGGGGCCTCAATGGCAACGGCGAACTCGGGTACGGAGACACCACCAGCCGTGGCGTCAACGCCAGCGAAATGGGAGACGACCTCCCCACCGTCGACCTCGGCACCGGACGCACCGCGCTTGCGTTGACATCCGGCCGAGATCACACGTGTGCCCTCCTCGACAACCACACGGTGAAGTGTTGGGGACTCAACGAGATTGGTGAACTCGGCTACGGGGACACCGACAACCGGGGTGACAACGCCAGCGAGATGGGAGACAACCTCCCCACCGTCGACCTCGGCACCGGACGCACCGCCAAGGCCATCAATGCGGGCATGTGGCACACCTGCGCGATCCTCGACAACGACACCGTCAAGTGCTGGGGCAAGAACGACCACGGCGAGTTGGGGCTCGGTGACACGAGCCACCGGGGCGACAACGCCAGCGAGATGGGAGACAACCTCCCCACCGTCGACCTCGGCACCGGACGCATCGCCAAAGTCATGAGCTCCGCTGGCGTCCACAGCTGTGTGCTCCTCGACAACAACACGATCAAGTGCTGGGGCTACAACGGAAACGCGGACCTTGGTCTCGGCGATACGGACAACCGCGGGGACAACTCCAGCGAGATGGGCGACAGCCTTCCTGCGGTCGACCTCGGCACAGGGCGCACCGCCAAAGCGGTCAGTTCGGGAGGCGGGGGCACCTGCTCCATTCTCGACAACGACACCGTCAAGTGCTGGGGCTACAGCGCCCAGGGACAGCTCGGCTACGGCGACACGAACAATCGCGGTGATGTGGGAGGCGAGATGGGTGACAACCTGCTCGCCGTCGACCTCGGCACGGGACGCACCGCGTCTGCAATCTGGTACGGCGACCTCCACGTGTGCGCGTTGCTCGACAACGGGTCGGTGAAGTGCTGGGGCTGGAATTCTGTAGGCCAACTCGGCCTCGGAGACACCGACAATCGCGGCGACAGCGGTGCCGAATTGGGCGACAGCCTCGGGATCGTCCCGCTGGGAGCGGGCCGGAACGCACTGTCCATCACGGCCGCCTGGGATCATTCGTGTGCCCTGCTCGACAACGACACCATCAAGTGCTGGGGCAACAACGCTGAAGGCGAACTCGGTCAGGGCGACGCGAACAGCCGCGGAGACGGTCCCGACGAGCTGGGGGACAATCTCCCCGCCGTGCTGCTCGGCACCGCACCGGTCAGCCTGCCGCCGACGGGTGCGGACACGACGGTGCTCGTCGGGCTCGCCGTGATCCTGCTCGCTGCGGGCACGGTGCTTGTCACCACCCGTCGCCGGGTGGCCACGGTCAAGTAACGGGCCTCGCACCCGAAAACGTCAAGAGCCCCTGTCCTGCACGAACGCAGGACAGGGGCTCTTTCGTTGGTGGGCGATGCGGGGCTCGAACCCACGACCTCCACGGTGTGAACGTGGCGCTCTAGCCGGCTGAGCTAATCGCCCTGATTAGGAACCCCAAGAATACCAAACGCCGGACGAAACCCGTCAGGGCACCTTCGTGACGCACGCATAGCCCCGACCTTGATGATCCCGGAAGGTCTCGGTCTCCATCGGGCACGCTGCGTCGAAGTTGACCACGGTGACCACGACCGCGTCGTGGGGCGTCTCGCAGCCCACCTCGACGGCGTCCCGATTCGGCAGGAGCGTCACGCACGACCCGGCGAAGAGCAGGTTGTCCGGCTTCGCGGGTGCGGAGGGTTCGTAGAGCGCTCCGGCGGTGAAGATGAAGATGGCGGCAAGCACGAAGAGCATCACGAAGGGCCACTTCGGGAAGCGACCGGACGACGCCCGCTGGAACACGACCGGAACCGTCTGCTCGGACCAGCGCCCCCCAGCCGGGGCAACGCTCGACACCCGCAACGACGCGTCGTACATCGCTCGGCGACCCGGGTCCGACAGCACGTGCCACGCCTCGTTGATGGCGGCCATATCCCATCCGCCGGAACCACCCGCAGCTGAACCCATCTGTGCATCGGGGTGCATCCGTCGGGCCAGCACCCGGTACGAGGCACGAATCTCGTCCACCGATGCCGTCGACTGCACCCCGAGCAGGTCGTAGTGGGTGTTCACGCTCCAGCCAGGTACCGCTGTTACAGCTGGGTTGCCTCGAGGAACAGGGCGGAGAGTTCCTCGTACGCCGCGGCGGACACTGGCGGGAACTCGTACAGCTTGGCACCCACCGGCGGGTTGATGAAGATGTTGTCCTTACCCGCATCGGTCATGAACGCCGATGCTCCCTTCACCGGCGAGACGTAGCTGATCGCCTCGAAGAGCGGGCCCGAGTTCTTGGGGTCATAGAGGAAGTTCATGAAGCCCTCGGCGCCGGCCTTGTTCTTGGCCCCCACCGGGATCATCATGTTGTCCGTAAAGGACAGCGCCCCCTTGGCGGGCAGCACGAACTCGATGTCGGGGACGTCGTTCTTCAGGCTCGCAATGTCCCCGGACCACGCGAGGGCCGCCCAAACCTCACCGGTCTGCAGGTCGTCGGTGTAGCTGTTGCCGACGATCTTGCGGAACTGACCGGCATCCCGCGCCTTCTTGATGGCCGCGATCGCCTGCTTGGCCTCGTCGATATTGCCTTCCTCGGGGTTGAACCCGAGGTCCACCATGAACGAGCCGACCGTGTCGCCGAGCGAGTCGAGGATGCTCACCCGGTTCTTCAACTTCGGGTCGAGGATGTCGGAAAGCGACGTGATGGTGCCGCCCACCTTGTCCGGGAAGTACGCGATACCGACCTGGCCGATCGCGTAGGGAACGCTGAACTTGTTGCCCGGGTCCCAGGAGGGGTTGGTACGCGAGTCGATGAGGTTCGCCCGGTTCGGGAAGTTCGTCGGGTCGAAGGCCTGCACGTACCCCTGAGCGATGTAGCGGGCGGCCATGTACGACGTGAGGACCACGATGTCGCCGCCGATCCCCTCGCCCTTCGACAGGAACGGCTCGTACTTGGCCGTGAAGGTGTCGTTGCCGTCCACCTCGGGCCGGTAGTCAACCTTGGTTCCCGTGGCAGCGGTGAACGCCTTGAGGGTCGGTGAGGTGCTTGCGTCGTCGTTCTCGATGTACAGCGGCCAGTTGAACACCGTGATCGACCCATCGCTAGCCGTGGTGACTGACGTGCCCGGACCGGTGGTGGTCGAAGCGGTCTCGGAGCCGCCGCAGGCGGCAAGCAGCGCGGGGAGCGAGAGGCCGGTGACGCCGAGGGCGCCGCCGCGGACAATGAGGTCTCGGCGGGAAAGGTGACGGGCCATGGTCAGGCTCCTCTGGTGACTAGTGGGAACAGGAACGGACGGGAAAGGGTACCAACGACAGTTTCAGACGCGTTCGCGCTGTCTACGCCGCTCGATCAGGACACCGGAGACCGCTATGACGGTTGCTGCCAGCAGGATCATCGTGCCGAACACGTTGATCTGGGCGGGCACCCGGCTGCGCTTCTGGGTGAACACCTCCACCGGGAACGTGCGAACCCGGCCCGAGTTGAAGTAGGTGATCGTGAAGTCGTCGAGGGACAGGGCGAACGTGAGCAGCGCAGCGGCAAACACCCCGGGGGCGATGATCGGGAAGGTCACCCGGAGGAACGTGCGGACAGGTCCGGCACCGAGATCTGCCGCTGCCTCCTCGAGCCTCCAATCGAACCCCCGGATCCGAGCCTTCACCGTGGTTGCCACGTAACTCACGCAGAACATCACGTGTGCCACGACGATCGTCCAGAACCCTGTCTCCCAACGGAGGTTGACGAACAGGGTGAGGAGCGAGAAGCCCATCACCACCTCGGGCATCGTCAGCGGGAGCACGATGATCGTGTTGATGAAACCCTTTCCGCGGAACCGGTACTTCACGAGTGCCAGCGCCATGAGCGTCCCGAGACACCCGGCGAGCACCGTGACGATTGCGCCCACCTCGAGGCTCTTCAGCAACGCCCGCTTCAGCTCGGGGTATTTGAAGGGGTCCTTCCACGCGTTCAGCGAGAAGTGGTTCCACTCGTAGTTGCGCTGGCCCCTCGGTTGGTTGAACGAGAACACCACCATCAGCCCGATCGGGATGAAGAGGAAGATGAGGACGAGCGCCGCGTATCCGTCCAGCAGTCTCGAGACCCAACGGCGCTGCGTGTTCATACGAGTTCCTCGGTACCGAGGAGACGCGCGTAGAGCAACACCCCGAGCAGGATGATCGCCATCAGGACGAAACTGAGGGCGGACAGGCCGGGGCGGAACTGTTCCTTCACGAAGTTGTTGGCCACGACGTTGCCGATCATCCGCTGTGCGTCGCTCCCCACGAACTCGACATTGATGAAGTCGCCCGATGCGGGGATGAACGTGAGCAGCGAGCCAGCGAAGAGCCCCGGGAGGCTGAGCGGGAGGGTGACCTTGCGGAAGGTGCGCCAGCCACTCGCATAGAGGTCGGGCCCCACCTCGAGCAGTTTCCGGTCGATCTTCTCGAGGCTCACGTAGATCGGCAGCACCATGAATGGCAGGAAGTTGTACGAGAGCGCACCGATCACCGCCGGTGCCGTGCCGACGATGCTCGTGTTCTGACCGATGATGTGGAGGCTGTGGAGCACGCGGGTTACGGGGCCGCGGTCGCCCAGCAGGATGCGCCATGAAATCGCACGGATCAGGTACGTCGTGAAGAACGGCAGCACGACGAGCGCAAGCAACAGGTTCTTACGCCGCCCGCCGCGCATCGCGATCACGTAGGCGAGCGGATAACCGAGCAGGATGCAGATGACCGTGGCGGCGAGTGCGTAACCGAACGTTCGCGGGATGAGTTCCCGGTAGTCGGAGAAGGCGTTGCGGTAGTTGGAGAACCCACCGTTCTCAAGGGAGAGCTTGCCCATGCTGAACATGGGGATCGCGAAGAACACCGTGAGCCACACGATGCCGGGCACCATGAGCATCCACGGGATCCAGCGCTGCGAGGGCTGCACGTCCGCTGCGGAGGAGGCCTGACCGGCCATCAGAGCTGCGTCGCCTCGACGAACAGGGTTACCAGTTCTGCCTCGGCATCAGCCGGTACGGTGTTGAACTCGTACAGATTCGAGCCTTCAGGCGGGTTGACGAACGGGTTGGCCCGACCCGCGGCCGTCATGTATTGGGCTGCGCCCCGTACCGACGGCACGTACGAGATCGCCTCGTACAGCGGGCCGGCGACCGTGGGGTCGTACACATGGTTGAGGAGCATCGCGGCGCCCCGCGGGTTTTCTGCCCCGATCGGGATGAGCGCGTTGTCGGTGAAGCTCATCGCGCCCTTGGGTGGCAGAACAAACTCGATCCCTGGGGCATCCTTCTTCAGGCTCGCGATGTCGCCGGACCACGCGATAGCGGCCCACACCTCGCCGGTGAGCAGGTCATCGGTGTAACTGTTCCCCGCAATCTTGCGGAACTGGCCGGCGTCACGCGCCTTCTTGATGACCGCCATGGCCTGCTTGGCCTCGTTGAGGTTCGCCTTGGTCGGGTCGAGGCCCAGGTCGAGCATGAACAGCCCGAGCGTGTCCCGCCACTCGTCGAGGATGCTCACCCGGTTCCTCAGCGCAGGGGCCAAGAGGTCCGAGATGCTCTCGATCCGGCCACCAACCTTGTCCGGGAAGTACGCGATCCCGGTCTGGCCAACCGTCCACGGGATCGAGTGGACCCGACCCGGATCCCAGGAGGGGTTGGCCCGCGAGGACGTCACGTTCGCCTTGTTCGGAAATGCCGTGGTATCGAACGGCTGGGCGAAGCCCTGCTCGATGAAGCGCGCTGCGAGCCAAGAGGTGAGCACCACGAGGTCGGCTCCGATGCCATCGCCCTTCGCGAGGAACGGCTCGTACTTCGTCCAGAACCCGTCATTGCTGTCGATCTCCGGGCGGTAGTCGACCTTGATGCCTGTGGACTCGGTGAACAACCTCAGCGTCGGCGAGGTGGACGCGTCATCGTTCTCGATGTACATCGGCCAGTTGAGGAACGACACGGTGCTACCCGGTTCGCCACCGGCCGCCGCGACTGCCGGCCCGCCTGCAGTGGTGGGCGGCACGGTGCTGGTGGGGACGGCGGTGGTTGAGCCACCGGGTACGGAGGAGGGCTTGCTGTCGCTCCCGGACACCGCCGCAGCAATACCTGCCACGACGGCAGCCGCGACCGCGGCGCCGGCACCGATGAGGACGTTGCGGCGGGTGGTCGGCCTCCGCCCTGCAGCGCGGGGGTTGCCGTCCTTAAGCTCGTGTGCGAGATCGGTCTTGCCGTCCAACGCGGCCTGCACCTCGTCCACATCGGTGTTCGTGGCACCCGCGAAGGCCGGGTGACCGGCAAGCGCATACGGCGAACGGGGATCCCACGTCAACCAGATCCGGTCCCCGGGTCGGAGCATCGGCAGGTCCGTATCGGTCTCGACCGTCGAGGCCACCTCGGTCCCGTCCGCGAGGTCCGAGATCAAGCGGATATCGGCACCCTGGAAGATCACGTCGGTGACGGTGGCGGAGAGCCCACCGGTGCCTGGATCCGTCATCACCGGGTTGAGCAGTTCGGGCCGGAGCATGATGCTTGCCGTCTCACCGATCGGTACCGACTGGCCCTCTGCACGTACGCGCACGCCCATGGCGAGCTCGACAATGGTGGCGGAGCCCTCGTGACCCACCGCGGTGCCGGGCAGGAGGTTCGCGGACCCGATGAAGCCGGCAACGAACACCGATGACGGAGCGTTGTAGATCTCTTGCGGCGTGCCGATCTGCTCGACGCGACCCTGGCTCATCACGGCGATCCGGTCGCTCATCGTGAGCGCCTCTTCCTGATCGTGCGTGACGAAGACAAAGGTGATGCCGACCTCGCGCTGGATGCGCTTGAGTTCGATCTGCATGGCCTGCCGAAGCTTCAGGTCGAGGGCTGCGAGTGGCTCGTCGAGCAGGAGCGCCGACGGCAGGTTGACCAGCGCACGGGCGAGCGCAACCCGCTGCTGCTGACCACCGGAGAGCTGAGCCGGTCGGCGTGTTCCGTAGTCGGCGAGGCGCACCGTCTCGAGCATCTTGTTCGCCCGCTGCTTGACCTCGGCCTCGGGTACCCGGTTACTCCGCAGGCCGAACGCCACGTTGTCGAACACCGACATGTGGGGGAACAGGGCGTACTGCTGGAACACCGTGTTGACCTGCCGACGGTGGGGCGGCACACCCGCCTGGTCCTGACCGTCGAGGAGCACTCGACCGGCGGTCGGCTCCTCGAAGCCGGCGATCGTGCGCAGCAATGTGGTCTTGCCACATCCCGATGGGCCCAAAAGCGCAAAGAACTCACCGCGACGGATGCCGAAATTGGCCTCGTGTACGGCAACGAAGGACCCGAACTGCTTGCGGATCCCCTCGAGTCGGATGACTTCTTCCGACGTACTCACGGCAGGCCTTGCGGCCGCAGCCAATTACTCAACGCGCCAGACTCCTCAGGTGTTATGTCGGATAGGGAACTTCAGTGCGGTATCGAACGATTCCGGGGTGCGACCGTAACGCGCAGACTGCAGTTATACCCAACACGACGACCAATCGCGTGCTCCGGGGGCCACAGACCCTTGCCGGGGCAGTCGGCCCGGGCGAGGATGTCGACCGATGACTACCACACCGCGCCTGCCCACTATCGGGGTCCCCCGTGAGATCAAGACCGCCGAGCGCAGGGTTGCCCTCACCCCTGACGGGGTCCGCGAGCTTGAGCGCCATGGGATCAACGTCTTCGTCGAGACCGGGGCAGGCGAGGGCGCATCGTTTTCCGACAATGACTACCGGGCCGCCGGGGCCGACATCGTGCCCTCCGCTGCGGACGCCTGGGCCCAGCACCTCGTCGTGAAGGTGAAAGAACCCCAGCCCGAGGAGTACTCCCTGCTCAGGGCCGACCTGACGCTGTTTACGTACCTGCACCTCGCCGCCTACCCCGCGGTGGCCGAGGCACTGCTGGGCAGCGGGGCTACGGCACTCGCGTACGAGACGGTGCAGGCCGGGGACGGTTCGCTCCCGCTGCTCGCCCCGATGAGTGAGGTGGCCGGGCGCCTCGCACCACAAATGGGTGCCCACCATCTGGAGAGTCACCACGGTGGGCGCGGGGTCCTCATGGGTGGCGCTCCCGGGGTTCAGCCCGCGAAGGTGGTCGTGCTCGGCGCCGGGAACGTCGGGTGGAACGCTGCGTGGATCTCCGCTGGCATGGAGGCCGAGGTGGTGCTCTTCGACAGGAACATCGACCGGCTCCGTTGGGTCGACCAGATCCAGAAGGGCCGGATCGTCACGATGGCCTCCAACCGGGGAGCGCTCGAGCGCCGGGTCGCCGACGCCGACCTCGTCATCGGCGCGGTGCTGGTGGCCGGGGGGCGTGCTCCGGTCGTGGTCAGCGAGACGATGGTGCAGTCGATGCGACCAGGAGCGGTGATCGTCGACGTGGCCGTGGACCAGGGCGGCTGTATCGAGACGACCCGTGAGACCACCCACACCAACCCGACGTACGTGCTGCACGGGGTGGTGCACTACGCCGTGGGAAACATGCCTGGCGCCGTTCCGCACACGTCCACCTACGCGCTCACGAACGCCACCCTTCCCTACGTGCTCGAACTCGCCGTGCACGGGGCCGCCGGGGCCGCAGGCCGCGATCGCGCCATCGCCCTCGGGGTCAACGTCGCTTCAGGGAGCGTCACCAACCGGGCCGTGGCCGAGGCACTCGGTCACCCCTACGAGGAACCCGGCGCCGTCCTGCTCCCGTGAGTACCCGGGGTGACAGAATGACGGGGATGAGCGCCGCGATCCCCGTCCACGAGCTCGACCTGCCGCCGCTGGACCTCGACTCCAACCCGGATCCGGAGGCGAGGGCGAGGCTCATCACGGCCGCACGCGAGCAGCACTGGCTCGCCAAGGGCCTGTTCGGCTACACGGTGACCGCCTACGACGATGTGGTAGCGATCCTGAGGGACAAGCGGTGGTTCAGCGCTGCGAGCCTGGCCATCGAGATGTCCGGGGTCAGCGACCCCGAGTTTGGGCGCAACCGGCGACCCTCGATCCTCGGTCTGGAGGGTGAGGACCACACACGGCTTCGACGACTCGTTGCCCCCGCGTTCTCCCCGCGTGCCGCTGACCACCTCCGTCCGTACATGCGCGAGGTCGTCAACGGGCTCGTCGACGACGTTGTCGAGCAGGGAGAGTGCGAGTTCGTCGGCGCCATCTGCGAGCCGTACCCCATCCCGATCATCTGCGAACTGCTCGGTGCCCCCAAGGACGACTGGCGACTGTTCTCCAAGTGGGCCGGGGACCTGCTCAAGATCTTCAACTTCAACCTCGGCGAGGACTACCGACTCGTGATGCAGGCGAGCCGAGAACTCGACGCGTATTCGAGCACGATGATCGAGCAGCGCCGCAGCCAACCTGCCGACGACCTGCTCACCGCGCTCATCGCTGCCGAGGAGGCCGGCGACCGGCTCTCCCACGACGAACTGCTCAGCATGGTGAACGCCGTGATCGTTGGCGGCACGGACACCACACGCAACCAACTCGCGTGCTGCGTGGCGCTGTTTGCATCGCACCCGGAGCAGTGGCGGCTCCTTGCCGAGCAGCCCGAGCTCGCCCCGAGGGCTGTCGAGGAGACGATGCGTTACCTCGGTGCGATCCGCGGAACTGCCCGCTTCGCAAGCGAGGACCTCGAGTACCGCGGGGTGCTGTTCCCGAAAGGCACCTTCATCGCCGCCGGTACCGCCGTAGCGAACCGGGATCCCTCGGTCTGGGACGAACCGCACCGCTTCGACATCACCCGCGAGCCCGCCGGGCAGCCCCAACTCACCTTCGGCGCGGGGATCCACTACTGCCTCGGAGCGTCACTCGCCCGCGCCGAACTGCAAGAGGCACTCCCGATCCTCGCCCAGCGCATGCCGAACCTCGCACTCGCCGGCGAAGTGACGTGGAAGCCCGCCGGTGTGGCGATCTGGGGACCCGAGCGCCTACCGATCTCGTTCACCGGGCACCAATGACTTATACGGACAGCGAAGCACCTCCGCACTCCTTCACCCCCGGATCGATCCGGGCGGCGTGGTCCTACCGGGCGTTCCGGACCGTGTGGACAGGACAGGCGCTCTCGCAGACCGGCACGTGGATGCAGAACGTCGCGCTTCCCGCGTACGTACAGTGGCGCTGGCACTCGGGCACGCTCGTGGGTGCCATGGTCTTCGCCCAGCTCGGCCCGCTGCTGTTGCTGTCCATCCCCGGGAGCATCCTCGCCAACAAGGCGCCGCGCAAGCCCTGGCTCCTCATCATGCCGACGGTCCAAATGTTCACCGCGATCGGCCTCGCCTGGTTCGTGCACGCGAATGCAGGTTTCGGCGTGCTCTTCGCGGCAACCGCGGCGATGGGCACCGCGAATGCGCTGAACGCCCCTGCCTTCCAGTCCTCCATCCCGATGCTTGTGCACCGCCGCGACCTCGCCGGTGCGATCTCGCTGAACACGGCGCAGTTGAACGGAACGCGTGTGCTCGGCCCGCTCATCGTCGGCCTGATGACGCTGCTGCACGTGACGGTGAGCCAGATGCTCCTCATCAACGGGGTCACATTCCTGTTCGTTGTGGCCGCCATCGCACGCATCGACATCCCGGTGGCGCGGGCGCAGATGGATGCCGGCTGGCGTCAGCTCACCCAGGGGATTCGGATCGCCCGCTCCAGACCGACGCTTTCCCGGCTGCTGCTGTCGATGACGATCTTCTCGCTGCTCTCCCTGCCGTTCGTCGGGCTGTTTCCCACCATCGCGGAGAAGGCGATGAACATGCAGTCACGTTCCCCGGCCTACTCGTGGCTCTATGCCGCGTTCGGGTTTGGTGCACTGCTGGGTGGTCTCTCGGTCGGCAGTGTCTTTGCGCGTATCGACAAGCGCAGGATCATCCCGCCTGCGTTCATCGGCTTCGCCGTGTTCCTGTTCCTGTTCGGACAGTTGCGGTCGGCGCCGCTCTCGTACCCGGTCGGCTTCGCCCTCGGGATGTTCTATTTCATGCTCGCCACGGCGATGAACACCGAGTTCCAGCAGCACATGGAGCACTCCGAGCGCGTGTTGCTCATGGCTCTCTGGTTCATGGCCTTCGGCGGCATGGTACCGATTGGCAACATCGTGTTCGGCCCGATCATGGACCACATCGGGCCCCGATGGGTGCTTGCCGCCGGTGCTCTCGCCTCGTTGGCACTCGCGTGGTGGTGTGACCTGCTCCGCATGGAGCGCCGGGGCGCTCAGCGCGCTACGAGCTGAGCAGCGAGGCGCTCGAGGCCGGCAACCCTGCTTGCCTTCACGAGCACCGCAGTCCCCGGCCCGAGCGCGGCCAGCGCGGCAAGCGGGTCCTGAGTTGCCGTAACCCCGTACCAATCGGTGCCCACGGCGATCAGTTCGATCCCACGGGCGCGCACTTCATCCGCCAGCGCCCGGTGCTCCTGCTCGGGGTCCTCGATCTCGGCCATCAGCCCGAGCACCGCGATCCGCCGCTGCGCCGGTAGCGACACCAGCGTGTCGAGCGCGGCGAGCATGGAGGCCGGATTGGCGTTGTACGCATCGTTGAGGATCACGGCGCCACCCATCGATCGGTGCATCTCCATTCGCCACGGCGACAGCGTGACCGTGGCGAGTGCAGCAGCACACACATCGAGCGGCACACCCACCGCGAGGCCGGCCGCCACCGCAGCCGCCGCATTGAGCGCCATGTGGACACCGCTGATCGGGAGCGCAACATCCGCGCTGCCCCACGGGGTACGCAGGATGAAGCGCGGCCGGGCGCGATCGTCAAGCACCAGACCCTCCACACGGACCTCACCCCCGTGGGCGCCGAACGTGAGCACCTGTGCGGCGGTGAGCGAGGCCATCGCGAGAACGCGTTCGTCGTCCGCGTTGAGCACGGCCCAACCCGATGCCGGCAGGCTCTCCACCAGTTCGGCCTTGGCGCGGGCGACGCCGTCGATACCGCCGAGACGCTCGGTGTGGGCTGCGGCTACCCGGGTAACGACCCCGACGGTAGGCCGCGCCACTGTGCAGAGCCGCGCAATCTCGCCGAGCCCGCGCATCCCCATCTCGAGCACGAGTGCCTCGCTGTCGTCGGGAGCATTGAGGACAGTCGCAGGCAGTCCCCAGTCGTTGTTCAGGCTCTTCTCGCTCGCAGCGGTCCGCCAGCGCGCTCCCAGCACCTCGCGGGCCAGGTCCTTCACGCTCGTCTTGCCCACCGAACCGGTGATGCCAACCACCCGATCGGGAAAGCGGGATCGACCCCATGCGCCGAGATCGAGAAGCGCCCGAGTGGTGTCGGCAACCTCCACCGCCGTTGCGCCGCCGCTCGCTCGATGACCGCTGGTGAAATACGCAGGTGCCCCTGCTGCGATGGCACCAGCAATGAAGTTGTGGCCATCCCGGTCCGCCACGATCGGGATGAACAACTGCCCGGGCTGCAGAGCACGCGAGTCGAACGAGACACCGTCGAGGGTGACGTCTGGACCGTCGAGAACGCCCTGCGACGCCGATGCTGCCTGGGCCGCCGTGAACCGCACGGCTCCGAAGTTACTCACGCCGCGACCCTCGTCGGGGTCACCGCACGGATGGCAGTCAGCGGGTACCGTTTGCGCCATGAAAGCACGCTTGCATCTCGTCGTGCTCTTCGGTGGCCAGTCGGCCGAGCACGACGTCTCGTGCACCACGGCCGCTCACGTCCTGCGGGCCGCTGACCCGAACCGATACCGCATCACCGCCATCGGCATTGACCGCGATGGGCGATGGTTCCTTGCCGACGCGGCAATGAGCGCACTCGCCCGCGGGCAGCACACGCTCCCCGGGCGGCTCGAACCGGCGGGCACGCCGATCCCGGCGAGCGGCGGCATCACCACGACCCCCCACGAGACCACCGTGGTACTTCCCCTCCTCCACGGCCCGCTCGGCGAGGACGGCACGGTGCAAGGCCTGCTCGAACTGCTTGACGTGCCCTATGTGGGGTCCGGAGTGCTCGGCTCTGCGATCAGCATGGACAAAGCGATCGCGAAGGAGGTGCTCGACCGACACGGGATCGCGCAGGCCCGCTGGCACGCACTGCGCGAGGACCGCGTGTCGCCGTCCACCGCCGCCGCGCTGGTGGATGAACTCGGGTTGCCACTCTTCGTGAAGCCGGCGAACATGGGAAGCTCCGTCGGCGTCTCGAAGGCCAAGAGCGTCGAAGAGGTCGCTGCGGCTCTCGACATTGCGTTCGCCTACGACGAGTGGGCCGTGGTTGAGCAAGCAATCGTTGGGCGCGAGATCGAGGTGGCAGTGCTCGGCAACCGCTCCCCGAGGGCGTCGGTGCCCGGCGAGATCATCCCGGGTCGCGAGTTCTACGACTACGAGGACAAGTACGTCGACGACGGGGCACAGTTGCTGATTCCGGCTCCCCTCCCTCCCGGGCAGGCTGACGAGGTTCGCGCCCTGGCGATCACGTGTTTCGAGGCGCTGCGCTGCGAGGGACTCGCACGTGTGGACTTCTTCTACGAGACTGCCACCGGACGCTTCCTCTGCAACGAGATCAACACGATCCCCGGCTTCACGCCGATCTCGATGTACCCGAAGATGTGGATCGCCAGCGGCTTGACCTATCCCGCGCTGATCGACGAACTCGTGGACCTCGCCATCGAGCGTCACGGACGACGCCGGCGCAAAACAGACCGCTAGCCCGAGCAGCGCGCCGCAATCTCCCCGCCGTGCGCAGCGAGCGCGGCAAGTGCAGCACCTGCCGTCCCGACGCCGTGCTCGCACCGGGCGAGGTGGGCGAGATTCCAAAGCGCCGCACCCCACGCCGCGCGTAGTTCATGCGGCGCGAGCCAATAGTCACGGATCCGTTGGTGCAACCAGAGGAAGTGCTCGATCCCTGATGGGTCAAGCACGGTTCCGATGGGATCGGGCCCGAGGAGCCACGACGCCGCTGCGTGCCCGGCGGCGCGGGCCTCGGTGGTCAGCACGAGGCTGTCCATGTCGAACACCGCGCTCACCCCGAAGCGGTCGCCCCGGACGTTGCGTGGCGACCAGTCCCCGTGGGATACCACCAGTGGTCCGTTGTCGTCCGCACAGGCCGCGAGCGCGAGGCCTGCATATCGGTCGATCCACGAGGCCGACTCGTCGTCACGGAACGAGAAGGCCGGGCTGTACGGCTCGGGATAGAGCGCCCCGTCCCGCAGGGCGCCGAGTGGGTGCGGCGCGAGGTGCTCCACCTGCACGTGCCCCTCGGCGTAGCCACAGTGCGCCATGCCGTCCACGTACGTCGTGAGGCGCACGAGCGCGGCGACCGCTGAGACGGTGTCGGGGACCATCGCACCGCTGTCGTCGCGGATGAGGAGCGTTGCCGTGGCGAGTCCAACCCCGATTTCCTCTGGCCCGCCGAGCGGGGTCGGGCACGGGTACCGGACAGCAGCGAGGTGCGACTGCACCGCAACCGCAGCGGCGAGGTAGTCCGCGTGGAATCGAGGCTGGTGTGCCTTCACCACCACCCTCGTGCCGTCCACGAGTACGAGACCCGATGCACAGCCCACCGAGGCGTGGTACCAGAGCACCGAGGCCACCGGGGACCCGAGGTGGCGCACCGTCCACTCCCCGATGAGGCCAGCAATCGCCGTGGGGTCCGTGGTGCCGAAGACTGCGCTCTCCACGACCGGTCCGGTCCAGTCACCCCAAGACGACAGGATCCGGCCCGCCAACCCGTCGGGAACCCGGTCAGTCATGGCTCAGTGCCGCCCGGAGGTACGCGAGCAGTTCGGAACGCAGTCGTCGCAGGCCGGCGGCGCTCGGCTGCCAACCCACCGCCCGCAGGGCCTCGGGTTCGGTCGCCACGCCGACCACCGTTGCGTAGATGAGCGCAATAGTGAGGCGAGGGTCTGCCCGACGCATGCGCCCGGCGGCCATTTCGGCATCGAGGAACTCCACGGCCCGGTCGACGAGCGGTGAGAGCAGGGCCGTGAGCTGATCGGCGGCGGGGGGCCCGAGTCGGTTCAGTTCGCGCACGAGACCGAGCAGGGCAGGTCTGCGTACGGCCGTCCGGAAGACCGCACGGACGGTTGCCTCGACGCGGACGAAGCCGACACCCACGCCGGTGATCGCTGTGGCGATCTCGTCCACCAACTGGCCGGCGATGTGATCGATCGTGGCGGCGAGCAGCTCGTCTTTGGATGCAAACCAATAGAGCACCGTCTGCTTGCGCACACCGACGTCGAGGGCGATCTCGTCGAGCGAGGTCCCGGGAAACCCCTGCGTACCGAAGCGATCGAGCGCAGCATCGAGGATCCGCGCCCGGGTGGGGCGGGCCGGGGCGGCGAGGGGGTTCGGGGCGGGCGGAGTGGCGTTCATGAAGGGTTTCCGGGCATCTCTCTACCAAATGGTAGACGAATGGTGATAGACACGACAGTCGTGATCGCCGAATCGCTTGCGGGCAAACGCATCGCCATTACCGGGGCCACCGGTTTCGTGGGTACCGCTCTCGTGGAGCGTCTGCTGCGCTCGGTCCCGGGCTGCGAACTCGTGCTCCTCATCCGTGCGGGCAAGCGCATGACTGCCGCAGACCGCCTGCGACGCGAGATCCTGAAGAACGACGCCTTCGACCGACTCCGCGAGGAACTCGGCGGTGCTGTTGCGTTCGATGAGATGGCGACGCGCCGCGTCCGGGCCATCGAGGGCGACGTGTCCAATGACGGCCTCGGGCTCACCGAGGAGGACCGCGCGATCCTCGCCACGTGCGACATAGTGATCCACTCCGCAGCGGCGGTCGCCTTCGACTCACCGCTCGACCGCGCCGTAGAGATCAATCTCATGGGCCCCACGCGGGTCGCCCAGACGCTGCAGTCGCTCGGGAGCACCGCTCACCTCGTCGCGGTCTCCACGTGCTACGTGGCTGGCAACCGCCGGGGTCGTGCCCCCGAAGAACTCGTCAGTGAGGGACCGTTCGATCTCGGGATCTCCTGGAAGGCCGAGGTGGCCGCATCACGCCGACTGCGCAGTGACGTGGAGGCGCAGAGCCGCGAACCCGAACGCCTCCTGAAGTTCCGCAGCGATGCACGCCGCGAACTCGGTGCGGCCGGTGGCCCTGCCCTCGGCGGCAAGACCGAGCAGCTCCGCATCCGATGGGTGGACGACCAGTTGGTCCTCGCCGGCCGCGCCCGGGCGGCAGCAGTCGGCTGGCCTGACGCGTATGCATTCACCAAGGCGCTCGGCGAACAGGCACTCATGGAGAGCAGGGGCAACGTCCCGGTCTCCATCGTGCGCCCGTCGATCATCGAGTCCGCGGTGGCCGAGCCTCGCCCGGGCTGGATCCGGGGCTTCCGGATGGCCGAGCCGGTGATCATCTCCTACGCTCGGGCGCTGCTCAAGGAGTTCCCCGGTATCCCCGAGGGCACCATCGACGTCGTGCCCGTGGACATGGTGGTCGCCACCATCATCGCTGTCGCTGCGCTCGGCCCCGAGCGTGCGCCGCGCATCACCCAGATCGCATCGGGCTCCGTCAACCCGATGAAGTACGGCACCCTGCAGGACAACGTGCGTGAGTTCTTCACGAAGAACCCGCTGTACGACAACGAGGGCCAGCCCATCATCGTGCCGGAATGGAGCTTCCCCGGGCGCGGCCGCGTGCAGGGCCAACTTGTGCGCGCGAAGAACGTGGTAACCCGAACCGAGCGCGTGCTCCAGTCGCTCCCGCTGCGCGGGCAGCAGGCGCTGTGGAGCGCCCGTCTCGAGGAGCGCCGGATCGAGATCGAGCGAGCACTCGAGTACGTCGAGCTCTACGGTCTGTACACCGAGTGCGAGGCCATCTACGACGTGACCAATCTGTTGAGGATGTGGGACGACCTCGACGAAGAGGACCGACGGACCTTCTGTTTCGACCCGCGCCAGATGGACTGGGAGCACTACGTCCACAACATCCACCTGCCGTCCGTGGTTAGCCACGCAAGGGTGAAGACCACCCCCGGGCGCAGCAAAATCGACCGCTCGGCCCGCCTCCGCAAGGGCGTCCTCGCGCCCGAGCGACAGGTGGCCGCGTTCGATCTCGAGAACACGTTGATCGCATCCAACGTCGTCGAGAGTTTCTCGTGGCTGGCCACACGACGTCTCCCCGCCGGGGACCGTGCCCGGTTCGTCCTGCGGCAGCTCGCCGAGGCCCCCACTCTGCTCCGCCTCGACCGCGCCGATCGCAGCGACTTCCTCCGCTACTTCTACCGGCGCTACGAGGACGCACCCCTCGACGTCCTCGCCAAGGACGCCCAGGAACTGTTGAGCAGGCTCATCATCACCAAGAGCTTCCCTGCCGGCATCCGCCGCGTGCGCGAGCACCGAGCCGCCGGCCACCGGACCATCCTGATCACCGGAGCCCTCTCGTTCGTCGTCGAGCCGCTGAGGCCACTCTTCGACGAGATCGTCGCGTCGAACATGACGGTCCGGGCAGACGGAACACTCAGCGGCGAACTGATGGGCGTGCCCCCCACTGGCGAAACCCGCGCCCAGGTGCTCTCGGACTACTGCGCCGCCAACGGCTTCTCGATGGAGCAGGCCGTTGCGTACGCCGACTCCAGTTCGGACCTCCCGCTGCTCGAGGCCGTCGGCTTCCCTGTCGCCGTGAACCCAGAAACCCGTCTGGCAACCATCGCCCGCAAGCGGGGCTGGCTCGTGGAGGACTGGAAGAAGGCGCCCGGTGCCCCGAGGGCGCTGCTCCCCATCGGGCCGCTGCTCTCCGAGCGCGAGCGCCGCGCAGGGGCTTTGCAATGAGGGCGCTGCGCATCGACCGCAAGGTGGCCCGGTTCGCCTCTGCACGCGTAGCCGGAATGCTCGCCCCGGGCTCCGGTGCCAAGTGGGGACCGCTCGAGTTGGACGACGTGCCCGCCATTGCGCTTCCCGGGGAGGATTGGGTGCGTATCCACCCACGGCTGTCGGGCATCTGCGGCAGCGACCTCTCTACCGTCGATGGAGTCTCCTCGCGATACTTCGAACCCCTCGTCAGCTTCCCGTTCACCCCGGGGCACGAGGTGGTGGCAGACACCGACGATGGTCGACGAGTCGTGCTCGAACCGGTGCTCGGATGCGTCACCCGCGGGATTGATCCGGCCTGCCCGGCGTGTGCGCGCGGCGAGCTCGGCAACTGCGAGCGCCTCGCATTCGGCATCCTTGATGCAGGGCTGCAGACAGGCTTCTGCTGCGATACCGGCGGCGGTTGGGGGACCGAGATGGTCGCTCACCCGTCGCAGTTGCACGACGTGCCCGAGGACCTGAGTGACGAAGCTGCCGTCATGGTGGAGCCCGCTGCATGCGCCATTCACGCCGCCCTGCGCGTGCCGATCACCCCCGGGGCCACCGTTGCGGTCATCGGTGCCGGAACCCTCGGGCTCCTCACCGTTGCCGCGCTGCGCGCATTCACCCCGGCGGGCCAGATCGTCACGGCGGCGCGCTACCCACACCAGATCCGCCTCGCCAAGGAACTCGGTGCGAGCATCGTGTGCGAGTCCGGCGAGCTGTCCCGGGTGGTACGCCGCCAGACAGCGTCGATGGCCTACGGCGACCAGCTCACGGGCGGAGCCGACGTGGTGCTCGACTGCGTGGGCGACAGCGCCACGATCTCTGGTGCGCTGCAGATCGTTCGGCCCCGCGGGAGTGTGGTGGTGGTCGGCATGCCCTCCTCCGTGAAGCTCGAGCTCACGACGCTCTGGCACCGCGAGACCTCCCTCGTCGGCGCGTACGCCTACGGCACCGAACACCTCGCCGACGGTCGAACCGCCCGCACCTTCGACCTTGCGTTCTCGCTCGTTCGGGAGGCTCGGCTCGAGCGTCTCGTCAGTGTCACGTATCCACTCCATCAGTACGAAGACGCCATCTCGCATGCCGCCAACGCCGGTCGGCGTGGTGCGGTGAAGGTTGCGTTCGACCTGCGCCACGACAGAAAGCGCTAGCAACATGCCCCGTCCCGGTTTCGTCCTCGAAGTCGATCGCTCCACGCCACCCACGTTGTTCTGGCGCGGGGAGAACTTCAGCCTCGAGAAGCTGCCCGCCGGCCGCAGTCGCGTCATCTACGCACCCGAGCCGCTCCCGGCGATCAAGGATGTCGATGCAGCGATCCGCCATGCCCTCGCCAACCCGATCGACAGCGACCCGCTCAAGGCCCTGATGTTCTCGGGCATGAAGCTCACGATTGCGTTCGACGACATCTCACTCCCGCTCCCCAAGATGCGCCGCCCCGACATCCGCCAGCGTGTCATCGAGGCGGTCCTCGACACCGCTGCCGAGGTGGGCGTGGACGACGTGCACATCATCGCGGCGCTCGCGCTGCACCGCCGCATGACCGAGGACGAGCTTCGCCACGCGCTCGGCGACCGCGTGTACGACGCCTTCGCTCCCCGCGGTCAGCTGTACCAGCACGACGCCGAGGACCCGAACGGTATGACCTCGCTCGGGCAGACGCCGCACGGCGAGGACGTCGAGATCAACAAGCGTGCCGCAGAGAGCGACCTGCTCGTGTACGTGAACATCAACATGGTGGCGATGGACGGAGGCTGGAAGTCCACGGCCACCGGCCTGTCCAGCTACCGCAGCCTGCGTCACCACCACAACGTGAACACGATGCGTCAGTCCCGCTCGTTCATGGACCAGCACCGCAGCGAACTTCACCACTCAAACTGGCGGATGGGCAAGGTGCTCAAGGAGAGCGGCCCGCGGATCTTCCAGATTGAGACCACGATCAACACCGATACGTTCCCGGCGCCCTTCGAGTTCCTCTCCAAGCGCGAATGGGAGTGGGGCGCCAAGGAGCGTGCCACGTACCTCGCCACCACCAAGGCGCTCAACCGGACCCCCGTGAAGCTCGCGCGGAAGATCTTCCACTCAATCGAGTCCCCGCACCAGATGACCTCCATCCAGTGCGGCGAGGTGGAGGCGGTCCACAAGATCACCACGGAGAACGTGTGGAAGCAGCAGCTCGTCGAGGTGAAGGGTCAGACCGACATCCTCACGATGGGTATCCCGTTCATCTCGCCGTACAACGTGCACTCGATCATGAACCCGATCCTCGTTGCGTGCATGGGTCTCGGGTACTACTTCAACATGTACAAGGGCAAGCCACTCGTGCGCGAGGGCGGCGTGGTGATCATGACCCACCCGACGTACCCGGACTTCCACCCAGTGCACCACCCGAGCTACATCGACTTCTTCGAACAGGTACTCGCGGACACCACCGACCCCGCCGTGATCGAGGCGAAGTACGAGAAGCAGTTCGCCGAGGACGAGTGGTACAAGCATCTGTACCGCACCGGGTACGCCTACCACGGCGTGCACCCGTTCTACATGTGGTACTGGGCGAGCCACGCGATGGCGCACCTCGGTCGCACCATCGTCGTTGGCGGCGACCCGCGGGCCGTTCGACGCCTTGGCTTCACCCCTGCCTCCACGATGAGCGACGCATTCGAGATCGCCCAGGACGTGGTCGGCCCATCGCCCACGGTTACACACCTTCACACGCCGCCGCTCATGGTGGCGGACGTCAGCTGAGCAGGCCTACGCGATGAAGGGTTCACAACCGCTGCGCGAGATGCGACTCGCCGGACGCGCCATCGGGGCACGCGGCCGCAGCATGCGGACGCGCGCCAAGCGATCCGTCGGCTCCGTCGGCTTCCCCTACCGAGCCCCCGAGGTACCCCGAGGCGTCACCGTGCCGGAACTGCCGTCGAGACTCGAGGCCAACTACGAGACTGCGTGGGCCCGGGAGGCCCCGGCGAGGGCCGTGCGCAGACTGCTCCAGGCCGGACCGCTGCGCCTGTTCGTCAAGATCGTTGCCGACCCCGAGATCGCCGGGCTCGACCGCCTTGCGGACTTCCGCCCCGCGAAGAACGAGGACCCTCCGGCGCTGATCTTCACGCCCAACCACCACAGCCATCTCGACACCGGCCTGTGCCTGATGGCGATCCCCGAGCCGTGGCGGTCGAAGATCGTCGTGGGTGCCGCTGCGGACTACTTCTTCACCACGCGGATCAGCGCTGCCTCATCTGCCCTGATGCTCAACGCGATCCCGATCGACCGTGAGTCCCTGAGCCGCAAGTCGTCGGATTTCGCGAAGCAGTTGATCGACGAGGGCTGGAGCCTGCTGCTGTTCCCCGAGGGCGGGCGCTCCCCCGACGGTTGGGGCCAGCCATTCAAAGGTGGCGCTGCGTACCTGTCGGCGAGCACCGGCGCACCGATCGTGCCCGTGTACATCGATGGCGCCGGGGCAATCTTCGGCAAGGGGATGAAGCGCCTCAAGCCAGGTCGCACCAAGGTCGTCTTCGGACAGCCGCTCCCGCCCGTCGAGGGCGAGAACACCCGTCGGTTCAACGAGCGAATCGAACTGGCCGTGACCGAACTCGGTGACGAGGCACTGAGCGATTGGTGGGGTGCCCGCCAGCGGGCAGCTGAGCGTCGAAACCCGGCACTTACCGGGCCCGAGTACCGGGGCTGGCGCCGCCAGTGGGCCCTCTCCGAGCACCGCAAGCTCGGCAAGGCGGGACAACGCACCCGTCAAAAGCGGACCTGGCCCAAGTTCGACTAGCTAACTGTCGACCCGAGACACCACTAGCCGAGGCTGAGTACCTGACGGGCGTGCTCGACGTCCTGCTTGAGTTGTGTGCGGATCGAGTCGATGCCGTCGAACTTACGCTCACCGCGCAGGAAGTTCGTGAACTGCACACAAGCCGGCTCCCCGTACAGGTCGCCAGCAAAGGCGATGAGGTGTGCCTCGAGCAGCGACACGTCGGCGTGCTCGTAGAACGTGGGGCGCCGGCCGAGGTTCATCGCGCACGGGTGCTTCTCGCCGTTAGCCCTGATGTACCACCCTGCATACACACCGTCAGCCGGTAGGCAGATCTGAACGGGCACCTCCACGTTCGCCGTGGGGAACCCGATGAGGCGACCGCGCTGGTCGCCCTGTACGACGGGACCGCGTGCCTCGAAGGGGCGGCCGAGCATGTGGGCCGCCGTCTCCACGTTGCCGCCGGCGAGCGCCCGTCTGATCGCGGTGGAGGACACGGGTTCGTCCACGCCGTCGGTCCGCTCCACGAGCTCGATGGGGAACACCTCGAAGTCGTGGCGAGTGCCGATGTTGCGCAGTAGGCCAACGTTGCCTTCGCGCTGGTGGCCGAAGTGGAAGTCCTCCCCCACCACGACGGCGCGGGTTGCGAGCATGTCGACGAGCACGAGGCCAACGAACTCCTCTGCTGATTCCTGCGCACGTTCCTCATCGAACGGAACCACCACGGTTGCATCGACGCCGGTGCTCTCGAGCAGTTCGAGCTTCTGGTTCAGGTCCGTGAGCAGTTTCGGGCAGGATTCCGGCCGGACCACCGACGCGGGATGGGGGTCGAAGGTGACGACGACCGACTGCGCACCGAGTCGGGCGGCATGCTGGCGCACCTGCTCGATGACAGCACGGTGCCCACGGTGGATGCCGTCGTACGTTCCGATAGTGATGACCGAACGCCCACCCGCCCAAGGCCGGGTTGTGATGTCGGTGAACACCTGCACAGCGGAAAGGTTAGTACCCGGAACCTCGGGCACCCTCCTCGTCAGGCGACGGGGATCACGACGGCGGGCTTGGCCTCATCGGCACGGAACGCCTCGTAGACCGCCAGCAACTCACCCTCGTCGTCGGTGACCGCCCACGGACCATCACCGGCGAACCGTGGCAGCACCCGACCGTTGTGCACGAGCGCAACAGTCGCTGCATCGACCGCAACAGTTGTCATCCCGCGCAGCGCCGCGAGCATCGGCTGCAACCGTGCCTCGTCCGGCGGAGCCGACTCCCCGACATGGAACCCGCCGGAGGAAAGCCGTCGGAGGTTGCGCAGGTGTGCCCCACCGCCGAGCAGGTGTCCAAGATCAGCCGCAAGGGTCCTCACGTACGTACCCGAGGAACACGTGACATCGATACTCAGCACACCCGGTTCGGGCCCCTCCGACACCTCGAAGCGATGGATGGTGACCGGGCGCGGCTCGCGCTCCACCTCGATCCCCTCGCGGGCAAGTTCGTGGAGGCGACGGCCATCCACCTTCAGCGCAGACACCATCGGCGGTATCTGCAGGATCGGTCCGGTCAGGTATTCCGCAACGACCCGGCGGGCGTCGTCGAGCGTCACCGCGCCCATGTCGTGACGGGCGGTCACCTCACCGGCAGCGTCCAACGTGGATGTCTCCGTGCCGAGGACCACCTCGGCCGCGTACCACTTGTCGTGACCAACGAGAAAGGTGAGCAGGCGAGTTGCGTTGCCGACGCCCACGAGCAGCACACCCGTCGCATCGGGGTCGAGTGTTCCCGCATGCCCGACACGCCGTTCGTCGAGGCGGCGGCGTACGAGCGCCACCACATCGTGGCTCGTTATGCCAGCAGGCTTGTCGATGACGAGGAACCCGTGGACCGTTGCGGGTCGGCGTCTGGCCAACGCCCTACTCGGCCTCGGGTTCGGGTTCGATCTCGGGTTCGTCGGGCCGGGCCGGTGACGGGTTCTCGCGCAGGATCTTGTCGATCCGTTCGGCTGCCCGGATGACCTCGTCGGGACGGAAGGCAAGGATCGGGGTCTTGCGGGCGCGGACCTGACGCCCCACTGCAGCCTGTAGGCGCTTGCGGTTCTCGGTGAACGCCTCGATGATTTCGGCATCGCCCTCGGGCCCGCGCATGGAGTCGAAGTACACGGTGCCGTGGTTCATCTCGGAGTCGACATCTACCTGGGTGATGCTCACCCACAGCAGACGTTCGTCATCGATGAGGTTCAATTCCTCCGCGAGGACCTCACGCAGGAGTTCGTTGAGACGCGCAGACCGCGGGTAACGGTGCGTACTGCTGCTGCTGGGGCGACGCTGACGGGTCATGGCGCTTGCGTCAGACGCGAGCGACTTCCCGCTCGTCGAACGTCTCGATGAGGTCCCCGCCCTTGAGGTCGGTGAAGTCCGAGAGGCCGATACCGCACTCGAAGCCCTCGCGCACCTCTCGAGCATCGTCCTTGAAGCGCTTCAACGAGTTGATGGAGCCCTTCCAGATGATGACGCCGTCGCGGATGAAGCGAACCTTGGAGCCACGCGTGATGACGCCCGAGCGCACGAGGCAGCCCGCGATGGCACCGATCTTTGGCACACGGAACACTTCGCGCACCTCAGCCTCGCCGGTAACGACTTCCTCGAACTCGGGAGCGAGCATGCCGACCATCGCTCGCTCGATGTCCTCGAGCAACTTGTAGATGATCTCGTAGGTGCGAATGTCCACACCCTCGGCGGCGGCCATCTCGCGGGCCTTGCGGTCCGGACGGACGTTGAAGCCGATGATCGTGGCGTTCGTTGCCGACGCCAGCGAGATGTCGTTCTCGGTGATGCCGCCGACGGCGCGATGCACAAACGAGAGCTTCACCTCGTCCCGCTCAAGCTTGCGGAGGGACTCGGTGACGGCTTCCAGCGAGCCGTGCACGTCTGCCTTCAGCAAGAGATTGAGCGTGGCAACCTCGCCCGCCTGGATCTGGCTGAAGATGTCCTCGAGTTTGACGCCCTTCTGGACACGAGCATCGCCGCGCTGATTGGTGAGGCGGCTGCGCTGTTCGCGTGCCTCGGCAACGGTACGGGCGGTCTTGTCGTCCGGGGCAACGCGGAACTCGTCGCCGGCGCCGGGCACGGCCGAGAGGCCGAGCACCTGAACCGGGGTGGACGGGCCTGCTTCCTTGATCTGACGACCCTGGTCGTCGATCATCGCCCGGACGCGACCCCAGGCCGCACCCGCAACGATCGGATCACCGACACGCAGCGTTCCCTTGTCCACGAGGATCGTGGCTACGGGGCCGCGGCCGGTGTCGAGGTTGGCCTCAAGCACGATGCCCTTGGCGCGCCCCGTGGGGTTGGCCGTGAGCTCCTCGAGCTCAGCAACGACGAGCAACTGGCTGAGCAGGTCGTCCACGCCGAGGTTCTGCTGGGCAGACATCTGGACGGTGATCGTGTCGCCGCCCCACGACTCGGGGACGAGTTCGTACTCGGACAGCTGCGCCATCACACGGTCGACGTCGGCGTTCTCCTTGTCGATCTTGTTGATCGCAACGATGATCGGGACGTCCGCTGACTTTGCGTGGTTGATGGCCTCGGCGGTCTGGGGCATCACGCCGTCGTCCGCCGCCACCACGAGCACCACGATGTCGGTGACCTGGGCACCACGTGCGCGCATCTTGGTGAACGCGGCGTGTCCCGGGGTGTCGATGAACGTGATCGCTCCGCCGTCGTGGGGCACCTTGTACGCACCGATGTGCTGCGTAATGCCGCCGGCCTCGCCGGCAACCACATTGGCGTTACGGATCTTGTCGAGCAGTGTGGTCTTGCCGTGGTCGACGTGGCCCATGACGGTGACCACGGGCGGGCGGGACTGCTGCAACGCCTCGATCTCGTCATCGCTGTCGTCAAACAGCGCCTGGAGCTCCAGCTCTTCCTGCTGGCCCGGCTCGACGAGCAGGATCTCGGCACCGATCTCCAGCGCGAACAATTCCATCTGCTCGTCGGAAAGCGTCATGGTCGCGGTGACCATCTCGCCGTTCTTCAGCAGGAAACGAACGAGGTCCGCTGCCGTGCGGTTGACCTTGGGAGCGAACTCCTGGGCCGACACACCACGCTCGATGACGATCGTGCCCTCGGGAACGGGTGCATCATCGCGGGTGTAATTGGTGCCGAGATGCGGCTGCAACTCGTCCATGTCACGACGACGACGTCCGCCACGCTTCTTGGGTGCACGACGCTGACCGCTGGGGCGACCGCCTCCACCAGGACGACCGGGACCGCCACCGGGGCCACCGGGGCCACCGGGACCTCCGCCGGGACCACCGGGACGCTGACCGAATCCGCCAGGGCCGCCGGGACCACCGCCGGGACCACCGGGACGGGGAGCGAAGCCACCGGGGCGCGGACCGCCAGGGCCGCCACCAGGACGCTGACCGAATCCGCCCGGACGCGGGCCGCCAGGGGCACCGCCGGGACGCTGGCCGGGACCACCGAAACGCTGGCCGGGTGCACCACCGGGCGCACTGCCGGGACGAGGACCGCCACCGGGCGGGGGCGGAATCGGCTTACCCGATGCCGACATCGGGCGAGCGCCACCGGGCGGCGGCGGGATCGGACGGCCCGTGGGCATCGGGGGGCGCGGGCCGCCGGGAACCGCACCTGCGGGACGTGTGGGCGGCATGCCAGCAGGCAGCGGTCCGGGGGGACGCTGACCGGGGGTAGCGGGCGGGCGCACCGGAGCGGACCCGGTGGGCGGCAGGGGACGAGCGGCAACGGGCGGAGCCGGGCGTGCAGCCGAATCTGGGCCTGGCCTCGTGCTCTTGATGACGCGTGATTCTGCGACAGGTTCCTCGACGGGTGCTGCAGGCACCGTTTCCGATGCGGGGGTCGGGGCAGCAGCCGCGACCACTGGGACGGGTGCCTCAATGAGAGGTGCCTCAACCACCGGTGCCGGAGCAGGTGCAGGTGCCTCAACCACCGGTGCCGGGGCCTCAATCACGGGAGCCGGGGCCGGAGCCTCAATCACGGGAGCCGGGGCCGGAGCCTCAATCACGGGAGCCGGGGCCGGAGCCTCGACCACGGGAGCCGGGGCCGGAGCCTCAACCACGGGAGCCGGAGCCGGAGCCTCAACCACGGGAGCCGGAGCAGACACCTCAACAGCGGGAGCCTCGACAACGGAAGCGTCAGCCTCGTCGTCTTGTTTGGCAGCAGCCTTCTTGGAGGGGGCCTTGGTGGCCTTGACGACTTTGGGCTCCTCCGGCTGCTCGGGTCGGGTGAGGCCGTCACGCTCGGCGCGACGACGAATCCGGTCGGCCTGTGCCTCCTGGATGCTGGAGGAATGACTCTTGACGGGGACGCCAAGGACCATCGAGAGGTCCAGGGCCTCCTTGTTGGTCATTCCGAGCTCTTTGGCGAGCTCATGCAGCCGGATGTTTTTCGGCACGTTGTCCGTTCAGCCTTTCGTCCCTGCGGTCCTGCCGGCCAATCCGGCGGAACGCAATCCTCTCACTTGGGTGTCCGCATGACCGAACACTCCACGTACATCGGTGAGTACGGCAACATCGACCCGGCGCTTCCACGCACGGGCGAATGCACCACGGCTCACCGCCGTATCGAAGCATGTCACCGAGCCTGCGCAAATCCACGCACCCCGACCGCCTGCACGCATTGCGGCCGCACCACAGAGGGCGCGCTCGTCTGCGCTCAGTCGGCAACGCATCAGTTCCCCGACAGGCTTGGCCTGGCGGCACCCGATGCAGGTGCGAAGAGGAGTACGGGTATCAGGCGTCGGCCCCACCGGCCTCGGTTGCTGCAGGGGCGTTGGTGGCGTTCTCCCACTCCTCGCGACTCATGACCGAGCCGTCCGAAGCGTGCCATTCCATCAGCCCAGTCTCGGCGTTCTCTGCCCACTGACCCTGCTCGTACTCCTGGCCGGTCTCGTCGTAGGAGATGCCGGCAACCTCGTCGGCGAGCTGCTGCTCGCTCTTGATATCGATGGCCCAGCCGGTGAGACGGGAGGCGAGGCGGGCGTTCTGGCCCTCCTTGCCGATGGCGAGCGAAAGCTGGAAGTCCGGGACGATCACCTCGGCACGGCCGGTGTTCTCGTCGATCCGCACCTCTTTGACCTTCGCCGGCGACAGGGCCTTGGCGATGAAGTCCTGCTGGTCCTCACTGAAGGGGACGATGTCGATCTTCTCGCCGCGCAGTTCGTTGACGACCATCCGGACGCGGGCACCGCGGGCACCCACGCACGCACCCACCGGGTCCACATTGTGGTCGTTGGACCAAACGGCGATCTTGGTGCGGTGGCCTGGTTCACGGGCACATGCCTTGATCTCGACGATGCCGTCGGCGATCTCGGGGACCTCAAGCTCGAACAGGCGCTTGATGAGGCCCGGATGAGTGCGGGACACAACGATCTGCGGGCCCTTGGCGGTCTTACGGACCTCGACGATGTACGCCTTCACCCGGTCCCCGGGCTGGGGGCGCTCGAAGGGAACCTGCTCAGCCTGGGGTAGCAGTGCCTCGACCTTGCCGAGATCGAGCAGCGTGTAGCGGCTGTCGGTCTGCTGGATGATGCCCGTGACGATGTCACCCTCGCGGTTGGCGTATTCCTCGAACTTGCGGTCACGCTCGGCCTCGCGGATGCGCTGACCCATCACCTGACGGAAGGTCTGGGCGGCAATGCGGCCCATCTCTTCCCTCTTGGGCGTGTCGTCGCGCTCGTTGACCCAGTTGCCGTCCTCGTCCACGTCGTACGCAGTGAAGCGGAACTCGAGTGTGTCGGGGTTTATCTCCACGACCACTTCGTCGGCGGCACCCTGACGGCGTTTGTAGGCAGTCGCCAACGCGTCCACGAGTACGTGGAGCAGCGTGTCGACGGAGATGCCTTTCTCGGCCGCCAGGACACGGACGGCTTCGGCCATGTCGAGGTTGCTCATGCGGAGACCTCCTGATTAGGGGTGTCGGACGGCCCGTTCGGCTGCGATGCAGCCTTCTTCGGACCGGCGTTCTTGGGTGAAGCGTTCTTGGTTGGCGGCTTGGTGCTGGCCTGCTTGGGGACGGCCGGGCCGCGCTTGGCCTTGTCTGCTGCGCCCCACACGAACACTGTGCGGGCGCGGTCGATCTGGTCGTACGGCACGGTTCGCTCGTCGTGGGGTGCTTCGTCGGAGCGCACGGTGATGCCGTTGTCGTCTGCCGCTACCAGGATTCCCTGGATTCGACGGGCCTCATTGGTGACATCGCGCAGGCGCACGCTCACCGTGGCACCGATGACCCGGGTGAAGTGGTCCGGACGGCGAAGCGAGCGCTCGATGCCGGGGCTCGACACCTCCAGGGTGTAGTCGCCTGCGACCGGGTCCGAGTGCTCGAACTCCCGCCGAATCAGTCGTGTGGCCAGCGCGATCACCTCGAGATCGGCCCCACCGGGCTTGTCGATCGTGATCTTGAGCAGGCCGGCGCCGTAGTCGAGGTCGTAGAGATCGAGATCGAGATCCGCGAGGATCGGGGCAACAAGTGCTGCGACGCGCGCGATTGCGGGGCTGTCGGCCATCTCCTCACCTCTTCTCTCGATCTTCGGTTGAACCTGTGCAGTTGACGTTTCCCTGCCCGTAAGCGACAACGGCGCGGGCACAAGGCCCACGCCGTTCAAGAGAACGTCAATACCGTCTCTGGATGATAGCGGCCAAACCGTAGGCTGACGCCGTGATTCGGCTGATTGGCGCCGCCCAGCACTACGCGTGGGGTTCGGACTCCGCCATTCCCGCCGCGCTCGGCATTGAGCCGGACGGGCGACCGTGGGCCGAACTGTGGTGGGGCACACATCCCGGTGGACGCACGATGGCCGCCACCCCTTCGGATGCCCCAGTCCCCCTTGCCGAGCTCGCCGGACGTCTGCCCTACCTCGTCAAGTTGCTTGCCGCCGCCCGACCCCTGTCGCTCCAGGCGCACCCGACCGAGGAGCAGGCAGCCCTGGGGTACGCGCGAGAGGAGCGCCTACGGGTGCCCCTGACCGACCCCCAGCGCCTGTACCGGGACCCGTACGGCAAGCCGGAACTGCTGCTGGCCGTCACCAGATTCGAGATCCTCTGCGGATTCCGGCCTGTGGAGGAGAGCGCTGCCGACCTCGAGGCATGCGGCGGTGACGAGATTGCCGACAACCTCCGTCTGCTCGGGCCGGCGGCAACGGTTGCGTGGCTGCTCGGCAGTCGTCCCCCCATCGAACTCGACCACCCGCTCTATGAACGTCTGGCCGCAGACTTCCCGGGAGACCCGGGAGCACTGGTGGCCCTACTCCTCCATCACGTCGTGCTCGAGCCGGGCGAGGCGCTGTTCCTCTACGCCGGCCTGCTCCACGTGTACCTGCAGGGGGTCGGGGTAGAGGTGATGGGGGCATCCGACAACGTGATGCGCGGCGGGCTCACGCTCAAGCACGTGGACGTCACCGAACTCGTGACGGTGCTCAACCCCACCCCCAGCACCCCTGAGGTGCTCGCGCCCACGCCGACAGGGTGGTACCCGGTGCCCACCGACGCCTTTGCTGTGCAGGGACTCGCTGGCCCGGACCGTTGGGTGACGACGGGCCCGGAGATCATCGTGCGGCTGTCCGGTGGCGGGGATACCGGTGCGTGGTATGCCGAACCCGGAAGCGTGGTCGAGTGGACCGGTGGACTGGGCTGTCGTGTGACTGCGGTGCTCTGACGCAGTACGCGCATCATCCCGGCACGCGACGAGCGTCACGCGTCCTGAGGGCTCAGGAACCCGAGACTCGCTTGCGGATCTCGACGATCTTCTCGTTGGCGCGGTTCGCGTCATCACCCTGCTCGTGGAGCAGCGTTCCGCGGTCCAGCCGGGCCTCACGCTCTGCCTTGGCAACGTCCGCCCGGGCGATTGCCGCTTCGGTGCCGTGCTCATTGATGAACTCGGCCCACTCGACAAGGGCCTCCACCATCTCGGACTCGGGCACGACCGCGACGTTGATGCCCTTCACGAAGAGGTGACCGCGCTTGTTGCCGGCAGCGATACCGAGATCCGCCTCACGAGCTTCCCCCGGCCCGTTCACCACACAGCCCATCACGGCGATCTGCAGCGGTAGCTTGCGGTCCGCGAACGCGTCCATCGCCCGCTTGGCTACGTCGATGACGTCCACCTCGGCCCGACCGCAGCTCGGACAGGCGATGAGGTCCACGTTCTTGCGCTCGCGCAACCCGAGTGCCTCGAGCAACTGACGGCCGGCACGGGCCTCCTCCACTGGGTCTGCGGTAAGGCTGTAGCGGATCGTGTCACCAATGCCTTCGAGCAACAGTGCGGCGATGCCAGCAGTGGCCTTCACGAGCCCAGCGGGCGGCGGCCCGGCTTCGGTGACACCGAGGTGCAGCGGGTGGTTCGTCACGAGGCTGAGCTGCCGGTACGCCTCCACCATGAGCGGCACGTTGGATGCCTTCACGCTGATCTTCACGAGGTCGAAACCCACCTCGTCGAAGTAGGCGATCTCCTGCAGCGCGCTCTCCACCATTGCCTCGGGGGTGATGCCGCCGTACTTGTCATAGAGAGCCGGATCCAGCGAACCGCCGTTCACGCCGATACGGATCGACACGTTGCGGTCCTTGCACTCCTGCGCGACAGCCTTGATGTGCTCGGGGCGGCGGATGTTGCCCGGGTTGAGTCGCAGGCCGTGCACGCCGGCTTCAAGCGCAGCGAGCGCCATTTTGTACTGGTGATGGATGTCGGCGATGACCGGGATAGGTGACCGGGGAACGATGTGCGCAAGACCCTCAGCAGCCTCGGGTTCGTTACAGGTGCAACGCACGATGTCACAGCCCGCTGCGGCCAGTGCATAGATCTGCCCCAGCGTTCCCTCCACGTCGGCCGTCTTCGTCGTGGTCATCGACTGCACCGTGATGGGCGCGCCCCCACCGACAGGCACCTTGCCCACCATGATCTGTCTCGTCTCACGGCGGCCGAATGGGTGTGTCTGGGACATGGTCACCATTTCCTAGAACAGGCGCAGTGTGTCGAGATACAGCGCGGAGAACATCACGAACACGATCACAATGATGGCCACGCCGAAGTAAGGAACAGCACGGGCGTAGTCAATGACGTACTTCGGGTTCCTGCGACGACGGATCCGTTCGATGGCTGTCATCAGCAGGTGCCCGCCGTCGAGGGGCAGTACCGGCAGGAGGTTGAGCATGCCGAGCGCCAGGTTGACCACGGAGATGAGCATGATCGTCGCCTGGGCACCGGACTTCACTGCCTGGCCGCCGATCTGGCTGATTCCGATGATCGACACCGGACGAGAGGCGAGATCATCGCACTCGCTCTTGGTAACCGTGCGGAAGATCCGGCCCACGCCGGAGGGTCCGAACACCTTCACGATGCCGGTCACGGTGTCCGCAGCGGCCGTCCCGAAGAACTTCACACCCTCGCCGACACCCTCGACCGGGTTGCGCTGGATCGTCCCCGTCTGCGACGCCGGCCGCACGCCGAGATACCCCTGTGAGGCACAGCCCTCTCGGGTGCCGAGCAGAGCCGTGAGCGTGAGCAGTTCCCCGTTGCGTTCCACG
>WLJO01000029.1 GCA_009701715.1 Actinomycetota bacterium
TATCTCGAGGCGCTGAAGGGTGGCACCACGACGGTGCTGGACATGTACCGCTTCCTGCCGCAGGGTGCCCGCGCAGCGGAGCAACTCGGCCTGCGGGTGCATCTCGTCCCCTATGCCGCAGACCACCCGACGAAGAAGTTCTTCGAGACGCTCGCCACCACGGAGGACCTCCTTCGCGAGTGCCACGGTGCAGCGGACGGACGGGTTCGGTGTTGGGTTGGTCTCGAGCACATCACGTACTGCTCGCCAGAGATGTTCCGTGATGCGCTCAAGATGTCCGAGCGGTACGGCGTCCCGATTCACACACACACGAGCGAGCAGCAGGAGGAGGTGGCTGCAGTAGAGGCCATCTTCGGACAGCGCCCGGTGCTCCAGTTCGCGCAGTACGGGATCCTGCGGCCCGGCACCGTGCTCGCCCACTGCGTCTGGCTCGACGAGCGCGAACTCGACCTCGTCGCCGAGACCGGGACGAGCGTGGCCCACTGTCCGGTCAGCAACGCCAAACTCGCGTGTGGTGGACCGCTGGACCTCACGGCCATGCGCAAGCGGGGGATCAATGTGGGGCTCGGCACCGACGGGAGCATCTCCAACAACGCACTCAGCCAGTGGGAGAACATGAAGTTCGGCTCGCTGCTGCAGAAGAACGCGTCACTGGATGCCGCAGCGCTCCCGGCGGCAGAGGCGCTGAGGATGGCCACCATCGACGGCGCCCGTGTGCTCGGTCAGGAGCGCGAGATCGGATCACTCGAGGTGGGCAAGCAGGCTGACCTCATCACTGTGGACCTCTGGCAGCCGCACCTGATGCCGATCGCGGTGGCTGAAGGGCACGAGCCGGTGCTCTGGAACCTCGTGTATGCCGCGAGGGCGAGTGACGTGCGCAGCGTGTTCGTTGCCGGGCGCGAGGTCGTGGCGGGTGGCAGGGCCCTGGGTGTGGACGAGGACGTTCTGCTCGAGCAGGTGCACCGCCAGACGGTCGACCTCCTTGTCCGACGCAGCAGCGTTCGCGCCATCCCGATGGTGGCTCACTGACTGCGTGCCCCCTGTCGGCTGCGGCCGCAGGGATCCCGGAGCGAGTGACGGCAGGCCCCTGCCGCTAGCCTTGCAGTCCGGTGCGTAAGCACCGTTGGCGACGTGGCCGAGTGGTTTAGGCAAGGGCCTGCAAAGCCCTGTACCTGGGTTCGATTCCCAGCGTCGCCTCCAAGATGGGCAGATTCGCCCTGTTCGCGGCGAGGGTCGCGAGCAGGGCGAGTGCTCTTTTTGGTGCCGCTTGCTCCGGCCGCCCGGTTGAGAGTGCCCCTTGGGAATCTGGGATCGCCGGAGGTCAGTGCTCGCGGCTTGCTGCGAGCACAGCGAGTTCACGTTGGACCCGAAATGCCGACATGAGACGGTTCCACGGACCTCGTGCTGCTGCTCGGAGGAGAACCGCAGAGGCGATCCCCGCGCCTCCGCACCACGTGAGTATCTGTGACGCTCCCCAACTCCTCGCACACAGGCTGAGTGCGACAAACACGATGCTTGAAGAAGCCTTGACGAGTGCAAAGAGCGCTGCACCCTCGGCGCGCCGGCCCGGACCGACGACCACCGTGAACAGGGTGGTGAAAACGCCGGACGTCAGGCAGTAAAAGAGCGCCCCATAGGCGACCACGCCCGCCACCGCGACGGCATCCCAGTGTGTCCGGATAGCGACAGTCGTGACTGCTGCCCCGGTGGCCACTCCGAGCGCCACGAGTGTGCGACTCATGCCGAGGTGCCTAACGAACCAGCCGCTGAGCAGGGGGCCAGGCATGGACGCTGCGGACCTGAGGGAGAGCACCGTCCCGAGTGCCGCAGCCGAGAGGTGGAGGTCTGCCCGGGCCCAAGGAGTGAGCAGGATGGTGAAGGTTCCGAGGGTTGCGTAGCTCGTTCCATAGAGGATCAGCGCAAACCTGACGTCGCGGTCCTTGAGTAGAGACCACAAACGTCGATCGACGGTGGCCGGTGCTTGGGTAAGCATGCAGAGTCCATTGACCTCAGCAGCCGCGATGCCGAGGGCGATGGACTGGGACACGCAACCCGGATCGTGCTGTTGACGCTCGGCGAGATCCCGTTGCCCGTTCACGAACGTGGTGCGAAGGGTGCGCAACGGCAGCATTGACAGTGTGGTGACGGCCGCGGCCGCGAGAAGCACCAGGGCCCCGTTTGCGACGCCGGCAAACAGCCCACCGAAGAGGGGACCGGCCATCCAGGTGATCGCCGTCCGGAGGTTCACCGTGGCGATACCCAGAGGAACCTGCTCTTCTCCGACAAACCAGGACAGCGACGCGAACACGGCGGGTCCGTGAAAGGCGGTGGCAATGCCGATAAGTGCGTCGAGGACGAAGAAGGGGTACAGCGCCCCGAACTTCGTGAGTGCGCAGGCCGCTGCAGCGGCCAACCCGACGACCACTAATCCGTGTGTCCACAGGAGGGTTCGGTACATGCCGTAACGCTCGATCGTTGGTCGTACGAGTGGCGACACCACCACCACCGGTACCGCAATGAGCGCCACGAGGAGGGCAACGACGAATGCACTGGCCCCGTTCATCACTGCGTTGATCGCCAATGCCGACGCGACCGCGGTGGAGGCAGCCGTGGCGAGTGTCTCCCCGAGGAACAGTCGCCGGTACGGCGAGGTCAGGGCGACACGGATCGCACGAGGGGTCTTCGCGGTCGTCGCTTGCAACGAGGGCACTGGCGAACTGTACCTAACTCATTGGTGGGCATTGGCGGTGTCGCGGTCGTCGAGACCCTTAGCATCGGAGAGGAGCAGAGGGGGAAGCGATGAGTGGTCGGTTGCAGGGTTTGGTGTCGGTGGTAACCGGCGGTGCATCGGGGATCGGAGCGGCCACCGTCCGTCGATTTGTCGCTGAGGGCGCCAAGGTTGTCATCTGCGACATTCAGGATGCACCCGGCGAGGCTCTGGCAGCAGAGCTCGGCCCGCATGCCGTGTTCCGGCATACCAATGTGGCGTTGGAGAACGATGTGGCTGCGGCAATCGGGACCGCCGTGGACACTTGGGGCAGGCTCGACGTGCTGTTCAACAACGCAGGGTTCGGGGGAGCGAGCGGGCCGCTCGACGAGACCTCGAGTGACGAGTACGACACCACGATGGACGTTCTGCTGAAGAGCGTGTTCTTCGGCATCAAACACGCATCGCCGATCATGAAGCAACAGCGCTCCGGGTCGATCATCTCCACGGCGTCGATGTGTTCCTTCACTGCCGGAGTCGGAAACCATCTGTATTCGGTTGCCAAGGCCGGTGTGGTGATGCTCACCAAGACCGCTGCACTCGAACTCGCCGAGTGGGGTATTCGCGTCAACGCGGTTTGTCCGGGATACATCGCCACGCCGCTCGCCGGTGGTGTGCGACTCGCTGCCGACGGGGAAGAAAAAACCCAAGCGCGTGTTGAGAAGTCCCGTCAACGCACAGCGGCGAAGCAGCCGCTGGCCCGGACGGGAGAGGCCGAGGATGTTGCGGCCCTAGCGCTCTTCTTCGCGTCGTCGGACTCCGAGTGGATCACGGGTACGGCCCAGATGGTCGATGGTGGGATCATGGCCGGCACGCCGTGGCGCGAACAGCCGTTCTACATCACGCAGCACCGGCCGATGGACGGCCGGTAGACGCCCTCAGCTGTTGGGGGTGATCGGCTTGCTCAGCTCGCCGCCCCATTCGTCCCACGGCTGGGGAAGCTGGGCGTAGCCACCACTCGCGCTCCAGCCGCCGTCGACCGAGAGAACGACGCCGGTGACGAAACTCGACGCCCCGCTGGCGAGGAACAGGAACGGCCCGACCAGTTCGGGCAGTTCGCCCATCCTTCTCATCGGGGTACGGCTGCGCATCCAATTGGCCATGCCGGAGTCCTCGAGCAACTGCCGTGTCATCTCGGACACGAAGAAGTTCGGGGCGATGGCATTCACCCGGAGGTTGCGGTCGCCCCACTCGCACGCGAGCTGACGTGTCAGCTGGTTGACTCCGCCCTTGGCCGCGAAGTACCCAGCGGTGCGGTTCTCCGAACCTGCGTTACCGAAGATGGACGAAAGATTGATGATGCTGCCGCCGCCCCCGCGCAGCATGTGGGGTGCACACGCACGGGTCATGTAGAAGAGGCCGATGAGGTCGGTATTCACCATTTTGGCGAACACCTCCGGCTCGGTGTGCTCGGTGCGGATCAGCCGGTCGTCGGCCCAACCCGCATTGTTGACGAGCACGTCGATTCGGCCGAACTCGCGCATGGCCTCGTTGGCGGCGCGTTCGCAGTCCTCGTACGACGTGACGTCACTGGCGACGGTGAGGCAACGCCGGCCGAGGCCTTCAACCATCGCCTTGGTCTCCTGGAGTTTGTCCAGCGAGCGCGCTGTGATGACGAGGTCGGCACCTGCCGAGGCTGCGATCTCGGCGAAGAGGACACCGAGCCCGTACGAGGCTCCGGTGATGAGCACCACCTTGCCGTCAAGGCTGTGAATGCGCGAAAGATCCATGCTGTTGCTCCTGTGTGAGTGGGGGGGGGGACTCGGGGTGGGACGCGGATCAGGCGTCCTTGAAACGCTCCCGGAGGTCCTTCTTGATCAGCTTGCCGCTGACGGTCTTGGGCATCTCATCGATGAAGAACACGCGCTTGGGCTTCTTGTAGCCGGCAAGACGGTCGCGCACGGCCATGATGATGTCGGACTCGGTCGCGGTCATGCCGGGTTTGAGCACGATGACGGCACAGACGTTCTCGCCCCACGTCGGGTCGGGGAGTCCAATGACGGCGGCCTCGGAGACGGCGGGGTGCGTGTAGATCACTTCCTCGACCTCGCGGCTGTACACGTTCTCGCCGCCGGTGAGGATCATGTCCTTCATACGGTCGACGATGTAGAAGAAGCCTTCTTCGTCGCGCTTGGCCATGTCGCCCGAGTGGAACCAGCCGTCGGTGTACGACTTCTTGGTGCCCTCCTCGTTGCGGAAGTACCCGAGCAGCGTCTGCTCACCTCGTACGATGATCTCACCGACGACACCGGGCGGGCACTCGACCATGTTCTCGTCGACAACTTTCACCTCGGCCATCACCATCGGCTTGCCGCAGGACAGGAGGAGGTGATCCTCGCCCTTGGTGGCGCGTTCGTGATCGGACTTCGGGAAGGTGAGCACATTGCCGCCCAACTCGGTCATGCCGAAGCCGGAGAACACGATGGGGCCGAACTTCTTGATCGCCGTGCGCAGTACCTCGACGGGCATAGCGGCAGCGCCGTAGCCGATCCCGGTCAGCGACGAGAGGTCGTACTTCTCCAGATTGGCGTGCTGCAGGATGAAGTTGAGCATGGTGGGAGCCATTGCTGTCGTGGTGATGCGGTGCTTCTCCACGAGCTGCATCCACAGCTCGGGCTCGAACATCGGGCAGAGAACGATCATCCCGCCCCGGAAGAACGTGCAGGTGACCGAATAGCCGGACACATGGCACAGCGGGAAGGCCACGAGGTTGCGCTCGAGGTTGCCGTACGAGTACTCGATAACCGAGTTCAGCGCCGCCACCATGAGGTTGCGGTGGGTGAGCATCGCGCCCTTGGGGAAGCCGGTGGTGCCGCTGGTGTACAGCAGCCAGGCCGTGGAGTCCTCGTCGACGTTGCGGTCGACGTAGTCCGGGCTCGCTGCACCCACGACGTCCTCGTACGAGGGGTACTTCTCGGTGCCCTTGCCGATCACGATGACGTGCTTGAGCGTCTCGCACCCGGCGAGGTGGGGCTCGATGGCCTCGAGGAACTTCTCCTGCACCACCAGGATGTTCGCCTCGGCGTTGTTGAGGATCCAGGCCCACTCCTTGGGGTGCAGGCGGTAGTTGAGGAAGTTGAGCGCCATGCCGGCATCGGGCACGCCGTAATAACACTCCACGTACTCGGTCAGGTTCTCGGCGAGGATGCCGACCCGGTCGCCGGCCTTGCCGAGGTTCGCCATGGCGTTGGAGACCCGGTTCACGCGCGCAAGCAGCTCGCCATAGGTCATTGATCGGTCGTCCCAGCGGATTGCTTCTTTTCCAGGGGTCTTGTGTCCGTGCCAGCGGACGACGTCACCGATCAGCATGGGAATCCTCCTTAGCGTGCGACCCGTCGGTCGCGAAACCAGAGGAAATCTTGGCCCCCGCCGTGATGGCTGTCAAAGCGGAGCGGAGGCTATGGCTGAGCATCAGCGGGTTCTGTGAGCGTCGCTGCGCCAGCAGCAGTGAACACGAGGCCTATGCCGAAGCGGAGCGGAGGCTATGGCCGAGCATCAGCGGGTTCTGTGAGCGTCGCTGCGCCAGCAGCAGTGAACACGAGGCCTATGCCGAAGCGGAGCGGAGGCTATGGCCGAGCATCAGCACGGAAGCGTTCGCGGAGGTCCTTCTTGATGAGTTTGCCGCTGACGGTCTTGGGCATCTCGTCGATGAAGAACACGCGCTTGGGCTTCTTGTAACCGGCGAGTCGATCCTTCACCGCGTCGATGATCTCGGCCTCGGTGGCGGTCATCCCGGGCTTGAGGACGATCACGGCGGTGACGCTCTCTCCCCAGACGGGATCCGGTAGACCGATGATCGCTGCCTCAGAAACGGCAGGGTGGGTGTAAAGCACCTCTTCGACCTCTCGGCTGTAGACATTCTCACCGCCGGTGAGGATCATGTCCTTCATGCGGTCGACGATGTAGAAGAAGCCTTCTTCATCGCGCCTCGCCATGTCTCCGGTGTGGAACCATCCGCCCTCGTACGCCTTCTTCGTGCCTTCCTCGTTGCGGAAGTAGCCCTTGAGTGTCTGCTCACCTCGAACGATGATCTCACCGACCACACCGGGGGGACACTCGTTCATGTTCTCGTCGACAACTTTCACCTCGGCCATTGCCATCGGCTTGCCACACGACAGCAGCAGATGTTCCTCGCCGTTGATGGCACGCACGTGATCGGATTTCGGGAAGACGAGCACGTTGCCACCCAGTTCGGTCATACCGAAGCCGGACGCCACCACCGGACCGAAACGGGCGATGGCCCTGCGGAGCACCTCGACCGGCATGGCGGCTGCGCCGTACCCGATGGTGCGAAGGGTGCTGAGGTCATAGTCGTTTACCTTGGGGTGCTGCAGGATGAAGTTGAACATCGTCGGCGCGAGCGCCGTGATGGTGATCCTGTGCTCGTCGACAAGTTGCATCCAGAGTTCCGGCTCGAACATCGGGCACAGCACGATGGTGCCGCCACGGAAATGGGTGATCGGAACGATGAAGCCGGCCACATGGCAGAGCGGGAACGCCAGGAGGTTGATGTCCCCGGGCTTCGTCTCGGTCTCGATCACCGAACTCACTACCGAGATCATCAGGTTGCGGTGGGTGATCATGGCGCCTTTGGGGAAACCCGTGGTGCCGCTCGTGTAGAGGAGCCATGCGGTCGAGTCCTCGTCCACGTCGCGGTCGACCCGTTCCGGACTTGCGGCTCCGACCACGTCCTCGTAGGACGGGTACTTCTCGTGGCCGCTTCCGATCACGATGACGTGCTGCAGCGTGGGGATGTCCGCCAGGTACGGCTCGATGGTCTCGAGGAACTTTTCCTGGACCACGAGGATGTTCGCCTCGGCGTTGTTGAGGATCCAGGTCCATTCCTTGGCGTGGAGGCGGTAGTTGAGGAAGTTGAGCGCCATGCCGGCGTCGGGAACCCCGTAGTAGCACTCGACGTACTCGGGGAGGTTCTCGGCGAGGATGCCGACACGATCTCCGACCTTGCCGATCCGCGACATGGCATTGGCCACCCGGTTGACCCGCTCGAGCAACTCGCCGAACGTCATCGATTGGTCTGCCCACCTGATGGCTTCCTTGGACGGAGTCTTGTTGCCGTGCCAGCGCACGATGTCAGCGATCAACATGACGGATCCTCCCGGGTGCAGCAAGCGCAGTCGCCGCGTCTCCCGGTCAAAAGCATGGCAACTAGCATGGGCGACGTCAATGCGGCGGCGGGGCTCCCCGGCGCCCGAAGTGCAAGGGGAATCCCATGATCGTCAAAGAGGGCCGCACGCCCAAGCTCCTGCCGTACGACATGGCGCACGTCGTACGTCGCCCCGACGGGACGCTTGGCTACGACAATCTCCCGAAATCGCTCGTCGAGCAGTTCGAGAACACGGTCGGGGCCTACGGCTCCGAGGAGGCGCTCTACGAACTCGGCGGGGAGCGGGTGACGTACCAACAGCTCTGGAACCGTTCGTCCCGCGTGGCTGGCGGCTTGGCGGCGATCGGCATCGCCCCCGGCGATCGCGTTGCAATCAACCTCCCGAACGGGAACAACTGGGCATACGCGTTCTACGGGGTGCTCATGGCGGGCGGTGTCGTTGTGCCGGTCAACACCCGCTTCAGCGAGGCAGAGGTGGACTACGTGGTCACTGATTCCGGCGCGAAGTATGTCTTCACCGCTGACAAGGCTCTGCCGGATGCCGAACCGACCGTTCACCGGGACCGCGGTGGCAAGGACCTCGGGGCCATCTTCTACACGAGCGGCACCACTGGCTTCCCTAAGGGCGCCATGACCACCCACGAGAATTTCCTCGCCAACTGCGAGACGGTGAACCGTGTGATGAGGCTTCCCGACGGGATGCGGATGCGCAACCTGATCTCCGTGCCGATGTTCCACGTCACCGGTTGCAACAGCCAGTTGCTCATCGCCGTCATGAAGGGCGGCACGGCGGTCATCATGCCGGCCTTCGACGTGCAGCTGTTCCTCAAGACCATCGTGGAGGAGCGCATCAACGTGTGCGTGTCGGTGCCCGCCATCTACTGGTTGGCGATGAACCAGCCGAACTTCAAGGACTTCGACATGAGCGGCGTCCGAGTGCTCACCTACGGCGGTGCCCCCACGGCTGCTGACGTCGTCGGGAAGATCGCGGCCGCATGGCCCAACGCACGCCTCGGTAACGGCTTCGGCCTCACCGAGACGGCCTCGGTGTCCACGTTCCTCCCGCACGAGTACTGCGACACCCGGCCCGAGACCGTCGGCTTGGCCGCACCGGTCATCGAGCTCGACCTGTTCGAGGTAGATCCCGACACTGGTGTCGGTGAGCTGCTCATTCGTGGGCAAAACATCGTGGCTGGCTATTGGAACAAGCCCGAACAGACGGCAGAAACATTCGTGGACGGTTGGCTCCACACCGGGGACCTCGCGAAGCTCGACGACGACGGGTTCTGCCAGATCGTCGACCGCAAGAAAGACATGGTGAACCGCGGCGGCGAGAACGTGTATTGCGTAGAGGTCGAGGGCGCGATCGTGCAGCATCCCGACGTGTTCGAGGTAGCCGTCGTTGGGGTGCCCGACGAGATGATGGGGGAGAAGGTCGGGGCGATCATCGTGCCCCAGCCCGGCTCCAACCCAGACCCCAAGGACATCCGGGCGTTCTGCAAGACGCTCATTGCGGACTTCAAGGTGCCGCAGTACATCACCTTCCGCAAGGAACCCCTCCCGCGCAACGCAGGCGGCAAGGTGCTCAAGCCCATCCTCCGCAAGGAGACAGTGTGGGGCGAGCAGCTCCGCGGCTGACCCATCGACAGAGTGCAAACGACAGAGTGCGAAGGGGCCCCGCCGCAAGGCGGGGCCCCTTTGCACTCTCCGGCGCTATTGCCGTTTACTCAGGTCTGCGGGTTGTCCGCGAGGTTTGCCATGATCGTGTTGTCGAGGTAATACCGACGGTGCCAGATGCCTGTCGGGTCCTCATCGCCAACCGGCATCCGCCAGGTGACCCGCTTGGTTCCCTCTCCGTAGACGGGGAGTCCGAGCAGCGCACGAGGCTGGTCGATGGTGTTCTCCACGTAGGCATCCGCTGCCTCGTCGTCGATGTACCGCTTGGCGATCGTCCGGTAGAGGTCTCGCCACTCGTCGTCACGGCCGATCGGGTAGAGCAACTGAACCCGACCCTGGAGGGCAACCTTGCGGTAGGGGAGCGGGTCCTCGTCAATCGTCATTGCGCAACGAGGGTCACGCAGGAGGTTGTCGAGGAAGACCGAGCGCGCCCGGGGGGTGAATTTGATCATGCCCTCGTCATCGACGTACCAGATCGGGACGTTGCGCGGCATCCCGTCCGCGTCGAGCGTGGCGAGTCTCAGCATGTGGCCCGGCTCGGAGAGGAATCCCTCTACGTCTTCGCGATTGAGGCCGGGCATCAGAAGAAGTCCCAGTACGAGTCGCGGGCACGCATCTGTTCGGCGTTCTCCTCGAGAACCACCCGACCGGAGCGCATCACGTAGCCACGGTCACTCACCTTGAGCGCTGCGCCCACGTTCTGCTCGAGGAGGAGCACCGACAGGCCGGTGTCCTGCATGAGCTTGCGCACGACGCTAAAGATCTGCTCGACGACGCTTGGCGCGAGGCCGAGCGAGGGCTCGTCAAGGATCAGCAACTTCGGGTTGCTCATCAGAGCAATACCGAGGCTCACCATCCGCTGCTGGCCGCCGGACATGGTGCCGGCGAGCTGAGCACTGCGCTCTTTGAGGATGGGGAACATCTCGTAGACGAGTTCCATTCGCTTTGCGCGGCGGTCGGCGTTTTGGTCGTTCGCGCCGCCCAGCAGGAGGTTGTCGGTGACAGTGAGGTCCTGGAACACGAAACGCTCGGATGGGATGAGGGCCATCCCGTTGCGGACGTTCTGACGGCTCGACGCCTTGGTGTTGTCCTTGTCCTCGTAGAAGATCGACCCGCCGAGCGGGGGAAGAACGCCGAGGAGGGTCTTCATTGAGGTGGACTTGCCGCTGCCGTTGTGGCCAAAGATGGCAACGATCTCTGCTTTGTCGATGCGGATGTTCAGGTCGAACACCACCTGCTTCTTGCCGTAGCCGGCCTGCAGGTTCTCTGTGCGGAGCAGGTTCTCAGCCATGTCATACCGTCCCGAAGTAAGCCGCCGCCAGGCGGGGCGAGTTGGTGAGGTCGTCAATGGTTCCCTCAGCCGTGATCCGGCCGAGTTCCATGAAGTAGGCGTGGTCTGCCAGTTCGGTCACCACGCGGAGGTTGTGCTCCACGATTGCAACCGTGCGGCCCTGAGCCGCGATGGCGAGCACGAGGTCGAGCATGTTGTCGACCCACTTGGTGTCGATACCGGAAGCGGGCTCGTCGAGGAGCACCACCTCGGCTTCGGTGCTCAGTACACGTGCCAAGGAGATGAGCTTCGTCTGGCCGTAGGAGAGCGCACCGGCAGGCACGTTTGCGAAGTCCTGCATGCCCACGAACGTGAGCCATTCCATAGCCTTTTCGTAGGAAGCCTTGTCGTTGGCCTTCACGAGACCGGGACGGCCAAACAGAGTGCTCAGTTTCTCACCCGCCTGGTTCTGGACGCCGAACACGACGTTCTCAAGGCAGGTGAGCCGTTGGAACAGTCGAACGTCCTGGAACGAACGCACGAGACCTTGGCGGGCAGCGGCGTCGAGCGAGCGCCCGGTGATGTTCTTGCCCCGAAGGGTGACGCTTCCCGAGTCGGGAGGGATGTTGCCAGTGAGCAGGTTGAACACGGTGGTCTTACCGGCACCGTTCGGGCCGACAAGGGCGGTGATGGTGCCTTTCTTCAGCACGAAGTCGAGGTCTGCCGCAGCGACGATGCCGCCGAAGGATTTCGAGATGCCCTTGGCCTCGAGCACGACCTCGGCCTGCTCCCACTTGGCGTGACGCGTGGCCTGGTCGGCTGCGCCCTCGCTCTTGCGGGTGGCGAAGACAGGTTCGGCTGTCGACGCTGTCCGAGCAATCATCTCGGTCCGGCCTGACTTGTCCTTGCGGCGGAAGAACGACGAGACGGTGCGACCCTCAGGCATGAGGCCCGCCGGACGGACCATCACGAGTACCACCAGCAGCACGCCGTAAATGAGGATCTGGACCAAGAACGCTTTGGCGGGATCCATCTTGATGACACGACGCAGGAACGGGTCAAGCGCCGTGAGGATGAAGCCGCCGATCAGCGTGCCCTTGAGGTTTGCCATGCCGCCGAAGATGACGATGGCCACGACGGTGAGGGAGAAGTTGAACCCCCACACGCTGGGTGTCGACACGCCGAGCCAACCGGCGTTCATCGCGCCAGCGACAGCGGTGAGCGCCGACGTGATGGCGAAAACCATGATCTGGATCTTGAAGGTGTTCTTGCCCATCGAGCGCGTGGCCACCGGATCCTCACGGATGCCCTTCAGGGTGCGGCCGTAGGCCGACTCGCCCATGCGCCAGCAAATGAAGAACGTGATGAGGAGCACGACGAAGAGCGGCAACAGCCAGTCGACCGGACGAGCCATTGTCCAACCGAAGAAGTTCAATTCGTGCGGCTCGGAGTTGATCTTGATGATGCCGTAGGTGCTGCCGAGAGCCGGCGTGGCACTGGCCACGCCGATCAAGACGTTGCCGAAGGCAAGGGTCAACAGGATCAGGTACTCCACGCTGAGGCGCATTGCCACGAGGGCAATCAACGCGCCCACGATCAAGGCGAGCGCCAGGCTCAGTAACAGGGTCCAGATGATGTTGACGCTGTTCTTCGTGACCAGGTAACCCATGGTGTAGCCACCGATAGCACCGAATGCGGCGCTGGCGACCGAGACCTGCCCGGTGTACCCGAGTAGGACGTTGAGCGAGAGACCCAACGTGGTCATGATCAGGATCTGATCGAGGTAGTTCAGCCAAATCTGCATGGGGTCAGCTCCTCGCCCACTGGAACGTAACGATGGACTTGACCTGACGTCCGAGAATAGTTCCAGACATTGACTTGGAGATCAGGTAGACGAAGAGTACGACGAACACAGCAGTCTGTGTCCACTGTGTGGAGATGAACATCGACAGCCACTGCTCGAGCAGGGCGAGCGCAACTCCGGTGAGGAAGATACGGATGGGGGAACTGGCGGTTCCGGCGAGGAACGCCACCACGAAGGCTGTGATGACCGGGCGTGCTCCCATGTCGGGGTTCACCGTGTACTGCAGGCCGTACCAGAAGGCAGACACTGCGCAGAACAGCGTGCCGATGAAGAAGCACGTCAGATAGATCCGCTTGGAGTTGATACCGATGATCGTGGCGAGATCGGGGTTCACGCGGGTCGCTCGCATCTGGCGGCCGAGCGGGGTGAAGCGCAGGATCAGGCTGAACACGATGATCAGGGTGATTGAGGTGATCGACTGGATGACGTCAAGGTTCTCGAAGGTCACCTTCCAAAGCCTCCAGCCCACCTTGGTGAGGTGGTTGCCGCGGTCGTAGAAGCCGACGCTCTGCTGGCCCCAGAGCAGCGAGATGAGGCTCTGGCCGGCGATGCCGAGACCAAGAGCAGCGATAAAGATCGCGAGCAGGGCAGTGGCCCCGGCGCGTTTGGCGATCGGTCTGTAGATGAATCTTTCGATCCCTACACCGACCACCGAGGAAGCGAGGATGCCGATGATTCCGGCGATGATGAAGGGGATGCCGTTGGAGAACGGCCCCGCCCAGGTCCCGCGGGCGTGAAGCGTGAACGCAAAGTACGCAGCAAGCGTGTACGTGAGGCCGTACGCAAAGTGAAACCGACCCGTCACGCCCAGAATCAGCGCAAAGCCGGCTCCGAGCAATCCGTATGAGGTCCCTCTGAACAGGCCGTTAGCGGTGAGCTGAGCAAAGATCTCCCGCCCGATAGTCACGGCAAACATGAAGTGGAATTCCTTTCGGAAGAAGCGCCCCCCACAGGCGCGATAACTCGAGATATGCCAAGGGCGAGCCGGAAGCCTTCCGGCCCGCCCTTGAACTACAAACTGCGGACTACTTCAGGAAGGAGGGCCTCAGCCGACCATCTTGAAGTCGACACCGTCGATGCCGAAGTAAGCAAGCGGCGTAACCTTGCCGTCCTTGTACGTGAAGGCACCCATCGGACGCTTGACGACGGAGTGCGTCGTCAGGTCGTGCGTGCTGGTGCCGACCTCGGTGGGGGTACCACCGTAGAGGCTCACGAGCGTCGGATCTGCTTCCATTGCCGCTTCGAGGGTGTCGCCATTGCAAAGCTTGTCGTCGGCGATGCCCGACTTCTTCGCTTCTGCCATGAGCTCCCACAGGCGAACCGTGTTCTCGAAGAAGTTCGCGGCGTAGAAGTCCGGTGCCTCACCATTGGCAGCGGTGAACTTCTCGACGAACAACTTCGCCAACGGGTTCAGGTCGGCCGAGCCAGCGTCGAAGTAGTCGTACGCGAACGTCCAGCCGTTCTGGTCGTACGTGCCCTTCGATGCGTTGACGCCGTCCGGGGTGAACTCAGAGCCCATGATGAGGGCCTTGATGCCAGCCGTAGCAGCCTGGTTCGCGAACGAACCCGGATCCTGACCGTAGATGCCAGCGATCAGAAGCTCAGGCTCGTTGGCCTTGATCTTGGTGATCGACTGCGAGTAGTCACTTGCACCGACAGCGGTGAGCTCGTAGAGCCCGTTGAACGTCAGTCCGGCCTTCTCGATCTTGGCGAGAACGTCCTTCTTGATGATGTCGTTGATGGTGCCACCGAGATCCCAGCCAATGAGACCGACGGTCTTCTTGTCCGGGTACGTCTGCTTGAACCACTCGAACACGCCCGGGAGGGTGTCGTTCGGGGTGATTGCACGGGTGCCCCAGAAGAACGGCTGTCCCTGACCGAAGATCGAGGTTCCGCCGCCACCGTCGAGGGTGAACACGTGGTTCTTGGCAGTGTCGCCGAGCATCGCACCGAGGTCGTCAACGTACGAAGCAAGCTTCACGCTGATGCCCTTGGCGACCATCTCGGTCATTGCGGTGACGCCGGCAGCCGGGTCGCCCGACTTGTGGTCCCAGTACTCGACGGAGAACTCGGGGCCGCCAGCTTCCTTGATGAGAGCGATGGCGAGGTCGATACCGCGGCTCATGGTCTTGCCGTAGAACGAGCCGGGGCCCGTCAGTGCGAGAACCGAGCCGAAGTTGCACTTCACGGCAGCAAGTGAGTTGTCCCAGCCGAGGATGCCGGCGAGGTCAGTTGCAGCCGGGGCTGCAGTGGTGTCGGTGCCTGCAACGGTGGTGTCCGTTGCGGCAGTGGTCTCGGTGCCTGCGGCCGTGGTCTCCGTTACAGCAGCGGTGGTGGTGGCCTCAGAAGTTTCCTTCTTGGCTCCACAAGCACCAGCAACAAGTGCTGCAGCGGTGGTCACGGCGACAACACCGGCCAAACGCTTCTTACGCGTCTGATTCATGTATCCCCCTGATTGTTTGGATGAAGCCCCGATGGTTCGGGACCCGGCTCGATCGGGTGATCGAGCGCTTTGATGGTAATTGACTTCCCCGTGAGGGATGAGGATCTCCCACGGAGTTGGACAGATGTCAAAAAGTCACACTTGTCCGGAACCTGCCAGGTGTCACGACATCCGGCAGGGTTGCTCGCCAGCCGGGATTCCGGTCGGCGCAACGATGCTAGTCGCTATTTGATGACGATCGGGTTCACCGGGGCACCAGTTCCGGCGACCACCTTGAGCGGCGCGGCGGCGTACAGGAACGTGTACTGGCCGTCCTTGGCGCAGTCCGCGGCCAAGTCGTCAAGCCAAGCAATCTCGGTGAGGGTCACGCCGAGGTTGCGCATGAGGGCGTTGTGGAGCGGCAGGACGACGCCGGACACCGGATCGACGGTGACTTCGTTGGCGATGGTGTCGGTGACCAGGTTCGGGATCTCCATGTCGGCGAACCAGTTGACGAGGGCATCACTGTGCGTGAGGCCCGGCTCCACGAAGTTGCCGTAGAACTCCTCGCGGCTCACCTTGTAGAACTTGGCGATCCAACCGGTGCGGACGATGAGGATGTCACGCTTCTGGATCTCGCAGCCCTGAGCCTTGGCGCAGGCCATGAGGTCCTCGTGGGTGAAGGTCTCGGCGACGTCCAACACTTCTTTGCCCCGGAAACGGGCAATATCGAGCAGGATTCCCCGGCCGACGACGCCCTTTTCGGCGATCGGCAGGATCGAGGCCTTGGAGAGGCCACCGATGGTGGTCTTGGAGTCGTAACCGTTCCAGATCTGGTGGTCGTACCAGACGTGGCCGAGGGCGTCGTACTGGGTGGAACCCTGGAGGAACAGAGTCATGTAGTCGTCGGCGTACTCAGCGCCGCCGGCGAAGAGGGGTCCCTTGCCGGCGTGGTAGTGGCCGGCGTCCATAACGTTGATTCGGGTTGCGCCCTGCCGGCCGGGCCACACCGGGTCGCCCTCGGGGTTGGCCATCTTGACCTGCAGGGTGAAAACCTTGCCGGACTTGATGCTGCCTGCGGCCTTGACGACCACTTCCGGTGTCAGATAGTTGAGCGATCCGACTTCGTCGTCGGGCCCCCACTTGCCCCAGTTCTTGGGGGAATTCTTCAGAAGTACCTTGAGATCGGGCTCTTGGGCCATGACCGTCTCCCTTGCGTGATGCGGAGCTCGCAGGCGCGAGCAAGTGTCAGATGGCACAGTACACACGGTTGGGCGCCCGGCGAAAGGCCGATCGGTCGGTCGGGACAGTGTTCCTGGCCTGCCACTTTTCCGTTGGGTGACCCTGCGGTATCTTCGGGCGTCGCCTCCGGCACGGGGTTCGGGGGCCCTGTATGGAGGAATCCTGATGGCACAACTCACCGAAGTCACCGCTGGCCTTGCGTTCCCCGAAGGCCCGATCGCCATGCCCGACGGCTCGGTGATCCTGGTTGAGATGTTCGGCCCGCGTCTGACCCGGGTGCTTGCCGACGGCACCAAGCAGGTGATAGCGGAGGTTCCCGGCGGACCCAACGGTGCGGCTATCGGCCCGGGTGGTCTCGTGTACATCTGCAACAACGGAGCACGTTTCTTCCCCGTGGACATGGACGGCCTCACCTTCCCGGCGGGCTCGGGTCCGGACCGGTACCGCGGCGGCAGCATCGACACTGTGGACATCAGCACCGGCAAGGTGACGACGCTGTACACGCATTGCGATGGCGTCCGTCTCGCAGCGCCGAACGACCTCGTTTTTGATACCGAAGGCGGCTTTTATTTCACGGATCACGGATACTCCCACGACCGCACCGCAACCCTGACCGGGATCTACTACGCCAAGGCCGACGGATCGATGATCAAAGAAGTGGTCTTCCCTGCACACGAGCCGAACGGCATCGGGCTGTCCCCCGATGGCAAGATCCTGTACTGGGCCGAGACGTGGACGGGACGCATCATGCGCCGCCGCGTCGAAGGTCCCGGTCAGCTTGCAGAGGCGGGAATGGTCGATACCTGGCAGTGCCTGTACGGGTTCCCGGGCTTCCAGCTGCTGGACTCGCTCGCGGTCGACGGTGACGGCAACGTGTGTGTGGCCACGCTCGTCAATGGCGGCATCTCCGTCATCTCTCCGGAGGGCGAACTGGTCGACTTCTTCCCCACGGGCGACATCCTCACCACCAACGTCTGCTTCGGGGGCCCGGACCTCAAAACCGCGTACATCACGGTCTCCGGCACGGGCAAGCTGCTGAAGATGCCTTGGAAGTGCGCTGGGGCGAAGCTGAATTACCTGAATGTCTGAGCGCAATACGACAGCTGCAGCGGCCGGTGGGCTGGCCGAGCCGGACCTGGTTGCAGCGATGCGGAACCTGCCGGGCTGCCGCGAGTATCTGGACCTACCGGTCGAGGACGCGGTGCTGCACCGCGTCCTCGACAGCGCACGCTTCGCGCCGAGCGGAGGCAACCGACAGGGATGGCGTGTTGCGGTGGTACGGGACGCGGACACCAAGCGGACGCTGCGTGACCTGTACGTGGCGCCGTGGATGCGGTACGTCAACGAGCACTACGGCACGGACGAGACCATGAGCGAGGACCGGAAGCGTCGCGTTGCGGATGCCACCCGGATGGCCGAGTCGATGGACGAGGTTCCGGTTCACCTTGTGGTGTGGCTGGACATGTCGGTCGTTGCGGTGACCGACAGCGAGGCCGGGAGGCCGAGCGTCGTAGCTGGCGGCTCGGTGTTCCCGTTCATCCAAAACGTTCAGCTCGCAGCGCGGGCAGAGGGTCTCGGAACGAGGATCACCACGCTCCTGTCGGAGGAGGAGGCGGCCGTCCGGGCGCTAGTTAGCGCTCCGCAGGATTGGGCCCTTGCCGCACTCGTGCTCGTGGGGTGGCCCGTGAGGCTGCCGAAGAAGCTGAGCCGGGAGCCAGTCGAGACGTTCACGTGGTCGGAGCGCTTCGACGGGCCGCGGTTCACGGCCTGACGGTTGAACTCCGCTCGGCAAGCAGGCGCCCATCGCCGCGTGCGAGGTCGTGCAGCAGTTCGAGGTGAGCGGTGGCGATTCGCCGGTTGTTCAGGGCCTCCTGGGCGCCGGCCATCGATGAGCCGATCGATCCGTGGTCAACGGCTCGGATCGCCCGGCACAGGTCCGCAGCGTCCCCAGCGAGGAACGTCTCTCCGATCCGATAGCGAACTACCACCTCCGCCGCGGCGGACGGGGTCGAGACGACGATGGGCTTGCCGTACGAGATCGCGTCCATCAGCGTTCCCGAATTGAGTGAGTAGCCGGCAGCAAAGGACAGAACCGAAAGATCGACCGACCGGAGGGCGTGGTCGCGTGTTTCCTCGGAGACGGTTCCCCGGAGGCGAATTGCCCGACGCAGCAGGGGGTCATCGTCGGCCATCGCGCTGTCGATCATCTGGTTCACCGACCCGACCACGAGCAACTGCCAGTCCCCGAGCATCGCCAGTGCTCGAACCACCGTCAGGGGGTCGTGGTCGGCGATGTGCGTGCCGAAGAGCAATGCGACTGACGCCTCCGGATGCAGGCCCAGCGCTGCACGGCTGTCCCCAGACGTCGCACGAACGGGGCGAACCCCCGCGAGCCTCACCGGGGCCACTGTGACCGAGGGCAGACGGCGCTGCAGGGGAGGGACCCATTCCGGTGACGGCACCGCAAGCGCGCAGGCAGAGCGAACTGAGGTGCGTCGTGCGGGCGAGGGTAGTCGCACCCGGTCGACGAATGCGAGGGGCGAGTTGACGGCGAACTGGTGAACGATCCAAGGAACAGCACGGCTTCCGCGAGCGAGGACGGAGGGAGTGCTGCGCATGTTGAGCAGCACGATTCCGCAGCGTTGTGCCGCGCCGGTTTGCACGATGCGTTGCGCCACCCGGCGCGCCTCGTGCCAGGCGGCGGCGGTTCGCAGCAGCGATACGAGTGCGATGATCACAGGCCCCGGGGCTCTTGATTTTCGGTCAGCGCGAAATTCGATCCAGAAGGCTGCTCTCGCGAGGGCCTCAGAAACCCTGCCGTAGGAGTGCACGGTCCAGCGGTGTGCTCGGGTGTTGCTGTGCAACCAACCGCGAGAGGTAAGCACTTCGACATGGACGCCAAGGTCGGCCAGTCCGTCTGCAAGCTCCGCGAAGCGGTTCGGGAAGTGCCCGTAGGGTCGGTGCGCCCAGTCCTCGACGACAACCACAGCGTCGATCGGCGCGGAGTGTCGACTCAAGGCGGGCCAACGTGCTGGTTGCGGTCGTGCACGGCGGTCAAGACGTTCGGCGCCAGCCCGAGATCGCGGAACCGGGAGATGAGGCCGAGGATGTCCTTGGGCAAGCAACTGCCGGCGAAGGGGGCTCCACCGCGAATCCCGTAGTCCGGGTTCCAGGAGGCCTCAGCGGTCACGCTGACCACCTTCGCAACGGCGTGCCCGTCGATACCGAGGTGTCGAGCGATCGTCTCGATCTCGTTCCAGAAACTGATCTTCGTCGCGTTGTAGGCGTTGTGAGCACACTTGACGAGTTCAGCTGCGGTGGCGGTGTCGAAGGTCTCTACCGGCGCGCCCGAGCCAGACATCAACCGTTCGAGCCGTTTGCGCGCCGAGGGGTCCGTTGCCCCGATCACGATGGACCGAGGGCTCCTTGCGTCATCGAGTGCATGGGCTTCGCGCAGGAACTCTGGGCAGTGAACGACGGGGAAGTCTGTTTTGGAGCGGCTCGGTGCCTCGTCGCGTATCCATGCTGTCACCGGACCGTCGCACGTGCCGGGAGCAACTGTCGAGCGGATCACCACGTCGACCGTCCCCGGAGTGTTGTGCGCAGCGCGGACGAGCGACCGGACGGCTTGCTCCAACCCCGAGAGGTGGTACCCCGAATCGTCGGCGGGTGTGGGAATGCACACGAACGCAGTGGTACGCGAGGAGCCAAACCGTGGAGCAGGCGCCGCGTCCCAGCCTTCTGCCGAGAGCTCCGCCCGACGTGCTGAGGACGAGTCGACGAAGAGAATGGGGTACCCGTGGGCCGCGAGCGATGCGCCCGTAGCGAAGCCGACCGTGCCGGCGCCGACGATGTTGTTCATCCTGCAACCTGACCGAGGGAGACGAGGAGCGCTTGCTCCGGGTGGAGGATCGGTATGGCCGACAGGGCCACCGAGGTGTCCATCTGGACAACGCACAGCAGGGCCTCGCTGCGGTCCGCTGCATAGGCCCCGTGGCGCCGCACAGTGGTGTGCGCATGTTCAGGCACGAGCATGAGCGGACCCCCGCGGTCCATCGACCCGTGTTCCCGCTCCCGATTGAGCGGAGTGACCATCGCGTCGATGGGGAAGCGGCGGTCGGCCTGCGTCGCCCCATCCCGTCGGCCGGTGTCGGCAACGAGGGGCCCGGAAAAAGCGGAACCAAGGGTGCTCATGACGAGCCTTTCTGGCCGGTGTGGTAACGCTCACAGTGTGTCATCCAGTCGTCGCGTCGGGGCCGCTCAGTCCCCGGAGGGTCGCCATCTTCGGTCCGCCTTGCGGGTGGCACGGTGCTTCTTGTCGTTGAGGCGGGCTTGTCGCTGCCCCCGACTCGGACGGGACGCTCGGCGCTCGATGGGGATCTCGGCTGCGTCATCGAGGCGGACCGCCAGCCGCTCGAGTGCCAATCGTCGATTGCGCATCTGCGATCGCTCGGTGCTGCAGACGACGCGTACCTCGGTCTCCCCGATGGCAGCGGTGATTCTCTCGAACAGCGCGGCCGGAAGCCCCGCGAGTTCGAGGTTGCAGCGGAGCTCCACGCGACTCGAGGTTGTGTTGACGTGTTGACCGCCCGGACCCGACGATCGCGTAAACCGCCACGACAGCGACGCGGGGTCCATGCGTATGCCTCCCGGGGTTACGGGATCCCGTTCGTCCACAATTGTTACCGCCTGCCGCCGGTCAGAAGTGATACGGGTAGGCGGACCAGTCCGGGTCACGCTTCTCGAGAAAGGAATCGCGACCCTCTTGTGCCTCATCCGTACCGTAGGCGAGCCGGGTTGCCTCGCCGGCGAACAGTTGCTGGCCGACGAGTCCGTCATCGATGAGGTTGAACGCGAACTTGAGCATCCGTTGCGCCGTCGGACTCTTGCTGTTGATCTTGCGGGCCCACTCGAGCGCGGTTGCCTCGAGCGCGGCATGGTCGGCCACCGCGTTCACCATGCCCATCCGGTAGGCATCCTCGGCGGTGTATTCGTCACCGAGGAAGAAGATCTCCCGGGCAAACTTCTGTCCGACCTGACGCGCGAGGTACGCGGACCCGAAACCACCGTCGAACGACGCGACATCGGAGTCGGTCTGCTTGAACCGGGCATGTTCCCTCGAGGCGAGCGTGAGGTCACACACCACGTGGAGGGAATGCCCACCGCCTGCCGCCCAACCCGGGACCACACAGATGACCACCTTGGGCATGAAGCGGATGAGTCGTTGCACCTCGAGGATGTGAAGGCGACCGGTGCGCGCCGGGTCGATGGTTTCCGGTGTGGTGCCCTCGGCGTAGCGGTAGCCGTCCTTGCCGCGGATCCGTTGGTCCCCGCCGGAGCAGAATGCCCAACCTCCGTCACGCGGGGATGGCCCGTTGCCGGTCAACAGCACGCACCCGACGTCGGTACTCATGCGGGCGTGATCGAGGGCCCGATACAGCTCATCAACGGTCCCTGGGCGGAACGCATTGCGCACCTCCGGCCGGTTGAATGCGATGCGGACCGTGCCTTGGTCCACGGCACGGTGGTACGTGATGTCCTGAAAGCCGAAACCGGGGACCTCACGCCACGCAGAGGGGTCGAAAATGTCCGAAACCGTATTGCTGGCCATGCCCCGAGGTTACGCCGCAGGTCGTTCCGGGGCCGCTACCGTGGGGTCATACATGTTGCGAAGTCGCCGAAACCCCCAATGACCACCTCAACGTCGACCGTCACGGTGGTGGTGCCCGCCGGTCACCTCATGGCACCGCTCGTCGGTTCTCGAGACGAACTGCTCCGCCAGGTGGAGGCCGCGTACCCCGGCTGCGAGATCCGCGTGCGGGGCAACGAAATCACGATTGTCGGTGATCGCGCACACGAGGTCGGGAGGCTGTTCGAGGAACTAGTCATGCTCGTGCAACAGGGCCACACGCTCGATTCCACCGCCGTCCGGCGCTCGATGGACATGGTGGACGAGGACCAGCGCCCGAGCGCCGTGCTCGCTGAACAGCTGATGCGTGGAGCGAAGGGGAAGCCGGTACGCCCCAAGACTGCTGGCCAAAAGCGGTACGTCGACGCAATTCGCCAGAACGTCATCACGTTCGGGATCGGACCCGCCGGCACCGGCAAGAGCTGGCTCGCCGTGGCGATGGCCGTTCACGCCCTCCAGACCAAGGAAGTAGCGAGGATCATCCTCACCCGCCCAGCCGTCGAGGCGGGAGAGCGGCTCGGGTTCCTCCCCGGCGATCTGATGGCCAAGGTAGATCCGTATCTCCGTCCGCTCTACGACGCGCTGCACGACATGGTGGAGTCCGAGGGTGCCCAGCGATTGCTCGAGAAGGGATCGGTGGAGGTGGCTCCGCTCGCGTTCATGCGTGGTCGCACCCTCAACAACAGTTTCATCATCCTGGACGAGGCCCAGAACACGACGCCCGAGCAGATGAAGATGTTCCTGACGCGCATTGGGTTCGGGTCGAGGGTGGTGGTTACCGGTGACGTATCCCAAGTGGATGTTCCCGGCGGCCGCAGCGGGTTGATCGGGCTCGAGCGGATACTCACCGACATCGAGGGACTTACGTTCGTTCACCTCACGAGCAAAGACGTGGTGCGTCACCGCATCGTTGGCGACATTGTCGCTGCGTACGAGCGGAACGAGGCGAAGTCGTGACTGAGGATCATCGACCCCGTCGGGCCGGGACCCCTCGCGTCGGCGGCGACGGCGAGCTCGAGGTGTTCGCTGCGGACGAGCAGGGAGACGTGGCGATCGTGCTCGAGCGCTGGAGGGATCTGGCGACTGACGTGCTCACCGATCTCGGTGTGCGCGGCGCAGTTGAGCTGTCGCTCATCTTCGTCAACACCGACGAGATTGCGGCGCTCAACGAGGAGTACCTCGGCTCGGTCGGTCCTACCGACGTGCTGGCCTTCCCGATCGACGCCTCGGACGTCGAGGTTGTCTCGGGTCCCGGCAGCGCCAGTCGGGGACCCTCACGACAAGAGGTGGACACTTCTGACCTGCCGCTCCTGCTTGGTGACGTCGTGGTGTGCCCTGCGGTTGCTTTTGCCCAGGCCCCAACACATGCCGGCAACCTCGACGACGAACTTGCTCTCCTCGTGGTGCACGGCGTGCTGCACGTGATGGGCCACGATCACGCCGAGGACGGGGAGCGGGCGCGGATGCGTGCCGAGGAACTCCGCCTGCTGGTCAAGTTCCACTGGAAGGGCCCCGCACCCGAGGGCTTCCGCCAGGAACACCCCGCCTGATGCACGCAACTGGTTTCACCACGGGCGACGTCTGGATGCTGGTCATCGTCGTCGTCATCCTCTTCCTGCTCGCGTTCCTGTCCCTCGCTGAGATGGGTCTGTCGCGGATGACCAAACCGAAGGCGATCGCGCTCGCCGAGCAGGGCCATCGCTCGGGCAAGGCGCTCGTCCGGCTCGCCGGGGACCCCGAGAAGTGGGTCAACCCGGTGCTCCTCACCGTGAACGTGCTTCAGACGGCACAGGCGTTCCTGACGGGCATCGTGGCGAGCAGCTTCGGTGCCGGCGGCGCAGTGATCGGTCTTGTGGCGAACGTTGTGGTGTTCTTCATCCTCGCCGAGTCCATCCCCAAGACGTACGCAGTGCTCTTCCCTGACAAGGCAGCACTGCTGTCGGCTCGCCCGGCGCTCTCCATCTCGCGGTTCCCACCCGTGCGGATCCTCTCCACGGGGCTCATCGGGCTCACCAACTGGATCATGCCCGGAAAGGGCCTGAAGAAGGGCCCGTTCGTCTCGGAGCTGGAACTACTCGGCATCGTCGAGGCGGCCGCCGAGGACATGGTGATCGAGCACGAGGAGCGTAGGCTCATCGAGAGCATCATCACGTTCGGCGATACAACCGTCCGTGAGGTGATGACCCCGCGGCCGGACATCGTGACGGTGTCGGCGTTCGACGACATCACTGCGGCCCTTGACGTGGCGATCGAGCAGGGCTACTCCCGTCTCCCTGTCATGAACGAGGACGACGGCGACGTGATCGGTGTTGTGTACGCGAAGGACCTGATGAAGGCCGAACGGGAGGGGCGTGGCTCGGTCAGGGTCACGGAGCTTTCGCACCCAGTTCGCTTTGTGCCGGAGAACAAGCCCGTCGGCGACATCATGCGCGAGATGCAGGCCGACAAGTCGCACATGACGATGGTGGCGGACGAGTACGGCGAGTTCTCCGGTGTGGTAACGCTCGAGGACTGCATCGAGGAACTCGTCGGTGACATCGCGGACGAGTTCGATTCCGAGGAGCAGGACGTCGAGCGCAAGGCCAGCGGCGACTACCTCATCGAGGGTGGCACCAGCATCGGCGACGTAAACGAACTGCTCTCGCTGAACCTGCCGGATACGGACTGGGCCACGATCGGTGGTTACGTGTTCGGCAGGCTAGGGCACGTACCGTCGCTGGGTGAGGCCGTGGACTTCGGCGGTTGGCGTATCGCGGTCGAAGAGATGCTCGGCCGCAGGATCCGACGCGTGCGGATCAGCGTGCTGCCGAGCGTTGATCTCCCCGAGGATGATGGTGCCCGCGAGGGCAACGGCAACGGCAACGGCCGTTTCGGAGGCAACGGGGGACAGCGTCGATGAAGTCAGGTTTTGTTGCTCTTGTTGGCAGGCCGAACGTAGGGAAGTCGAGCCTCGTCAACTCCATCTGCGGGCAGAAAGTCTCGATCGTGTCGAACAAGCCACAGACCACCCGGTTCCGGGTGCGTGGCGTGCTGAACCGTCCTGGCTCCCAGATCATTTTCGTGGACACGCCCGGACTCCACAAGCCCGTCACCGCACTCGGCGAACGGGTGAACGCGACGGCACTCGAGTCCACCGGTGACGCCGATGTGGTCTGTCTGGTTGTCGATGCCACGCAGCCGATCGGCAAGGGTGACCACTGGGTCGCCGGCCGGTTCGATGTCTCCAAGGCCGTCATCGTGGTGAACAAGATCGACCGCGTGGGGCCCAAGGAACTCATGCTGCAACTTCAGCGCGCGGCCGAGATCGGCGCGCAGGCGTACTTCCCCGTCTCGGCGCGGACGGGCGAGGGCGTGGCCGCGCTCGTGGAGTACCTCGGCGGTCGCATGCCCGAGGGTCCGCTCTATTTCCCGGACGATGCCGTGACCGATCTGCCCGACGAGGAATGGGTAGCGGAGCTCGTTCGGGAGCAGTTGTTGCGGATCACCCATGACGAACTGCCCTACTCGATTGCCACGCGGGTGACCGAGTGGGAGTGGCCGAGGGTCCGTTGCGAGATCATCGTGGAGCGCGAGAGCCAAAAGGGCATGGTCATCGGCAAGGGTGGCTCAGTGCTCAAAGAGGTCGGGGAGGCGACGCGCAAGCAACTGCCGGCAGGAGTCTTCCTCGAGCTCCACGTGAAAGTGGATAAGAATTGGCAGCGCAAGCCGGACCGCGTGGAGCGCCTCGGCTACTGATCGGTTGTCACGGCGGGCCGAAGAGCGTGGTGGTGGACACCGGCGGCTGCGGCTCGCCGAAGATCAGTTGCTCGTAGTCCTCCCAGACCACGGGCGCTCCTGCCTCGAGCACCGTCTGGTCTGCCTTCACGGGTGGGTACGGCTGGCCGTCCAGGGTGAACACCACCTGCCCCTGTCGGCTCGGCGGGAGCACCGTGAGGACGATCTGGGCAAAGAACAGTGGCAGGTCCTCGGGGAGCACGCTGTCGAGGGTTGAGCCCAGTTCGACGCTGGTGACGCCGCGCTTGATGTCCCCGTTGAGGATCGCCCCGGCAGGGAGCACGGTAGCGAGCCGCAGCTCGCTCGACATCATGCCCCGGCGCTCGGTGAGCTCGAACAGCTTGCGCTGCACGAGCACAGGGGAGCGCTCCTCGATGGAGACGGCACGGACTCGAATTCCCTGCACGTAAAAGATCTGGATGATCTCGGTGGGCGTGGGGGGGAGCGTGACCGAGGGCTCCGTCGTGGTCGGTCCCGGTGGCGTGGTGGTAGTCGTCGTGGTCGTGGTGGTGGGCGGGATCGTTGCTCTGAGCCCTGCAGGGAACTCGTTCTCGGGGATCTCCCGGAACTCGCCGGTGTCGGTGACGCCGCAGGCAGCCAGTGCGGCAACGGCCAGGACAACCACCAGCGCTGAGAACCGGCTCACTTGGGTGCTCCTGCCGGTACGGCAACGACAAAGCGTGCCCCGCCCCCCTGGCGGTCCTCCACCCAGGCCCGACCCCCAAGCGCGGCGGCGTGCTCGGCCACGAGTGCGAGCCCCAGACCGGTCCCGACGCGGTGACGTGCTGCGGTGCCTCGGGCGAACCGTTCGAAGATCCGCAGTTTCTCCTCTTCGGTGACACCCGGGCCTGCGTCCTCCACCGCAATGTGGATGTCACCGTCGATCCGGTCCACGGTGATTCGTTCCGGACCATCGGCGTGGTGCTTTGCGTTGTCCAACAGGTTGCCAACAATGCGCTCGAGCCGGAGCTTGTCCAGACCGACCGGATCGTTCACGCCAGGTCCGGTCACGATGGGAACGTCCGCGTAGCCGTATCGCTGTGCGATGCGACGAATGGTGTCCTCGGGTACGAGCGGTTCGAGGTTCACCTCTGTGGCGCCGGCATCGAGACGTGAGAGCTCGAGCAGGTCGAGCACCATCCGGTCGAACCGTCGTACCTGCGTGACGACGACGTCGAGTGCCTGCCCGGTGCGGCCCTGGAACTCGTTGCGCCGTGCGTCGAGCATGTCGACGGCTGCGCTGAGCGCGGTGATGGGCGAGCGAAGTTCGTGGCTGACGTCGGACGCGAAACGCGCCTCGCGCTGGATCCTCGTCTGCACGGCGTCGGCCATGGCGTTGAAGGAATCGGCCAGTCGGTCGAGGTCGGGGTCGTCCTCGCGCTCGAGACGGACGTCGAGGGCCCCGGCAGCGAGTTCCCCCGCGGCACCGGCCACCCGCGAGAGGGGCCGCATGAGACGGCGGCTGTTCCAGAGACCGAGCCCGGCGGCCGCTGCAGTGGTGACTGCCGATGCGATGATGAGAGAACTGGCGATCACGCGCAGGGTGCGCTGCACGCCGGACAGGGGAAAGGCCTCGTAATAGCTCGCGGAGATGCCGGGTACCGTCACGCCGACAGCGAGGTAGGGCTGACCATCGAGCGACGCGAATCGGGTGGAGGGTGACTGGAGCGAGAACTGTTGGGTGCCGGACAGTCCGCCGCTGCCGACGCGCGTGAGCAGGTCCTTGGGCAGGGTGGCCTCCAGCGGTGGTCGGTTGGAGAAGCGGGTCACGGTTGCGCCGTCTACGAGGACCAGAAGGGCAAATCCGTCGCGTTCGGTGGTGACACTGTCGATGGCCCGAACCTGCGAGAGTCCCCGGTCCTGGAGGTCCCTCACCCGCGTCTGGACGAGCGCCGCATTGGTGAAGGCCTGGCTCTGGGCAGTCTTCTGGCGCTGGCTGATCAGGTAGTTCCGAGCGACGGCGTACGTGATGATTGACAGCGACATCGACACGACCAGACCGGTGAGCAGGAAAAAAATGGTGACCTGTGCCCGCAGGCCGGGTTTTCTCCGCGGCAGGTGGAGGTTCTGAATCCTCGTTGAGAGCAGCGGCACCCCTCCAGCATGCTCCATCTCCGGGTCGCGGGTGGCACACAGCCGACCGGGAGCAGGGTCTCGCTGGCCGGTGAGGCACCAGGGGGAGGAAGGCACCTCACCGGGGCAGCGTGAACGTCATCATGATGCGATCCCTATGTGACAGGTCAGCGCCCGTATTGTGCGGGTTCTGTAACAAGTGAGAAATCTGTGGCCGGGCGGCCAGAATGACCGGACTGTGCACGAATTGCTCTTCATCGAGGACGACGACCACATCCGGCTCGCCCTGACGCTCGCGCTCGAGGACGAGGGGTACACCGTTCGGGAGGCCCCGACGGGCCGTGCCGGACTGGACGCATTCCAGATGCGGGAACCCGAACTGGTGCTGCTGGACCTGCGCTTGCCGGACCTCTCCGGCTTCGAGGTCTGCCGGGCCATCCGGGCGACGAGCATTGTCCCCATCATCATCGTCACGGCCCAGACCGACACCTATGACCTCGTTGCGGGTCTCGAGGCGGGCGCAGACGACTACGTCACCAAGCCGGTCATTGCGAAGGAACTAGCGGCCAGGATCCGGGCGCTGCTCCGGCGAGTGCAGTTGCACGAGGCGCCGGCCGCGCCGGCACGGTCCTCGGTCTTCGGCGACGTCGAACTCCGCCGTGAGCAGGGTGTGGTGCTCAAGGCCGGTAAGGAACTGAGCCTCACCAAGACCGAATACCGACTCGTCTGCGAGTTCGCCGACCACGCTGGCGCCGTGCTCTCACGCGACCAGTTGCTCGAGCTGGTGTGGGGCTATGAGTACCTGGGCGACTCCCGCCTGGTGGACGCGCACGTCCGGAGGCTCCGGGTGAAACTCGAGGACCACCCCGACGACCCGAAACTCCTCGTGACGGTACGTGGGCTCGGCTATCGTCTGATGGCCTAGGGTCGGAGTCAGCCCTCGGCGAGAGCCTTTTCGAGTCCATCGAGCTGTTCGAGCAGTTCGACAGGCAACCGGTCGCCAAACTTGGCGAAGTGCTCACGGATCTGGGGGACCGCCTGTCGCCAGCCGTCCCGGTCAACCGAGAGCAGGTCGGTCATATCTGCATCGCTCACCTGGAGGCCGGCCGTGTCGATCTGACCGGCGCTGGGCAGCAACCCGATCGGGCTCTCCTGCGCCGTCGCGGTTCCGGCAACTCGCTCAAACACCCATTTGAGCACCCGGCTGTTCTCGCCGTAGCCGGGCCACAGGAACCGGCCGCTGTCGTCGCGGCGGAACCAGTTGACGAAGAAGATCTTCGGCAGCTTGCTCGCCTCGGTGGAGTTGCCCACGGTGAGCCAGTGCTTGAAGTAGGAGCCCATGTCGTAACCGCAGAACGGCAGCATGGCCATCGGATCGAAGCGCAACTGACCCACCGCTCCCGCAGCGGCAGCCGTGGTCTCGCTGGCCATGATCGAGCCGAGGAAGACACCGTGTTCCCAGTCGCGCGCCTCGTTCACGAGCGGAACTGTGGTGCGGCGGCGGCCGCCGAAGAGGATTGCCGAGATCGGGACTCCCTTGGGGTCCTCCCACTCGGGTGCGATGGACGGGCACTGGCTGGCAGCGACCGTGAAGCGAGCATTCGGGTGCGCAGCAGGGGTGTCCGAGGACGGGGTCCACGGGTTGCCGCGCCAGTCGGTTGCCTCGGCAGGCGGCTGCTCGGTCATCCCCTCCCACCACGTGTCGAGGTCCGGGGTCAGCGCGGTGTTCGTGAAGATCGCATTGCCCCACAGGGTCTTCATCGCGTTCGGATTGGTTTCCTTGCCGGTCCCGGGTGCCACGCCGAAGAAACCCGCTTCCGGGTTGATGGCATACAGGCGGCCGTCGGGCCCGAACTTCATCCAGCAGATGTCGTCGCCGACTGTCTCGACCGTCCAGCCGGGCACGGTCGGCACGAGCATCGCGAGGTTCGTTTTCCCGCAGGCCGACGGGAATGCCGCCGCCACGTACTTGACGTCGTTGTTGGGGGCCGTGAGCTTGAGGATGAGCATGTGTTCAGCGAGCCACCCGTTGTCGCGTGCCATCACCGAGGCGATGCGGAGGGCGAAGCACTTCTTGCCGAGTAGGGCATTGCCGCCGTAGCCCGAACCGAACGACCAGATCTCTCTGGTCTCGGGGAAGTGCACGATGTACTTGTTGTCAGGGTTGCACGGCCAGGGGGAGTCCTGCTGTTCGGACTCGAGGGGCGCGCCGACCGAGTGCAGGCACGGAACCCACTCGCCGTCGTGGCCGAGCACATCGAGTGCGCCCTGCCCCATACGGGTCATGATCCGCATGCTCACGGCGACGTAGGCGGAGTCGGTCAGTTGCACACCGATATGAGCGATGGGGGAGCCGAGTGGCCCCATGGAGAAGGGCACCACATACAGGGTGCGCCCGCGCATCGAACCTGCATACAGGGCTCGCATCTCGGCGCGCATCAGGTCAGGCTCACGCCAGTTGTTGTTGGGGCCCGCATCGGCGGGGTTTGCCGTACAGATGAACGTCCGGTCCTCCACCCGAGCGACATCGCCGGGATCGGAGTGGGCCCAATATGAGTTGGGCCGCTTGGCGTCGTCCAGTCGGACGAAAGTGCCTGCGTCGACAAGCCCCTGACAGAGGCGGTCGTACTCCTCAGACGATCCGTCACACCACACCACGTTCGCAGGCTCGAATACTGCTTCCCAGTCCGACACCCACTGCTGGAGTCGGCTGTTGCTGGTAATGGCGGTCATAGTCGCGACGACTCCTGGGGTGACAGGCTTTGGTTGGCGGTCGGGTTGGGCCAGCTCAGACGCTGGGGGTGCCCATGTCAACCTCGGATCCGAGGCGCAGGTGTGTTGCCCGGCCCGAGTCGTCGAGGTCGAAAATTACTCGCTGCCCGGGCCGCAACATGCGGAACACCGATCCCTCGAGGGCATTCTGGGCGAGGTCGTACTCGGAAAGGTCCGTGTCGGTCAGGACCACTCCGTCCTTGGTGACCGGGTCGTAGGCCTTGATGACGCCTTGCATGGCGGGTTCAGTGGCCCGCTTTAACGATCTTGCCCGACTTGATGCAGCCGGTGCAGACGTAGACGCGCTTGGGCGCCCCGTTGACCAGCGCACGGACACGTTGGATATTCGGATTCCACCGACGCTTGGTGCGACGGTGCGAGTGCGACACCGACATGCCCCAGGACGGGTGCTTGCTACAGATTTCGCAGACACTTGCCATAGTTCAGCCACGCTATCAGCGTCTCGGGCGAGAACCCCAAGGGTCCGGGACAGATAGCAGGCATAGCGTTCATCTGCTGTTCAGATAGCAGGCAGGTCCCTTCTGGAGGGGGTTGGCCCTCGGTACCATGCCCATCGTGGCGGTTCTGGAGCGCTTGGGGGCAGAGGGTCTACGGGACATCATGACCACGTTCCGTGATGCCGTGAAGGCCCATCAGGAGGGCATCAATCGCCTGAACGTGTACCCGGTGCCCGATGGCGATACCGGGACCAACATGGCTCGCACGCTGGACGCCGTCGTTGGCGAGGTGGAAGCTGCCGCTGACGACCTCGGATCCACCTGCAAGGCGATCGCTCATGGCTCGCTGATGGGGGCGCGGGGAAATTCGGGGGTCATCCTCAGCCAGATCCTGCGCGGCTTCGTTGGCGTGCTCGAGCGGATGGGGGCCACGGGCGACCTGACGGGAGAACGCGTGGCAGAGGCCTTTGAGGCGGCATCCGCATCCGCGTACAAGGCGGTCCTCAAGCCGATCGAGGGCACCATCTTGACGGTGACCAAGAAGGCATCGATCGGCGCACGCCGCGCTGCCGACCGTGGCGGGCGGTTGGTCGATGTGCTGCGTGAAGCGCGCTCGGCGGGTAGGGAAGCCCTGGCTGACACGCCGAACCAACTGGCGGTTCTCAAGGAGGCAGGCGTTGTCGA
>WLJO01000003.1 GCA_009701715.1 Actinomycetota bacterium
ACGGGGCTGTAGCTCAGTTGGCAGAGCGCTTCGTTCGCAATGAAGAGGTCAGGGGTTCAATTCCCCTCAGCTCCACGTACAGGACCAAAAGTGGGCCCCCACCGGTATTCCGGTGGGGGCCCATCGCATTGAGCGGAGTTGACCGGCGCGACTCGCGGCGTCGGCCCTGTGAGCGCAACGGTGCGGGGCTCGCGCCCCTCCCGAGTGCGTCCCCGCCGGTCAGGTCCTGACGGCCTGGATGTCGAGCGTGATCTTGATCTTCTCGCCGATCACGACACCGCCGGTCTCGAGGACTGCGTTGTACTCCAGGCCCCAGTCCTTGCGGTTGATCTCAGCGCTCGCGGTGAAGCCCGCCTTGGTGTTGCCCCACATATCTTTGCTGACGCCCTCGAACTCAAGGTTGAAGCTGACGGGTTTGGTGACGCCCTTGATCGTGAGGTCGGCGGCCATCAGGTACTCGCCACCGTTCGCCGTGATGCCGGTGCTCTTCAGCGTCATCGTCGGGAACCGATCAGCCTCGAAGAAGTCGCCGGTACGCAGGTGATTGTCGCGGCCGTCGTCGCCGGTGTGGACGGACACCATCTCGACCGTTGCCTCGACCGACGACTTGAGCGGGTCGGTGCCCACCGTGATCGTGCCGGAGAACGTCTTGAACGTTCCGTGAACCTTGGTGATCATCAGGTGACGTGCCGTGAATCCGACGGTGGAGTGCGACGGGTCGATGTTCCAGGTGCCGGCGGTGAGGGCGGTGAGATCGGACATGGTGCTGCCTTTCGGAGGGGATGGGGCAGAGTCAATCGGATAGTCCTTGTGCACGCAACAATTGCGGAAAGAAATTCTTGCTAGAGTCGTCATCGTGACCGAATGGCTTGACGACGAGGAAATGGCGGCCTGGCGTGGGCTCGTTGAGACGTTTGCGGACCTGACTGCAACCCTCGAGGCCGAACTGCTGGCGGAGCATCAGATCTCCATGCCGGAGTACGCCACCATGGTCCGCCTGTCCGAGGCCGAGGGCAGGCGCCTGCGGATGTGCGATCTCGCCACGCGCCTCCATGTGTCCGCGAGCGGCCTGACCCGCCGTGTGGAGGATCTGGTGCGTCGGGGCTGGGTCCGGCGCGAACCGGACGCCTCGGACCGCCGGGTGATCAATGTGGTGCTCACCGACGAGGGCTTCGCCCGCCTCGAGAGGGCGGCACCCACGCATGTCGACGGTGTCCGGCGCCACCTGTTCGATCACCTCAGCCGGACTCAGGTCCGTCAGCTGGCAAGCATTCTCCGAATGCTGCAGGCGCCCGCCGATTCCTCGCCGGCGCCCGCACCTGCCCGCTGAGCGTGGCCTAACCTCGCCACATGGCACTGCACCCGAACGGCGTTCATCACCTCGCCATCAGCACCACCGACATCAAGGTGCAGATTGAGTTTTTCACCGACGTGCTCGGGGGCGAGCTGAAAGCGCTCTACTGGATGCACGGTGTGCCCGACACCTTTCACGGCTTCGTCGAGCTGAGCCCCGAGTGCTACATCGCGTTCGTCCAGCACCCGGCGAACAGCACCCAGCGCGAACTCGGGGTCACGCACGCCGGCAACGCCGGTGGGCCGATGCCTGGCGGGACGATGCAGCACGTGGCGCTCAACGTCGACTCGCTCGACAGGCTGCTCGAGATGCGGGATCGCATCCGCAGCCGGGGCATCGTGGTGATGGGTCCGATCGACCACGGCATGTGCAAGTCGATGTACTTCGCCGGCCCCGAGGGGTTGTGCCTCGAGATCGCTACCGGTGGCGGCATCGACGAACGGGCGTGGATCGATCCCGAGGTCCAGCAGCTCGCCCGCATCAGCAACGACGACCTGCAGCGCTACCTCGCACCGCCGGCGTACGAGCGACCCGCGGCACCCGTCCGCCAGCCCCAGCCCGATTCGGCCAAGCCGAACCTCGACTACCCGCCGGCCCTGTATGCGCGCATCGTCGCCACACCCGACGAGGCCTTCTGGAACTCGGTCGAGAACCAGCCGCCGGTGAAGGTGTCATGAGCGTCGAGGAACCGGCACCGCGTTCGCGCCTCGTACTGGTGCGTCATGGGGAGTCCGTGGCCACCGCAGAGCGGTATATCGGCGGCCACCGGACCTGTCGTGGTCTCACCGAGCACGGCAGGCATCAGGCAGAGGCATTGCGAGATCGTTGGATGAGGCGTCTCGACATCTCGCCCGACGTCATCGTGTCGAGTCACTTCCCGAGGGCGATCGAGACCGCCGAGATCATTGCTCCCGCCCTAGGGGGCCAGCAGATCCACATCGAGCCGGGTGTGGGCGAGCACGACCCCGGCCCGAGCTGTGACGGAATGACGTACGACGCATACGTCGAGCGGTACGGCGCGGGTCTCAACTGGGACGATCCATTCCACAACGTGTTCGAGGACGGCGAGACGATGTCGACGTTCCACCACCGGGCGGCGAGCGCGCTCTACGCGCTGGCGAACACCTACGCCGGCAAGACCGTGGTGGTGTTCTGCCACGGCGGTGTGGTGGATGTGGCGTTCCGGTCGCTGCTCCGACTGCCGATAGCGGGCGGCTTCGCGCTGCACACGCTCAACACATCGATCTCGTCGTTCGAGCGGGTCAACCCGACGAAGTGGGTGCTCGAGCGGTACAACGACGCTGCCCACCTCGCGGATATCTCCTGACGCCGGGCCGCGCGAAGTGATGTACGACTTCGTGATCGTCGGTGCCGGTTCTGCCGGAGCGGTCCTTGCGGCGCGACTCAGCGAGAATCCGGGGACGCAGGTGTTGCTCCTCGAGGCCGGTCCGGACCACGCTGTGCATGACACTCCTGCCGGGATCTCGGGCGCCAACTTCTTCTCTGCGCTCGAGGAGCCGGGCCGTCGCTGGCCGGGTTTGCTGGCCAGTCGGACACCCGGGCAGGAGCGCGTGCAGTACCAGCGAGGGCGCGGAGTGGGTGGTTCGTCAGCAGTGAACGCCATGGTCGCGATCCCCGGTATCCCGGATGACTACGACCGCTGGGCAGGGCTCGGCGCAACTGGCTGGGACTGGGCGTCGCTCGCCCCCTGGTTCGCCCGCACGTCGCTCGTGCTCAACCGGGCGGCCGCGAGCGAGGTGGGCCCCGTGAGCCGCGCCGTGCTCGAAGCACTGCCCAAACAGGCATCGGCGGTGCCGTTAACCCGTAGCGCGCTGGGCAGACGGGTCTCCACGAACGACTGCTACCTCCAACCCGCCCGGCAACGCCCGAACCTGCACATCCGCGGGAGTGCCGAGGTGGACCGCGTCCTGTTTCGTGGTCGCGCGGCCGTCGGGGTTCGCCTCGTGGACGGCACAGAGTTCGAGGCCGGCGAGGTGATCGTGTGCGCGGGCACCATCCATTCCCCGGTCCTGCTGTTGCGCAGCGGGGTGGATACCCCCGGTGTCGGGGACGGCCTCAAGGACCACGCGGCGTTCCCCGTGTCGATCGCGCTCGACCCACAGGTTGCGTGGGACCCGGCGGCGCTGCCGATCTCGGTCCTGGCGAGGCTGAGCTCCGGTGAGTCCCCGGCGGACCTCCAACTGTTGCCGATGGACAACCTCGGCCCGTCGGTGCCGAACACCGGACTCGTGATGGTGGCGCTCATGGAGGTGCGCTCCACCGGCAGCGTCCGCCCGGGCGTGGACCCGTTAGGGGACCCGATCATCGACTTCAACCTGCTTGCCGACCCGGTGGACGAGCGCCGCCTCCTCAGCGGTGTCCGTCAGCTTGAGCGGCTGCTCGGCCACCCGGCGCTCCGGGCGCTCGGGCTGGCGGTAATCCCTCCGACGGACCCGGCCGGTGTCCGCGCGAATCTGGGCGATTACGTGCACGCCTCCGGTACCTGTGCCATCGGGCGTGTGCTTGACCCCCAGTGCCGGGTAATCGGCTATGAGGGTCTGCGCGTGTGCGACGCCAGTGTGATGCCCGACCTTCCCCGTGCGAATACGCACCTCACCACGGTGGTGATCGCCGAGCGTGTCGCGGCGTTCGTCAGTGGGCAGCCGAGGCGGCTCGCTCGGCCTTGAGCTTCGCCTTGCGCTCGTCGGCGATGTGCTTGCGGACGACGAGCGCCCAGCCGGCCATCGCAGCGAGCGTAAAGAGGAACCACTGCACGGTGTACGACAGGTGCGAACCGTTGGACAGCTCCGGCGCGGGGATTGCCGCAACCGACTCGTCGATCGGGTTGCTGCCCACGACGTCCACATACATCGGCAATGCGTCGCCCTCTACCTGCTGGTCAAGGCGGGCGATATCGACGCGGTCCATCTTCTCGAGGACACCCTCGGCCGGGTCCTGCTTCTCCCACGAATGACGCCGGACCTGGGTTGCCCGCAGCCGACCGGTGAGCGAAACGGTGCCGGCGGGAGCGGGCGGCGCGGCAGTGGTATCGCCCGGCACCCACCCACGGGTCACCGCGAGAAAGCGGCCGTCCTCGAGCCGGAGCGGCGTAACCACGTTGAAACCGGCCGTTGCATTCAGCGAGCGGTCCCGGATGAGCACCTGACCGGCCGGCTCATAGGTGCCGGTCACCTTCACCTGCCTCCACTCGAGGCCCTGGCCCTGCGAGCCGTCAGCCAATACGTTCCCGATCGGCTCGGGTGCCATCGCAAGCTGTGTGCGGACCTCGCGGTTGAACGCCGTCCGCTCGTTGAGACGCCGCAACTGCCAGAGCGCAAGGTTGACCATCGTGACGGCGAGAGCAAGCACGACGACGTGCAGCACGATCCACTTCGGCCGGAGGAGGAACCGGTACATCGCCCCGAACGTACCTGCCCGGGGTGGCCGTTCGTGCGCCAGAATGGGTATCGGTGAACGATCTTCCTGACTTCCGTATCCCCCACGCCGAGAAGATCGAGTGGATGATCGAGACCAAGGGGTATGCGATCGAGCCGGTGGCTGCCCGGGCCGACACCGAGCCGCCGATGCCTGGCTACTGCTACACGATCGGCCTTGCCGAACTAGCCGGGTTCCCGGACATCGTGGTGTTCGGCCTCACGCCCGTGGCTGCGAGCGGGTTGATCGGCATGGTTGTCGACTTCCTCGTGGGCGGCACACAGATCCCGATCGGGGTGGAGATCACCGGTCTGTACGACTCCGGACTGCGGGCGGTCTTCGCGGAGGTTGATGTGGAGCAGTGGGGCGCGTTGTTCATGACCGGTATCGCCTGGCGACGCGGGGACGCCTTCGATCTCGTGCAGTTGATCTGGCCGGACCGCAACGGGTTCTTGCCGTACGAGGCCGGCTTCGACCAGCGTGTACAGCACGCGCAGCCGGTGATCGGCACCTTCTAGAGAGACCTCTGCTCGTTGAGTTCCCGGAGCAGGTCGTCGAGGGTGGCCTGGTCGAGGCGGAGCAGGGCCTGTCGGCGCTCGCTGCCGAGCGGGGCGGCAGCAATGAGATCGGCCCACGGCTCGACCGGTCGGTCGAGGACCTTGGCGAGGGCGCGGGAGAGCGCAGCGATCGGGTCACGGTCGTAGTCGTCGAGGAGTGCCTCGACATCGAACTTGTTCAACCGCGGCACGGTACGAGCCTAGGCAAACTCGTCCTAGCCAACGGCGGGTCGGTACCGGTAACGTCTCGGTCAGACATCACGAGCGATCCGGGTAACCGGATCCGGCAACCTGGGTGCGCCCCAAGGTGCCTGCCAGCAAGGACCGGTCTACCGGCAGCCGAACTGGGATGTGGTCGAGCGGAGCGGCTCGGCAACGAATGCGCTGCTCCGCCCGGTCCACACCGTGGGGTCGTCCGTACCCGTACCGTCGATCGATGCAGAGGAGGAACCGATGCCGCTATCCGAACCGCTCCCTGTAACGGGCGCGTGGATGCCCGGAACCCCCGTGGGCCACCGTCGGTTCTTCCAACTTCCTGCTGAGCGAACCATCGCGCTCGACGGCGGGGGGCAGCTGCGCGGCGTCACGATCGCCTATGAGACGTGGGGCGAGCTGAACGACGCGCGGTCGAACGCGATCCTCGTCTGCCACGCCTGGACCGGCGACGCGCACGCGGAGGGACCCCAGGTTGCGGGGCAGCCGACCCTGGGCTGGTGGAACGGTGTCATCGGCCCGGGCTGCGCGATCGACACGGACCGCTACTTCGTGGTGTGCAGCAACGTGCTCGGAGGCTGTCAGGGTTCAACCGGACCGGCCTCGCTGCATCCGGATGACGGCAAGCCCTACGGCTCGCGCTTCCCGGTACTGACGATCAGGGACATGGTGCGTGCCCAGGCCCGTCTGGCCGACCACCTCGGGATCGGCTCGTGGGCCTCGGTGATCGGGGGCTCGATGGGCGGGATGCAGGCTCTCGAGTGGGCGGTCACGTTCCCCGACCGTGTCCGTTCGCTGGTGCCGATCGCCACGTGTGCCTATGCGACGGCGCAACAGATTGCGTGGGGGGCCATCGGGCGTCGGGCAATCCGACTCGACCCGAAGTGGCGCGGCGGCGACTACTACGACGCAGCGCCGGGCGACGGCCCGGCCGAGGGGCTCTCGATCGCGCGCATGGTCGCGCAGGTCACGTTCCGCAGCGACAACGTGTTCACCGAGAAGTTCGGCCGGGAGCTCGCCGCGGGCGATCCGCATCCGGAAGCGGGCTTCGACCTCTGGCAACGGTTCGAGGTGGAGCGTTATCTCGACTACCACGGCGACCAGCTCGCCAAGCGCTTCGACACGAACTCCTACATCGTCATCGGCAAGGCGATGGACCTCCACGACGTGGGCCGCAATCGCAACGGTGTCGAGGCCGCGATGTCGCGCGTTCGGGTACCGACGCTGTCGATGGGGATCTGGAGCGACATCTTGTACCCGTCGTACCAGCAGAAAGAGATCCGTGAGGTGCTGGTGTCCCAGGGGACGCCGTGCGACTACGTGGAGATCGACTCGCCCCACGGGCACGACGCGTTCCTGCTCAGCAAGGACCAGGTGGGCGCAGCCATCGGACCATTCCTCGATGGCGTGGTGCGGGGCGCCCGCTGATCAGCGGCCGACCAGCGCGTCCACGTGGGTGACGGCCCGCGACTTCGCGGGGATGCGCATGACGCACAGCCCAGCGCTCCCTGTCGCGTCGGTGTTGAGGAGGTAGGTGACCCTGCCCCGCGGCGGGTCCTCGCCCTGCTTCAGGACCGAGAAGTGTGTGGGGGTGCGGGGGCGTCGGGTGGCTGAACCCCGCGGTTTCACGACGAGGAAGCCGTTGTCCAGGTAGGCCTTGGCCTCGCGCCATCTGCCCTCGGGCAGCAGGTTGGCGTTCAGGTACTGCAGGCGGCACGTGAAGGCCTGACCGTCCTTGGAGACCCAGTGGGGTTCGGCGGCGAATGCGTACCAGGAAAGGAGCACGAGGCCGGCGGCGATGACGATCATCCAGAGGACGTCCATTGGGGTACAGCATCGCTCATCGGTATGGCCGGCGTGAATCGGGTGGGTAGCCGCTGTGGGGCAGGGGGTATCTGCGAGACTCGTGCCGATGTTCTTGCAGGGTTCCACCACGGTGCCGGTCACCGCCGCTGCGTCGAAGTCCTCCTCGGTGGGGGATGCGGGTTCCACGAGGCTCGTGTACTTCATCGTGGTGTTGCTCGTGCTGCTCGGTGGGTCCCTCGCGTACTTTGCCTACGCGTACTGGCGCCGGACCCGCCCCGATGCGCCGGGCCCGGGGGAGCGGGACCAGCAGTCCCCCCGCCGCGACCTGTACTCGAGCCGCAACCCGTACCCCGAGCAGTTGGCGCCCCGCGCCCCGCAGCAGCGCCGTGAAACGGCCCCCGCAGCAGGCGGCGCGTGGTGGGATCAGCACGAGTCCGACGGCCGACCCGCCACCCGCGCCCCGCAACAGGCTCCCCAGCCCGGTGCGCAGCGCCCGCGGCAACAACCCCCGTCCACATCACGAGACCCGCTGCTCTAGGTACCCTCCATCGCCATGGCCGAATCCCTCGACATCGACGCAATGATCGCCCGCTTCCGTGAGCGCGCTGCAGCCGTGAAGAAGCGCAACCTGCCGCCCGTAGCGGGGGAGGAGCGCCAGCGCTTTCTCAAGCAGGCCCAGGAGGACTTCATGGACTTCGCGATCATCGCGGACTCCCAGGTGTCACTCGAGGACGGCGTCCTGACCCTGCGGATCGACCTGCGACCTGCTGACCAGCGCGGCTGACGACCGCATGCATCAGGGCGGCGACGAAACCCAGCGAGCGCTCGGGGCCGCAACGATCGCCGTGCTGTTCTGGGGTATCGGCCCCCTCATGGTGCGGGGGATCGACGCGTCGGCAGCAACCATCGTGTTCTGGAGGTTCGCCCTCGCGCAGCCGGTGATGATCGGTGCGAGTTACTACTTCGGCAAGGGACTCTCGCTGCGCCTCATCCGCCGGGCACTCCTGCCGGGTGCGTTGTTCGCCGTCTCGATGCTCGCGGCATTCACCTCGTTCCAGAAGACCTCCATCGTGAACGCATCGCTGATCCAGGCAATGCAGCCGGCGCTGCTGCTCGTCGTCGCCCCCTTCGTGTTCAAGAAACGGACCACCCTGCGCCAGTTCGCGTTCGGCGGCGTGGCACTGCTCGGTGTGGCAACACTCGTGCTCGGCGGTGGCAGCACGGAGGGTTCGGCGCTGTCGGGAGACCTCTGGGCGGCGTTCAACCTCGTGCTCTGGACCGTCTATTTCGTGCTCGTGCAGCGCATTCGCCAGGACGGGGAGGACGCCACCTCCATCCTCGCCGCAGTGTTCTTCGTGTCGTTCGTAGTGGCGACACCGATCACCCTCGGCATGGCGGGCAGCGTGGGCGAGATCGTGAACATCGGCTGGAAGGGGTACCTGCTCGAGGTGCTCATGGTGCTCGGGCCGGGGTTGGTCGGTCACGGGATGATGATGTGGTCCCAGCGTCACCTCGACATCCGGGTGGCATCGTTGATGGGCCTCGGGAGTCCGGTGCTGTCCACGCTCGGGGCGTGGATGATCTACTCGCAGTCGCTCGGATTCCTGCAGGTGATCGGTGGGGCAATCGTGCTCGTCGGGCTGACCGGCATCATGCTGGAGCACCGTGGAAACCGGGCCCGGCCAGCGGTTTCGCCCACGCTCCCGGTAGCGGAGCCTGACTTGTCGGAAGTGCAGGGACGGCTGATATCCTGAGCGTCCCATGCGGACGTGGCTCAGCTGGTAGAGCATCACCTTGCCAAGGTGAGGGTCGCGAGTTCGAATCTCGTCGTCCGCTCCATGTGAATAAGGCCCGGGGTTGATCCCCCGGGCCTTTTCGTTTTTCGGGGTGTGGTCGAGATTCGGTCGCTGCCTCTGCGGCCGACATCAGGGCCGACCGGCCCGAAGCACGGTGGATTGCAGCGATGTAGGGTCGAATTGTTGCCCTTTGGGGAGGGCGACAGGTGTGAGCGCCCCGGGGGGAACCATGCGCACAGATCTGGCCAAGCAGAACGCCATCACGCTGGAGACCAAGCGCCACATGTGGCGCGAGCGGATTGCGCCGCTGATCACCGACGAACTGATCGAGGAGCACCGCCGTAACCCGATCGGGCTCCACAGCGCTGCCCTCGACGCGGTGCTCTACTTCGTGCGCTCCGATCCGACCCCGCATCTTCTGCGTCTCGTCGTCATCATCGTGACCCCGGCGCAGGAGTGGGCGATCGGTGAGCACAGTCGCCAGAAGGGCGTACCGATCCTCGTGCGCCCGGCGATCTACACATCGATCGAGGAGATTGAACACGCCATCTTCCTCGAACGCCTGCGGATCGTCCGCCAGGAATTCGGCTCGTAGGCAGAGCACAGAGCAGCGGAGGGAACAGTCATGGGTCGAATCGTTATCAACTCCTCGCAGTACGAGCCCAAGCCGATCGTGGGGTACGCCGATCAGGTGAGCGTTGCCCCCGGCGAGTCGGTGCAGTTCATGGTGAGCCTGGATGGGGCGTCGGCGTTCGACGCTCAACTCGTCCGTCTTATACACGGCGACCTCCATGGCGCCGGGCCGGGTTTCAAGGAGGAGGAGATCGAGGCATCCGGTACGAACGGGACGTACGCGGGTTTCAAGCAGGACACCTATCCGGGCTCGTGCGTGGAGATCGATGCAGCGCCGAAACTTGACGCGCTCTCGAGCCTCACCGCGCAGGTGTTGGTCTGGCCGACCCTGCCGGACCTCGAGCGCGAGCAGGTGCTCATGTCCAAGTGGGACGACGACCGGGGCGCTGGGTGGTCCCTGTTTCTGACGGGTTCCGGTGAACTCGCCTTCCGCGTGAAGCATGCAGATCGCGATGCCGAGGAGGTAGTGCTCGCCGGTGGTCTCACCGCCACGGTGTGGTACCTCGCGTCGGTCAGTTTCGATGCCAAGTCGATGACGGTCCGCCTCGCGACCAGGGCAATCCGTGGCAGCTACAGCTCGCGGATTCTCTATACCGAACCGGGTGGCCGCAACGAGAACCAGACCACCAAGATGTTGCAGCGCGGACTGCCCGACACTGCGGGCATACCGACGTTCCTCGCAGCGCGCAACCGCATCACACTCGCCGGCGGCCGCCACGTGCCGACGGCACACTTCAACGGCAAGCTGGACCGGCCCCGCATTGCCGGACGCGCGCTCACCGATGAGGAGATAACCCGCGGGGTGCTCGACCCGAACAGCGTTCCGGGAATGCTCGCTGCGTGGGCGTTTGAGAACAACCTGACGTCGGTTGGCGTAAAGGACATCACGCGTGTCTGGGACGTGACGGTGAACCGCGTCCACGGCACGACACACAACATGCCGGTGCGCGCCATGACGGGGTTCAACTGGGATGGCACCGAGTACAGCTTCCGACACGCTGTGGATCAGTACGGCGCGATCCACTTCCACGACGACGACATCTCCGACTGCAAATGGCAGCCCACCACGTCGTGGACCGTCCCGGCTGGGACCCGAAGCGGCGTGTATGCGCTGCGGGTGAATGCTCTCGTTGACGAGACGATGGAAGAGGACTATCTCGTTTTCTTCGTGCGCCAGACCACCGGCACCCGCAACTCCCGCATCCTCTACATCGCACCGACGGCGAGCTATCTCGCGTACGCGAACGACCAGTTCGCCGCAGATTCCCCGTTCCTCGAGACGCTCGCCGGCGCAGTGCCGCACATGGGCGAGATGGACCTCGCGCGTCATCAGCACCGAGAGTTCGGCATGTCGTGCTACGACGTGCACAGCGACGGCTCGGGTGTGTGCTACTCCACGTGGCTCCGGCCGATCCTCACCGTGCGCCCGAAGTACCGCCACTCGATAACGAGGGTCTGGCAGTTCAACGCCGACATGCACCTGATCGACTGGTTCGACCGCATGGGCTACCAGGTGGACGTGATCACTGATCACGATCTCCACCGGGAGGGGCACGCACTGCTGGATGGCTACCACCTGGCGGTCACCGGCACGCATCCCGAGTACTACAGCGGCGGCATGCTCGATGCGCTGCAGTCGTTCGTGGAGGACGACGGTGGCCGGGTCATGTACCTCGGCGGCAACGGCTTCTACTGGGTGACCGGGTTCAACCCCGAGGACCCGAGGATCATCGAGGTCCGCCGGGCGAATGGCACCGAGGCATGGTCCGGTGAACCCGGCCAGCAACACCTCAGCTTCACCGGCGAGATGGGCGGTATCTGGAGGCATCGCGGCCGGGCGCCCCAGAAACTGGTTGGCACTGGCTTCATCGCGCAGGGCCTGGACCGCTCGTCGTACTACCGCCGCAACCCCGATTCGTTCGACCCGGCCGCGAGCTGGATCATGGAAGGTGTCGGCGAGACCGAGCGGATCGGTGACTTCGGCCTTGAGCAGGGGGGCGCCGCCGGGCTTGAGCTCGACTGGTACGACCCGAAACTGGGCTCACCCGCGTGGGCCCACGTGGTTGCCACCTCCGAGGGGCACTCGCGCCTGATGCTCGAGGTGCGCGAGAACGTGTCGCTGACGCTTCCGTACATGGGCGGGGACCTCGACCCGAACGTCCGTGCGGACATCGTCTACTTCAAGACCGCGTCCGACGGTGCCGTGTTCTCGACCAGCTCGATCGCGTGGTGCGGGAGCCTCTCGTACAACGACTACGACAACAACGTGTCGAGGATCATGAAGAATGTTGTCGACCGCTTCGTCGGTGATGTTCCGCTTCCGTGAGGCGCGTCTGCCGGTTTGCCGGCGGGCTCAGAGGTTGAGGCTCATGATGAGTGCGTCGTCGTCCCCGTAGTACCGCGGACGCAGACCGATCATCGAAAAGCCGTACGCGTCGTACAGTCGGCGTGCTGATCGGTTTGCCGAGCGAACCTCGAGCCGCATGTAGGACGCACCTCGGGCCCTGCACTCGGCAACGAGCGCGTCCAGCAACTGGGTGGCGAGGCCTGAGCCGCGTCGGGCAGGGAAAACAGCGATCGACAGCAGTTGCGACATTCCCAACGAGGTGAGCCCGAGGGCGTAGCCGATGATCCCCGGTTCGTCGACGAGCACGAGGCAGACGGCAGAAGGATTGGCGAGGAACGAGCGGAACGTCGCCTCGTCCCATGGTTCCGGGTACGACACGGACTCGATGACGAGGAGCGCCGCAAGGTCGTCGGCGTCCGCACGGCGCAGGTGCATCCCCATCGCACGGGATCCTACGCGGGCGGCATCAGGTGCGCCCGCGGTCGGCTCGTCAGGACAGGCCGAGGAGCACAGGGAGCGCGTTTCGCTTCAGCTTTCCCGTAGCCGTGTGAGGGAGTTCGTCGACGAAGTGGTACTCCTTGGGCCGCTTGTGCCCGGCGAGTTTCTCGCGAGCGAACGCCTCAAGTGCTGTCCCGGTTGTCCTGCCAACCACTGCGGCACACACGCGCTGGCCCCACTGCTCGTCGTCCACGCCGAACACGGCGATCTGGCGCACACCGGGCGCGTCGGCGAGCACGCTCTCGATCTCTGCGGGGTACACGTTGACGCCCCCCGTGATGATGAGGTCGTCCCGCCTGCCGTCGAGGTACAGATAGCCGTCGCTGTCGAGGCGACCGAGGTCCTTCACCGTGAACGCGCCGTAGGAATCCCCGGATGTGGCAGGGTGCCAGGCCTGAGCAGTGCGCTCCGGGTCTCGCCAGTACTCCCAGCGCGCCCAGGTAGGAACGTCACACCAGATCGTGCCGTCGTCGTCCACACTCAGGTGTCGCCCGGGGCGTGCTCGACCCACGGTGCCGGGGTGCTCGAGCCAGTCGCTCGACGAACACGCCGTGAACTGACCCTCGGTGGAGCCGTAGAACTCCCACACAGCGTCCTCGCCGAATGCGGTGATGGCCTGGCGCTTGACCGGATCGGGACAGGCGGCACCTGCATGTGCGACGAGTCGGAAGCCGTCGAGTGGCGGGAGCGATTCGCCCAGTGCGAAGAGTCGCTGCAGATGGGACGGCACCATGAACGTGGTGTTCGGGCGATACCTAGCGATGGCATCTGCGACACCGGCGGCATCGAACGGACCGGGGAGGATGACCGTGCCACCTGCAGCGAGCGTGGCGGCCGAGAAGCGGATGGACACTGAGTGGTATTGCGGCGAGCACACGAGGTGTCGGTCGCCGGCGTTGAATCCCCAGAGGTTGAGTTCCTCCTGCAGCAGGGCTGCTGCGTCCCGCTCATCGAGGATTCCGCTCCACACGCCCTTGGCGCGTCCAGTGGTGCCCGAGGTGAAGTGCATGGGGCGGGCCAATGGCCAGGGTGCGAGGTCGATGGGTGCCGACTCCGTCAGTGCTACGAGTGCCTGGTCGTCCACGACCAGTGCGGGGTCGGCGTCGTCGAGCAGAAGGGCTCGCTCGGCGGGCAGTAGGCCAGCGTGCGTGAGCACAGGGACGATTCCCGTTCGCAGCGCAGCGAGGATGGCGCAGAGCATGTTTCGCCCCGACGTCGTGACGAGCGCAACCCGGTCGCCGGCAACCAGACCTGTTCGTTTCAGGCCACCCGCAATACGCCGCTCGAGGTCGTCTGCCTCGACGCTCGTGAGGATCTCGGTCACCCTCCCAGTGTGGCAGTGTGCCCGGCCGCGACCACCCCCAGAGGGTGCCGCAGTATTCTGATCGCCGATGCCCGGCTTCCCTGCCCTCGAGCAACACAGGGAAACCCAGATGAACCTCGGTCACCGAGCACACTCGACAGCGGCCAGGCTGTCCCTCGCGCTATCTGTTGGCATCATTGTCTCGACCACGCTGGTGGTCCTGCCCGCTGGGGGTGCCGCACCCGTACCCGTTGCTCCCACTTCGGCAGGTGCGGCCGCCATCTACTTCAGGACCACCGAGAGTTTCCTCGTCGTGAAGCGGCGTCACGCAGGGCGGTACAACTGGACCGATGACGGCTGTTCGGTCCCGCCGACGCTCAAGGTGTCGGTACCCGCGCTGCAGTTCGCCGCAACAACGTTCGCCGCGCAGTGCGCCCAGCACGACTTCGCGTACCGGAACTTTGGTGGCTCCTTGCACCTGGACCGTTCGGAGGCAAGGCGTGCCTCGGTGGACCGTTTCTTCCACCGCCAGATGCGCGCCCGATGCGAGCAACCCGATGTTGTGCGTGCCCGCCGCAAGACGGTCTGCCGCCTGTCCGCCCGGGCGTTCTACCTCGCTGTGCGGTCCTTCGGTCGGCTGTAGGCGCGCACGTCGCCTACGCAGGCGTCGCGAGGAACTCGATGAGTTCCGGGAACGCACGGTGGTCCTGCGCGATGAAGAGGTGTCCGCCCTCGTACACCCGGAGTTCCGATCCGGTGATCCGGCTGGCGATTCGTTCGGAGTTCTCCACCGGGGCCAGCCCGTCGTAGCGTCCGGCAGCCACGAGGGTGGGACACGAGATGCGGTGAAGCCGCTCCCACACGTCGTGGCCCCTGCGGGCCTCGAGCTGTAGGTGCTCACCGCGGAGTTGTTGTGGGGTCTTCTCCGTGAGGTTTGCGGCGTTCAGCTGTTCGACGATCAACCGATCACCGGGATGCGCGGCGAGCCAGTCCGGGGTGAATCTCGTGTCCATGATCCTGGCGGCTGTCTCCGAGCGCACCGACGGCGGCAGCGCCGCGAGTTGGTGCAACGGATACGACGCGCCCCCGTCACCACCGGCGGAGGTGCACAGCAGTGCGAGCCGTTCGATACGCGCGGGCACGGTGACGGCCAGTTCCTGCGCGACCATCCCGCCAAAGCTGATCCCCCACACCCGGCACGTGTCCCAGCCGAGGTGATCCATCAAGGCGATCGCATCGCCGGCGTGGTCCGCCATCGTCCACGGTGTGGTGGGGACCTCGGTGAGCCCAAGCCCGCGCTGGTCGTGGGCGGCGAGGTCGAAGTGCGGACGGAGCATGTCGATCGTCGGCTTGGCGCGCTCGAGCGTGGAGCCGGAGCCGTTGATGAAGAGCAGGCGCGGGCCGGTGCCGCTGCGCTCGAAATAGATGTCGTTGCCGTTGAGGCGTTCGGAGGGCACGGTGCAATCGTAAACGGGTGGCTCCGCCCGACCCGGCCCGAGCACTAGCCTCGTTCCGCGGCCCTCAGGGCCCGAGATGGAGGGTGATCATGCGCCGACGGGTGGGAATACTCGGTGTCCTTGCTGTCCTGGGTGCGGTGGGAACGGGGTTGGGCACGTCTGCTGCGTCCGGCACGGGAGTGGCGTCGCTGAGCGAATCGTCTGCACGGGCCATGGCCCGTTTCGAGCGACTGCCCCTTGAGCGCGGCCAAAAGCCGAGGATCACCCCCGGGTACCTTCGTCGGGATCGCACGATTACTGCGACGCTGTTGCTCTCCGGCTCGTCGGTGGCCGAACAGGTTGCTGTTGAGCGCGAGTCGGGCCGCGATCTCAGCAAGGCGCAGCGGGCGGTGCGCCGCACGTCCGTCGCCCGGGGCCAGAGTGCGGTCGTGGACGCAGTACGCGCCTCGGGAGTCCAGGTGCTCCACACCATGCAGGACGCCGTCAACGGTCTGGTGGTGATCGGCAAGGCCTCCGCGATCGAGCGGTTGTCCTCGGTGCCGGGTGTGCTCGCCGTTGAGCCGTCGCGCAGGCTCACGCGCAACAACTCGAACTCCAACGCGTTCACGGGGGTTGCATCGGTGTGGGAGGACCTCGGGTTCACCGGGATGGGCCAGACCATTGCGGTGATCGATACCGGCGTCGACTACTTTCACGCAGGTCTTGGTGGCAGCGGCTTGACGACAGACTTTGAGAACAACGACCCGACAGTTGTGGAGCCCGGAACCTTCCCGACCGCAAAGGTGGTGGGTGGCTACGACTTCGTGGGCGACACTTACGACGCCGAATCGGACGTGATCGACAATCTCATCCCCCGGCCGGATGCCGACCCGGTTGACTGCGAGGGGCACGGTTCCCACGTTGCGGCCACCGCCGCCGGGTCCGGTGTCAACGCAGACGGATCCACCTTCGCAGGCCCGTATACCGCTGTCGCTGTTGCCGGCCTGAGGATTGGTCCTGGCGCGGCGCCGGGAGCGAGCCTGCTTGCGTACAAGGTCTTCGGCTGTGTGGGAAAGGTTGACGACGCGATCGTGGTTGCAGCAATCAACCGTGCGGTACGCGATGGCGCCACGGTGATCAACCTGTCCCTGGGCTCCGACTACGGCGCAAAGGCTGGGATTCAGGAGCGCGCGGTCAACCAGGCGTCGCGCGCCGGGGTGCTCGTCGTTGCGGCAGCCGGGAACGCTGGCACCTCGCCCTACGTCGTCTCGTCGCCCTCCACGGCGGACCGTGCCCTAAGCGTGGCCGCGCTCGATGCGCAGCCGACGCTGCCCGGGGTGGTCATCTCGCTCACGCCAACCGGCACGGTGAGTGGCCAGAACTCGAACGAGTCGACGGAGTTGCCCGTGACTGCGGTACTGCTCGTGGTTCCCGACGGTGCAGGGGGAATCGGTTCCGGATGCAATCCCGTCTCCATCCCGGGTTCGCTCGACGGTGCGATCGTGGTGGTGAGGCGTGGTGAGTGCACCAGGGTGGAGAAAGCGATGAATGCGCAGGCAAATGGGGCAGGCGCCGTGATCATGGTGAACGACACCTCGTTCCTGCCCCCGTTCGAGGGACCGGTGGACGGTCTCACGATCCCGTTCGTCGGCGTCGTTGCGGACGACGGAGCCGCCCTGCTGGCGGCCGATGGGAACCCGGCAACCGTGACCGTCGCCGCTCCGGTCACGAACCTGCTCTTCGGCCAAACGGCCACCTACTCGTCCGGTGGGCCGAGGCTCGGCGACAGCGCCTTCAAACCCGATGTGACCGCGCCCGGGGTAGCCGTGTTCTCGGTAGCGGCCGGTAGCGGTTCGGCAGGCGAGTACGGATCGGGGACGTCGACGTCCTCGCCGCACGCAGCGGGTGTGGCCGCACTCGTCCGTTCCGCGCACCCGGACTGGACCGTCAATCAGGTGAAGGCGGCGATCATGAACACCGCCGTCTCCGACACCATGGGCGGGTTCGACCCCCGGGTGGCGGGCACCGGTGTGATCTCGGCGGGGGCCGCTGTGCGCACGGGGGCGGTAGCGCTGACCGACGACGGCACCAATTCGCTCTCTTTCGGGTACCGACCGGAGAACCACCAGTTCGCGGCGGAGCGCAAGTTCCGGATCCAGAACCTGTCGTCGATACCCGTGACCTACGTCCTGACAACTGAGTTGAAGGGCGTAGATCGCGGGGTCAGCGTGTCGGTCTCCCCGGCAACCGTCACCGTCGCCCCCGGCCAGCGACGTGACGTAACGGTGAGGCTCTCGATGTCCCGCGCCTCGCTAGTAGCGCTTCCGGGCGTGTCGTTCGCCGACATCGGCGATGGCGCGCTGCTTTCCGCACAAGGATTCATCGTGGCGCAGCCGCTCGAGCTCGACCGCCCCACCCGGACACATCCATCGGTGGGATATGGCCCGTTGCGCATGCCGTGGTTGCTCGTGCCGCGTGGTGAGTCCAGGGTGGAGATGGGTGAGCTCCGCAGGACGGGTGCCCGTCGTCCAGGTGGCGACTCCTGGACGGCGAAGGTCTCCAACAAGGGTCTACACGACGGGTACATGAATCTGTTCGCCTGGCAGCTCAGCGACCGGGCGGGGGACGCAGCGCGAGAGGCAGACGTCGTATCGGTTGGTGTCCAGTCGTTCGCTGACCTCACCGATCCGCTCATCGTGTTCGGCGTGAACTTCTCTGGGACGCGCTCCACCGCCGCCAGCAAGGAGATCGACATCCTGCTCGATACGAACAACGACAACACCCCGGACTTCGCGCTCGTTGTTCTCGACTCTGGCCTCGTGACGTTCGGAGCCCCGGATGGGAAGGTTGCCGCATTCCTGATCGACATGCAGTCCGGTCAACTGCTTGCTGCATACCCGGTGGATGCCCCGATGAACGGCTCGACGGTGGAGGTGCCGGTGTTCGCCGCCGATATCGGGCTCTCGTCCGCTTCCCCTGCGTTCCGGTACACGGTCTCCTCCCTGGACCCTCTCAGTGGCTCGGTGGACGAGGTAAGTGGCACGGGTTCCTGGGATGCCTGGAACCCACCGGTGCCGACCGGGGGAGAGATCGTTCCGGCAGGGTCAACGCGAACCATCGTCCTGGCGGGCATCGTTCCGCAAGTGGCCAAGGACGCTGGTGTGAAGGGGTACCTCGTGGTGACACTCGATGACCCCAACGGCACCGAACAGGCCGACCGGGTGAAGTTGCCCCGGTGAGCAGTGGAGCGATCGTGGGTTATCACGTCGTGGCGGTGGTGGTGACGTTCGAGGCACCGGAACGGCTGCGTGCCTGCCTCGGGGCGTTGGCCTCACAGACCCGCCCGCCCGATCGGATGGTGGTCGTGAACAACGGTGCACCGCTCGCTGGCCGTCTCGCCGTGCCCGACAGTGTCGTCGTGCCCGACAGTGTCGTTCTGATCGACAGCGAGACGAACACCGGGCCCGCCGGTGGGTACCACCTGGGGATCGAGCGGGCGCTCGACATGGGCGCGACCTGGCTGTGGCTGATGGACGATGACATCGACGTTCCCCACCGCTGCCTCGAGGACCTGCTCACCCTCGGTGTCGCCGGTGGGGTAGAGCCACAGATGCTCTGGCCGACCCAAGTAAATCCGGCGGGCGAGACCGAGAACTACCCGGGATGGTACGCAGTACTCGTCAGCAGGTCCGCGGTGCTGCTGGGAGGACTGCCACGGGCGGACCTGGTGTGGTGGATCGAGGACACGGAGTACCTGCAGTGGAGACTGCCCCGCAGCGGGGTGGTAGAGCGCCGCGCACCGCACGTCCGCGTCGTGCACGGTGATGCGCGCCCGGACGCGCGCCGCCCGGCATGGAAGACCTATTACGAGACGCGCAACACGGTCTGGTACCGCACCCGGGTCTCCCGAGGCATGTGGCCCGGCGGTCTGGTGCGGGTGCTCGCTGTTCTCGCGCTCCAGAGCGCTCGCGGACCGGACCGTCGTCGACGGTGCGGCGCCTTCGCGAAGGGTGTGATCGACGGTCTGCTCGGCCGTCTCGGACCAAGGTGGCCGCTGCCGCAGCCCAAGCGGTAACACTGGGGGCCGTTATGGAGAGACCGAAGCCGGGAGCCAGTGGGCCGTTGCTGCCGGAGATCGAGGGCCTGCGGGCTCTCGCTGTCCTGAGCGTGCTGCTCTACCACGCGCACCTCGGGTTCAGCGGCGGGTACGTCGGGGTGGACGTGTTCTTCGTGGTGTCCGGCTTCCTGATCACCGGTCTGCTGCAGCGCGAGTTCGCGGGCACCGGGCGGATCTCGCTACGTGAGTTCTACGCGCGCCGGGCCCGCCGTCTGCTACCCGCCGCAACACTCGTGCTCGTCGTGACGCTCGTGCTGTCGAACTGGTTGCTCGATCCGATCCGGTCGCACCGGAACGCCGTGGACACGATCTTCGCAGCGGGGTTCGTCGCCAACTTCCGCTTCGCCGCGACGGGGGCAGACTATTTCCAGCAGGCGTTGTCGCCCTCGACGCTTCAGCACTGGTGGTCGCTCGCGGTCGAGGAACAGTTCTATCTCGTGTGGCCCGGGCTACTCGCCGGCGTGTGGGCCCTCGTGGCGCGGGGCCGACGCCCGTGGGCAGCGCGGGCGAGCGCGCTCGCCCTGGTCGGCTTGCTCGGGGCCGTGAGCTTTGTCGTGAGCTGGCGGCTGACCGGCAGCAATCCTTCGTGGGGGTACTTCGCGACGTGGAGCCGCATCTGGGAACTCTCTGTCGGTGCCGGGATCGCGTTCGTCTGGTCCTTCCGCGAACGCATCGGCCCGGCGCTCCCGCGCGCGCTGCTCGGGTGGGCGGGTCTGTTGCTCATCGCGTACGCAGCGCTGCGCTTCGACGGCCGTACGGCATTCCCCGGAACGGCAGCGTGGGTACCCGTTGCGGGAACGGTGCTCGTGCTCGGCTCGATCGGCACGCGGGCGGGGCCGGGGGCGCTGCTCTCGGTGCGCCCGATGCAGTGGGTCGGTGGCCGTTCCTACGGGCTGTACCTCTGGCACTGGCCGCTGTTGGTTCTCCTCGAGGCGAGGGTGACGTCCCCGGGGCCCTGGGCACGTATCGGCGCTCTGGCGGCTGCCACTCTGGCCGCGGCAGCGAGCTATCGCTTTGTGGAGAACCCCGTTCGGCACCGTCCGTCGCTCGTGCGGTCGCCGTGGCGGTCCGTGTCGCTCGGGATCACGTTGAGCGGTCTCGCCGTTGCGGCCGGGGCGGTCGGGTTGCGCGTGAGCGACAGTGTCGGCGACGAGACGGGCTACGTCGCCCCCGCGCTCACGACGGTTCCCGTGCCGGCGGCTCCGGCAACCGTGCCGACGTCGACGTCCGCCGGGGGCGCCACGAGCCCGGGCGCTGCAACACTGCCGACCACGACGGAGGCAACGACGACCACGACGCTCGCCCCACGTGACGAGCTCGAGCGCCGAGTCCGCGAGGAACTGCAGCCGTTCATCGAGGCCTCGAGCCGCAATGACCTCATGCCGGACAATCTGAGGCCGCCGCTGCGCGAGATCCCCGAGGACAAGACCCTGCTCTTCAGCAATGGGTGCATGGCCAAGTTCTCGGCCCTCGACAATCCGACGTGCGAGTTCGGCGACACCGCCGGCTCGACGACGATCGTGCTCTTCGGCGACAGCCACGTGGCGCAGTGGTTCCCCGGTCTCGACACGGCGGGGGAGCGCAACAACTGGAAAATCCTCGCGTTGACCAAAATGGGGTGCCCGTCCGCGGAGATCACTGTGGGTCGCTACGACGGCTCGGCATACACGGCGTGCAACACGTGGAGGAAGGCAACGATCCGCCGGATCGTGGAATCCAAGCCGGCGCTCGTGGTCCTGACGAACTTCCGCTACTCGGGGGTGGACGGGCGTATCCCGATGGACATCTGGAAACGGGGGCTGCGACGCACGGTCGCCCAACTGGTCGATGCCGGGCTGAAGGTGCTCCTGCTGTCGGACTCACCGAGCACGTGGGAGGAGCAGTCCGTCTGCATCGCGCGCCATCGCAAGAGCCTGAGCCGCTGCAACGTTCCCCGCAACGAGGCCAGGCGGCCGGCGTACATCGAGGTGGACCGAGTGGTGGCCGAGGAGTTCGGCGCGATGGCGTATGAGGTAACCGATTGGATGTGCACGTCGGTGTGCCCGGCCGTGATCGGAGATGTCGCCGTGTACCTCGACAGGAACCACATCACCAATACCTATGGCGAGTTCCTCAGCCCGTACCTCGAACTGGTGGTGAGGGCAGCACTCGCCGGGGCGTAACCTGCGCCCATGACGGACACACACGTTCACGAAACCGGGTCGTGCCCGGCGTGTCAATTGATCGACGGCATCGACGGGCTGCAGGACGGCAAGATGTTCAAGCTCGGCCACTGGCGGGTCGCGGACGAGCACGTGCGCTTCGAACGGATGCGGGCGGTGCAGGATCGGACCGCTGACCGGATCACCGGGTTCGCGGGGTCGCTTCGATTCGTCTACATCCACCTTGTGTGGTTCGGTCTCTGGATCGCAGTGAATGTGGGGCTCATCGGGGCTTCACTACGGTTCGACAGGTTCCCGTTCGGCCTCCTCACGATGGTCGTGAGCCTCGAGGCAATCTTCCTGGCCACCTTCGTGATGGTGAGCCAGAACCGCCAGGCGCTGCGCTCCGAGATCCGGGCACAGGTGGACTTCGAGTCCAACCTGCAGTCGCTCATCTGGAGCGTCCACATCGGCCAGAAACTGGGCCTCGACATCAACCACATCGAGGAACTGTGTCGGGATGTGGTCTCGGAGTCGCGAGAGACGCGATGAGCGGCCGCAGGATCCTCGTCGTCGAGGAGAACGCGCACCGCGCCGAGGGTCACCTGCCGGAGCTCTTCGCAGACCTCGCATTGAGCCTCGTGGAAGCAGGCTGTGACGTGACGGTTCTCACGCGGTTCGGGTGGCTCCACGAGAACCCCGCCCAGCCAGCCCAATCGTTCCGATTGGTTCGGCCGGGCCGGATCGCAGTTGCCGTCACGCGACTGGGGTTGGTGCTTGCGCTCGTCAGCCCCCGCCCGCTCGGCAGGCGCCTGCGTATACACCTCGGTGATCTCGCGTTCACGCTCAGCGCGCGTCGTCTGGCCCACCGCTTGGGGGCCGAGGTGATCGTGGTGTCGGTCCGTCGGCAGTCCTACCTCATGCTCTCGCTCGCCGGTGCAGGGCGGTGGATCGTCTATCAGTTCGGTGGCCCACGGCCGATCGGTCTGCCTCGGGTGCAGCGGATGATGGTTCGCGTCATCCGGTCCGCAGAACGCTCGCGGCGTTCGAACGGGGGCGGAATGGTGATCGCGTGCAACAGCGAGGCGATCCGCCGGGCGTGGGAGGACTCGGGCCTCGGGCTCGAATCGGTGAGGATCAATTTCGCGAGCAGTCGGCAGCAGCGAGTAATTCCCGATGCGCGCGAACAACTGGGCCTCCGCCCGGACTGGAAGATCGCTCTCGTCTTCGGCACCGAACACGAGGGCAAGAGTCCCGAGGTGGTGTTCGACACCTTTGCAGAACTGGAGCGGACGGGGGTTCTGCCCGAATGGCACCTGCTGGTTGTCGGGAAGGTCGCCGGTCGCCTCGAGCGGTGGAGGCAGGGAGCCGGCGCCGGAACGGAACGGATCCATGTACTGCCGGGGTACCAGAGCGAGGAGATGCGCGACCTCGTGCACGCCGCGGTTGACGTTCAGGTGCTCAGTTTCGCCCAGGGGTGGGATCTTGATTCCGGCGTGCTCGGTGATGCGATCGCGTGGGCACTCCCGGTGCTCTGCTCATCCGGCAACCAGACCGCAGCGGAGGTCGAGCGACTCGGTGTGGGTCGCCTCTTCGAACGGGGCAACGCCACGTCGTTGCGCTCTGCCCTGGCGACTTTGCCCGAGACGTTCGGTGCGGAGGTCTGGGATGCCGCGCGTGCAGAGTGGGGCTTCGCGGCGAATGCAGCGCGCCACCTCGCGCTCCTTGATTCGCCCGGGTCGTAATCTGAGCGTTATGAGCGACGCGCTGTTGGAGACCTTCTCGCTGGGAGCACCTCCCTGGCCGACGGTGGACCCCTTCCTGTTCTGTGTGCATCACCTTGACCACTACCCGGCGGGTGACGGACGCTTTGCCCCAGCAGCGTCGCTCGAGGGTCGCAACATCGGGAGCGACTTCTCCAACACGGATGGATGGAGCATGTATCACGGCCAGATCGCCCCCGGGTTTCCCCAGCACCCCCATCGTGGGTTCGAGACGGTGACGTTCGTGCGGCGTGGCCTGATCGACCACTCCGACTCGCTCGGCGCCTCAGCGCGCTACGGCAACGGCGACGTTCAGTGGATGACCGCAGGCGCGGGGATCGTGCATGCCGAGATGTTCCCCCTGCTCAACCACGAGGGTTCGAACACCGCAGAGTTTTTCCAGATCTGGGTGAACCTCCGGGCAACCGAGAAGTTCGCGACACCCCACTTCTTGATGTTGTGGGGTGAGGACATCCCGATCGTCACGTTCCGCGACGGCTCCGGTCGCGCTACCGAAGTGACGGTTGCTGCAGGTTCGCTAGACGGCAACGCCGCGCCTACCCCGCCCCCGGCCTCGTGGGCAACCAAGCCCAATTCCGACGTGGCGATCTGGCGGATAGCGATGGATCCGGGTGCAACGTGGACACTTCCGGCGTCGCAGGGCACCGAAACGCTACGGATTCTCTACGTCTTCGAGGGCAACGGGTTGACGGTCCAGGACGAGCAACTCGGCGGCGGGCGCGGCGCGCTCTTGCGCGGTCCGCAGGACGTCACGCTTGTTGCCGGCGACACCGAGGTACAGATGCTGATGCTGCAGGGAGCGCCGATCGGCGAGCCGGTGGTGCAGTACGGGCCATTCGTGATGAATGACCGTGCGGGGATCGAGCAGGCCTTCGCCGACTATCGCCGGACCGGTTTCGGGGGCTGGCCGTGGCCGGTCGACGACCCGGTGCACGGGTACGAGGGTCGGTTCGCCCGGCGTGCGGACGGGACGGTTGAGCGCCCTCCATCGGCGTTCTCGGTACCGCTACCGCCGCTTCGCCCGTAACGTTTCGGTACGGAGAATGGTGGGTTTAGCGGGGGAAGCGGGCCTTGGCGGGTTCGCTCCACAGTGTGGCGGCGGCGGCGAGTCCGGTGATGAGAAGCCAAGCGAGTGGCGATGGTGGGGAGATCGTCAGGAGCCTGGCGATCGGTCCGATGTATGCAATCGAGACGATCGCGACGGCGAACAGCGCGAGCACCCACCACAACGTGCGAGTTGGCGCTGGCCCCCGCCAGAGTGGCCGTTCGGGCGAACGTTCGACGGCCAGCAAGAACATCTGGCCGACGAGCAGCAAGCAGAAGGCTGTGCCCCGAGCCTCCTGCTCAGGCCAATGCCGCGTGATGGTCCCGAGGTAGACACCGAGGGTTGCGCCCGTGAGCGTGAGTCCGAGAAGGAGCGGCCGCCAGAGCGAGCGGTCGATAAAGGTTGTTGCGGGCGGTCGCGGTGGTCGCTGCATGGTGTCGCGGGCGGCGACGTCTGCCTCAAAGACGAGCGAGACAGCTGGGTGCAGCACGATCTCGAGAAGCACGAGATGGATGGGGAGGAGCAACAAGGGTTTCCCGATGAACGGGATGAGAAGTGCGGACAACAACAGCGGTATGTGGAATGCAATTAGGTACGAGAACGCCCGCCGCAGGTTGTCGAAAATGCGCCTCCCGTCTCGCACTGCGGTGACAATGGTGGCGAAGTTGTCATCGAGCAGCACGAGCATTGCAGATTCCCGGGCCACCGCAGTGCCGCGCATGCCCATCGCGACGCCAATGTCTGCCTCCCTCAGGGCGGGTGCGTCATTGATGCCGTCACCTGTCATCGCCACCACCTCGTGGTGGGCGCGGAGCGCACGCACCAGTCGATGCTTCTGCTCAGGCCGGATCCTTGCGAACACGTTTGCCCGTGACACCGCGAGGTCGAAAGCGACATCATCGGCGGCATCCAGATCCGAACCAGTGACGATGATGTCGTCGCCGTCGGCCGAGGTGTGTGGAAGATGCAGGCCCTCGGCAACCGCATGAGCAGTGACGGGATGATCGCCCGTGATCATTACCACGCGGATTCCGGCAGTGCGGCACTCGGCCAGTGCCTCGAACACGCCGAGCCGTACTGTGTCACTGAAGGCAACGAGGCCGAGGTATCGGAGGTCCGCCTCGTGCGCAGCACGGTTCGCGAGGTGCTCCCAGTTGTTCACGCCAGACGCTATGGCGATGACGCGCATCCCGGCGGTCGCGAATGCTGCGTTCTCGGCGAGTGCGGCCGTCCGCTGCGACTCGGGGAGGCTGGAGTGAGCGAGGATGCCCTCCACGGCGCCCTTGGCCGCCACCACACGGCTTCCATCTGCAAGGACCCACAGGTGTGTGAGGTACTTGTCCACGGGGTCGAACGGGTGGTCCGCCTCCATGCGATTGCTGAGCAGGGCATCGGTGTCGATTCCGATGCTGTGGGCGTAGGCAACGATGGCGACGTCGAGCGGGTCGTAGGGATCGGGTTCGCAGGCGAGTACCGCTGCCCGGAGCAGTTCGACCTCGGTGTTCGAGGACGCGAACGCGGTTGCGGCCACCTCGAGTCGACCATGCGTGAGGGTGCCGGTCTTGTCCGTACAGATCACTGTGGTGCTCCCGAGGGTCTCCACGCCCGGCAGGTTCCGCACGAGTGCGCGCTCTCTCGATAGCCGTCGCGCGCCGAGTGCGAGGTAGAGCGTGTACACCATCGGGAACTCCTCTGGCACCGCCGCAATCGCGAGGCTCACCCCCGCGATGAGCGCGCTTGCCCAGCCGCGGCCGCGAGCGACTTCCACGATGATCACGATCGCGCAGAACACGACTGCGACCGCGCCAAACACGAGCACGAGGCGGCGAACCGCCCGCTGGAGCGGAGTGGTGGGCGCGCTCGCCCGCGCGATCAGCGAGCCGACCTCGCCGTAGCGCGTTCGGGGGCCGGTCGCGAACACCGTTGCAGTTGCCCTGCCCGAGAGCACGGTGGTGCCGGCGAGGAGCACGTCGCCAGCAGACTTGGCCACGGGCAGCGACTCACCGGTGAGGGCGGACTCATCGACGTGCAGTTGTGTGACCTCTCCGACGGTGGCATCGGCGGGCACGATGTCGCCCTCGTGAACGCCGAGCAGGTCGCCGACGACGACCGACTCGGCCGTCACCTCCGTCTCGATCCCGTCCCGGGTGACACGCGCCATCGGTGCCGTGAGGCGGCGTAGCTGTTCCAATGACTTCTCGGCCCGGCGCTCGAGCACCCAGCTGACCGCAGCGATCGGGACGAGTGCAGCGACGGTGACGACACCGTCGGAGGTGTGGCCGATCGCGAAGTACGTCGGCGCCGCCACGAGCAGAAGGATCACCATCGGGTCGAGCAGCGGCTCGAGCAGTTTGCGGATGCGCGAACCACGACGATCGGGCACCAGTCGGTTCGGGCCGTCCGTAGCCAACAGCGCTGCTGCCTCGGCGGTGCTCAGTGCCATGGCGTCAGTGTGCTGGCCCCAGCGTCACCCGGTCAGGGCCGGACGGCCGCTTACTCAGAGGCCGAACAGCGAGCGGGCGTTGCCCCCGATGAACTTGCGGCGGTCCTCGGGCCGGAACATCGACACGAGCTCGTTCAGGTCGTGCACGTACTCGGGCGTGTGATCTGCGTGAGGGAAGTCCGAGGCCCAGAGGAACCGGTCAACTCCATAGCGATCAGCGAGCGCAGGGATTGTGCGTTCATCAGGGTCGCAACTGATCCAGCACTGCGTGCGGAAGTAGTGGCTCGGGGGATTCTTGAGTGGCACCGCCCCGCCGATGAACGTGTGGGAGTACACGGCGTCCATACGATCGAGCCAGTAGCCAATCCAGCCGGCGCCCGACTCGAGCACGAGGATCTTCAGCTCCGGGAACTGGTCGAAGACGCCGTAGTCGAACAGCGTCGTGAACTGGTGGCGCACGCCGTCGGCGCCCTGGACGGACGCAAGGAGGCGCAACTGCTTGACGTTCTCCCACGAGCCCATCCGTGTGCCCTTGGTCCACTGCGGCTCGAACGTCGGGTGGATGGCGAGTGGCACGCCGAGGTCCTGCGCAGCAGCGAACACGGGGCTGTTGTCCGGGTGACCGAGGGGCCTGCCGTCGTGGGTGAACGGGGCGACATAGCCACCCTTCGCTCCTGCCCGGACGGCGCGTCGCAGTTCGCGGGCGGCCGCCTCGGGATCGGAGAGGGACAGGTGAGCTGTTGCCACGAGCCGGTCCGACCCGGAGCAGAACTCGCAGATCCAGCGGTTGTATGCGGTGGTGTACGCCTGCGAAAGCGCAGGGTCCACAATCTCGGCCTCCCAGAGCAGGCCGACGGTGGTGTACAGGATGGCGATGTCAATGTTCTCTGCATCGAGCACATCGAGCCGTTGGCCTGGGTCCATCGAGCCGTACGGGGCCTCGGTGAGGTACGTGCGATCGGGGTCCTTCATGATGTCCATGAAGTCTGGTGCGCCCATCGAGCCGAGGGTGGACACGAAGCCCCGGCGGCTCATCTGCGAGCGCACGCCGTTGAGTTGCAGTTCCTCGAGACCTTGCTCGTCGGGAACGATGCGCAGTGCTCGGTCCCGGTACTGCGGATCGATGTAGTCCACCCAGAGGTCCGGCGGCTCGAGGATGTGCCCGTCGGCGTCGACTGCGCCGTCCACCTCGACTCGGTGTGCGGTGTGCATCGGCTTCTGCGCCGGTATCGCTACGGTCGGCATTGCTCAACCCCCTCGCTCCAACGTCCCCAACGTTGCTCCCCGGACCCTAGCCTCCGTCGGCACGCGGTCCCATGGGTAGAGTTCGGGCACGAGACCGGTTGGTCCTGGAGTGGGGGTTCTGGACATGGCCATGACGGATGACATGCCGATGCACCTGCGGGGGAATGGCTCGCCGACCTCCGAGGAGCACACACTGCTCGATCTGGAGGTGCAGGGAGCGCTCCCTGCCGAACTCGACGGTCGGTACCTCCGCAACGGGGCGAACCCGATCACGGGGATGAGCCAGCACCCGTTCTTCGGCGACGGGATGGTGCACGGCATCCGCGTGCGCGACGGCCGGGCCGAGTGGTACCGGAACCGTTTCGTGCGCACACCGTTCTTCGAGAACCATGGGCTGAACATCATGGACCCGGCAGTGATGCTTGACATGAGGTGTTCCAAAGCCAACACCCACGTGGTGGGCCACGCCGGGAAGTTCTACGCGCTCGAGGAGGGACACTTCCCGTACGTGCTCGACGGCAACCTCGACACCGTCGGTGCGACCGACTTCGGCGGCCGGCTCAAGGGTTCATTCACGGCTCACCCGAAGGTGTGCCCGACCACGGGGGAGATGGTGGCCTTCGGCTATTCGTTCCTCGAGCCGTACCTCACCTACCTCCGGGTGTCGGCAACCGGCGAACTCGCTCAGGTGGAGAACATCACCGTCGGCGCGCCAACGATGATGCACGACTTCAACGTCACGCAGAACCACGTGGTGTTCATGGACCTCCCTGCGGTGTTCAGCCTCGAGGCGGCGATGAAGGGTGACATGCCCATCCGGTGGGACGAGAACTATCCGGCGCGTCTCGGGGTGATGCCGCGGACGGGCACCGATGCTGACGTGAAATGGTACGACATCAACCCCTGCTACGTGTTCCACCCGATGAACTCCTACGAGGACGGTGACCGGATCATCCTTGATGTTGCCCGCTTTCCGTACATGTGGAAGTCGAGCGGCGTCGACTTCCCCAAGCCGTACCTCTGGCGCTTCACCATCGACACGGTCAGCGGCAGGGTGCACGAGGAGCAGGTGGACGACCGCAGCGCGGAGTTCCCCCGTGTGGCAGACGCGAGCATTGCGAGGCCGTACCGCTACGGCTACATGATGTCGGCATCGGGCCGCCCGGACCACCCCGAGGAACAGGCCGGCGCGATCCTGAAGTACGACCGCCAGTCGGGCACGCGCACGTCGATCGAGTTTGGTCGCGGCCGCGTTGGCGGCGAGCCGGTGTTCGCCCCCGCTGCGAATGCCAAGCACGAGGATGACGGCTATCTCATGACGTTCGTGTACGACGCAGCGACGGACTCGAGCGAGTACGTCGTGTACGACGCCGCCTCGATGGACAACGAGCCCCGCGCACGGGTAGCCCTGCCGCGCGTGCCGTCCGGCTTCCACGGCAGCTGGGTCCCGTCGTCGGTCGCCGACTGAACCCGGATGCCTGCTGACGCTACGGGTAGGCGCCCGAACGTCCTGCTCATCACCCTCGACCAGTTCCGGTCGGATTCGATGTCCTGTGCCGGCCACCCGCTGGTGCGCACCCCGAACCTGGACCATCTGGCGGCGTCGGGCGTCCGTTTCGCGCAGCACTACGCCCAGGCGGCACCGTGCTCACCCGGGCGTGCCTCGTTGTACACGGGCATGTACCAGATGAACCACCGCGTGGTCGCGAACGGCACCCCACTCGACGCGCGGTTCGACAACGTGGCGCTCATGGCCCGTCGCGCCGGCTATGCCCCCGTGCTGTTCGGATACACGGACCAGGGGGTCGACCCGCGCATAACCGTCGACAGCAATGACCCGCGGCTCTCGACGTTCGAGGGGGTACTGCCCGGATTCGACGTGGGCACGCTGCTCATCACGGACCACGAGCCGTGGATGGTCTGGCTGCGCTCCCTCGGCCATGACGTCGAGGACCCGATGGAGGCGCTGCGCACGGAGAACGAGCGGCCCTCGACCCACTCGCTCTCCACGTTCACGACCGACCGCTTCCTCGCGTGGGTGGATGAGTGCGGCTCCGTCGACCCGTGGTTTGCGCATCTGTCGTACCTCCGCCCGCACCCCCCGTTCTCCGCGGCCGGGGAGTACAGCACGATGTACGACCCCGATGCGTGCGCAGATCCGTTCCCGATCCCCGGCGACCCGCACCCGCTCCACGCGCTCGTGCTCGCGGACCCGCGGGCAGCCGCACCGACGGATCCGATGGAGATGCGCAGGCTCCGGGCTCAGTACTACGGGATGATCTCCGAGGTCGACGCCCAACTCGGTCGGATCTGGGATCGCCTGCTCGCCGATGGTTCGTGGGACAACACGGTTGTCGTCGTCACGGCGGACCACGCGGAGCAACTCGGCGATCAGGGGCTCCTCGGCAAACTCGGCTTCTTCGAGTCGAGCTATCACATCCTCGGGATCGTGAGGGACCCGAGCCGAACGGCCACCCACGGAACGGTGGTGGACTCCTTCACCGAGAACGTTGATGTGCTCCCCACGCTGTGTGGGTTGCTCGGCGAGCCCGTGCCGGCGCAGGTGGACGGGCACTCGCTCGTCCCGTTCCTCGACGGTGGGGAGCCCGACGGGTGGCGCAGCGCCGCGCACTACGAATTCGACTGGAGCGACGTGTTCATCCGCTCCGACCCCGCGAGATGGCCATGGGACCGCCGTTTGGCGGAGTGCAACCTTGCCGTTCGACGGTCCGCGGACCTCGCCTACGTCCAGTTCGGCGACGGGTCATGGCGCTGTTTCGACGTCGCAGCCGACGCGGGTTGGGCGACGACCGTTGTCGATCCTTCGGTCGTGCTCGCGGTGGCCCAGCAGATGCTCCTCTGGCGGTCCCGGCACACCGACCGCACGCTCACCGGGATGCTGCTCGAGGACGGTGGGATCGGACGACACCCCTCCTGACCGGGTGTCGGGCGGGCTGGGCCCCGGGCGATAGCGTTGCGGGGTCCGACCCCCGAGCTTTGGGAGAGCGCCATGAGCACTGCCCGCCGCGCCGTTTGTGTGCTGTTGATCTCCGCCGTCGCCGGCGCCGCATGTGGAGGCTCCGAGAAGCAAGCCGCTCCGACAACGGCGGCCGCCCCGACCGAGTCGACGGCCGCGCCGGACCCGGGCACGACCCCGGTGGCCGCTGGCAACTTCGGTGACCTCGTCGGCGTGTGCGGACCCGGCTCGGCCAAGGGCGCCACGGCCCAGGGTGTGACCGACACCCAGATCGAGGTGGGCACCGTCTCGGACCCGGGTAACTCCATCATCCCGGGCCTCAACCAGGAACTGTTCGACGCGGCCGATGCCTTTGTCGGCTGGTGCAACGGTGCGGGCGGCATCCTCGGCCGAACGATCAAGCTGAACAAGCGTGATGCCAAGCTGATGGAGGCCGGACCGCGGACGGTCGAGGCCTGCCAGACCGACTTCATGCTCGTCGGCAATGGTGCGGCGCTGGACGACACGACGGTCAAGCCCCGTACTGAGTGCGGCCTTGCGGAGATCGCGGCATACACCGTGTCCACCCGCGCCGGGCGTGCTGCGGACTCGATCCTCGCGATCGTCAACACCGACTACCAGAGCCACCTCACGGGGATCTACCGGCAGATCCTTGCCAAGGACCCGGCCGCTGTAGCGTTCTTCGGGGAGCTCAACAGCCAGCTACCGGCACTCAATACCTCGGGTAAGCGCAACGCCCAGGCAGCCGTCGATCTCGGGTTCACGCAGGTGTATTACGAGGAGACGCCCATGGCGGTGGACAACTGGCGCACCTACGCCGAGAACATCAAGAAGGCCGGCGTGCAGGTCCTCGCGATGGAGGACACCCCGGAGAACACCGCGTCGTTGCTCCGGGCCTTCTCCGACACCGGGTACTTCCCGAAGTACCTCGTGATGGAGGCCAACCACTACAACGCCAAGTTCGTCGACGAGGCAGGGGCGGTGCTCGACCAGACGGTCGTACTCATCAACACCGGTCAGGTGCCGTTTGAGCTCTCGGGGCCGGATTACCCCTCCACACAGCAATTGATTGGCCTGCTCGAGCAGTATGCACAGGCCGAGCCTCAGGCCTTGGCGATCAACGCGTTCTCGGCGTGGTTGCTTTGGGCGGTTTCGGCCAAGGCGTGTGGTGACAACCTCACCCGGGCCTGCGTCATGGGCAAGGCCGCGTCGACGACGATCTGGACGGCTGGCGGGCTCCACGCCCCGGAGACTCCCGGTAACGGTGGCGGCACGGACAGTGCTTGTTTCCTCGCCTTGCAGGCCACGAGCAAGGGATTCGTCGTGAACTCGGAGTTCACCAATGCCACCGAGGGGTTGTTCAACTGCGACCCGAAGAACGTCACCACGGTCACCGGGTTTGCTCCCTGACGTGCGAGAATGCTGGCCGGGAGTAGCCGGTGCAGCAATTCTTCAGTTACACGGTAAGCGGAATGGGCACGGCGGCGATCTATGCCATCGCCGCTGCCGGCCTCGTGCTGACGTATACCACCACCGGCGTCTTTAACTTCGCTCACGGCGCAACGAGCATGCTCGGCGCATTCACCTACTGGCAGATGCGCTTCGCCTGGCACCTCCCGGCACCGGTTGCGCTCGTCCTGTGTCTCGGTGTGCTTGCGCCACTGTTCGGCATGCTGCTCGAGCGCGGTGTGATGCGATATCTCGACGGCACGAGTGAGACCACCAAGGTGGTCACCACGATCAGCCTGATGCTCGGTCTGCTCGGGCTGTCGCTGTGGATCTGGAACCCGTCTGCATCGAGACCGTTCCCGCGCTTCTGGGAGGGCGAGGTCCTCACCGTCGGCGGCGTGCGCATCCCGTACCACGTCGTTGCGACGCTCGCGATCACCGGGTTCGTGGCGATCGTCCTCTGGCTCATGCTCAAGCGCACTCGGTTCGGCGTCTCGATGCGCGCCGTGGTCGACGACCGGTCGCTGGTGGCACTGAACGGCGCACGCCCTCACGTCATCTCGATGGCCTCGTGGTCGGTCGGTACGGTGCTCGCCGCGATGGCCGGGGTGCTGATCGCGCCCTCGCTCAAACTGTCTGCCCTCCCGCTCACGCTGCTCGTGGTGAACGCGTACGCCGCGGCGGTCATGGGGAAGCTGAAGAGCCTTCCGCTCACGTTCGTCGGCGCGCTGGTGCTCGGACTCGGCACCGAGTACCTACGTGGGTACCAGGGCTCGCTGCGCATCTCGCAGAAGCTCATGCCAGGATTCCTCGCGTCGGTCCCCGTAGTGATTCTGCTCGTCGTGCTCGTGGTAGGGCGCTCGCCCCTCCGGGGCCAGACCATCACCCGCGTTCGCGAAACCGTGCAGCGCCCCACCTGGGCGGGCTCGACCGGCATGGGTGCCGGGATCGTGCTCATTGCCGCACTGCTCAGCGACGTGCTTCCCCGCACGGACCTGTTCACGCTTGGGCGCATCTGGGGCCTCGGCATCATCGCGCTGTCCCTCATCCCGGTCGTCGGTTTCGGCGGGCACCTGTCCCTCTGCCAGATGAGTTTCGCCGGTGTGGGCATGGTGATGATCCAGCACCTCGGCGGTCGTGGGAGCCCGCTCGCGCTGATCGCTGCTGCTGCGGTGCCCGCCGTGCTCGGGATGATCGTGGCGATCCCGTCGTTCCGTCTCTCGGGGATCTACTTCGCGCTGTCGACCGCTGCGTTCGCGGTGCTCATGGACCGCTGGATCTTTCTGCTGCCGCGGTTCCGGTTCCTCGGCATGGACTGGGACATCTTCAACGGCGGGAGCCTCGATCTTCGGCGCACGCGCTTCTTCGGGCTCTCCACGGAGGGGAACCGCGCATTCTTCGTCTACGGGGCAGTGGCCTTTGCGCTCGTCAGCGTTGCGGTCGTGGCAATCCGCCGCAGCAACTACGGCCAGCGGCTCATTGCGCTGAAGGACAGCCCCGCGGCATGTGCAACCCTCGGCATGAACATCAAGGTCGCGAAGCTCGGTGTGTTCGCCGTGTCGGCAGGGCTGGCCGGGCTCGGTGGCGCGCTCTACGGCCAGGGTATGCAGTCCGCCACCACCGAATCGGTGCAATTTCTCAGCAGCCTCACGCTGCTCATGGTGATGGTCGTTGCCGGCCTGAACTCCCCGGGCGCGGCGCTGTTCGCGGGTGTGTTCCTCGGATTCGGGCTGAACAACGTGATCTTTGGCAAGCTTGCCGATCTCGTCCCGGACCGCCTCGGGTGGGCGCAGGGCTTCTTCGACAAGTTGGGTACGAACACCCTCATCGTTGTGGGGCTCGCCGGCCTGTCGCTCGGGCGTCACCCCGACGGATTCGTGGCAACTCGGCTCCGGCCCCGCTGGGACCAGATCCTCGCCCGTCCGCACGCGCTGCTGGGTATCGGCGGCACGCTCGGCGTGGCGTACACAGCGCGTGTTGCCGGTCTCATCGGCAACTGGCCGTTCGCGATCGTGACACTCGTCGTGCTCGTGTTCGTGCCTCGCGTCATCATCCCGAAGGGTCCCGGCGCGAACGCCGAAGACCTCTCGGGCGATCCCGAGGAGGTGATGATCCGTGCGAGTGCTCGAGGCCATTGACATCAGCGTTCGCTTCGGTGGGATCACCGCGCTCGATGGTGCGTCGCTCGCAGTGGAGTCCGGCGGGATCACCGGGCTCATCGGCCCGAACGGGGCCGGCAAGACCACGATGTTCGACGTGCTCACCGGGCTCACACCGGTGGATTCGGGCAGGGTGATGGTCGACGGCCGCAATGTCACACGGGTTGCGCCGCACCGCCGTGCACGGCTCGGGGTCGCGCGCACCTTCCAGCGCCTCGAGCTGTTCGGTGGGCTCACTGTGCTCGAGAACGTCGAATGTGCGGCGGGGATGGCGCTCGGGGTCCGTGGGCGGGCTGCCGCGGCCCGACGGGTTGCCGGTCCGCTCGTGGCACGTGTTGGCCTCGGGCCCGTCGCCCACGTTCGCGCCGGGCTCCTGCCCACCGGGCAGGCCCGTCTGGTGGAGGTCGCACGCGCGCTCGCTACCCATCCGAAGGTGCTCCTGCTTGACGAACCCGCATCGGGACAGAGCGAGACCGAGCGCGAGCAGTTCGCCCGGCTCCTTCGGGAGCTCGCCCAGGACGGCCTCGGCATCCTGCTCGTCGAGCACGACATGGACCTCGTGATGTCGGTGTGCGAGTACTTGGTCGTGCTGAACTTCGGCAGGGTGATCGCTGCCGGGAGCCCGGCCGATGTGCGTCGCGACCCTTCAGTCATGTCTGCCTATCTCGGGAGCAGGGTGTCTCATGGGTGAAATGGCGCTGGAGCTGAACGGTGTGCGCGCAAGGTACGGCTCCGTCGAGGTTCTCCACGAGGTGGATCTCTCGCTGCGGCGTGGATCGGTCCTCGCTGTCCTCGGCTCGAACGGCGCCGGGAAGTCCACCCTGCTCAAGGTGACGGCTGGTCTGCACCCGATCGCGAGCGGATCGATCCGCCTCGACGGGCGCAACGTCGTCGGTTGGTCGCCGGACCGGCTCGCCCGTCGCGGCGTGTGTCTCATCCCCGAGGGCCGCGGCGTGTTCCCCCACCTCACCGTGCGGGAGAACCTCTGGATGGCAACGCACCTCGGTGTGACCCGCAAGGATGCCGAGGCAATGGCGTTCGAACGTTTTGCCCGGTTGGGCGATCGGCCGAACCAGCTTGCCGGAACGCTGTCCGGTGGGGAGCAGCAGATGCTTGCGCTTGCCCGTGCGGTGATCACCAAGCCATCGGTGCTGATGGTGGACGAGCTTTCGATGGGACTCGCCCCGCGGTTGGCCGACTCGCTGTACGAATCCGTCCGCCAGATCGCTGCCGACGGAGTGTCGGTGTTGCTCGTGGAACAGTTCGCAAGGACGGTGCTCGGTATGGCCGATCGTGCCGCGATCATGGTGTCCGGGCGTGTGGTGATTCAGGGCACACCGGCTGACGTGGAGGCACACCTTTCCTCGGCCTATCTCGGCGGTTGATCGCCCTACAGTGAGGGCATGGACTTTCGTGAAACCGACGAAATCGGACTGCTCCGCGAGGCCGTGGCGGGCATTGCTGGCAAGTACGGGCACTCGTACTACGTGCAGCAGTCACGGGCCAAGGAGCCGACCACCGCGCTCTGGGACGAGCTCTCCGCCGGCGGTTTCATGGGGGTCAACCTCCCCGAGGCATTCGGCGGTGGCGGGGGAGGCATGACTGAGCTCGCTGTGGTGTGCGAGGAGGTTGCTGCAGTCGGCTGCCCGATGCTGCTCATGCTCGTGTCACCGGCAATCTGCGGGTCGATCATCGCCAAGTTCGGCACCACCGAGCAGCAACAGCGCTGGCTGCCTGGCCTGTCCGCCGGCCGCAAGATGGTGTTCGCCATCACCGAACCCGATGCCGGTTCGAACAGCCACAGCATCAGTACAACGGCCACCCGTCACGGAGGCGGGTACCGGATCAACGGGCAGAAGTACTACATCTCGGGTGTGGACGAGGCAGATGCTGTCCTCGTCGTCACCCGCACCGGGATCGACGAGCGCACCGGCCGCGGCCAGATGAGCCTGTTCGTCGTGGACACCGATGCACCCGGTCTCACTAAGGAGACCATCGACATGCAGATCCTCGAACCTGAGAAGCAGTTCACGGTGTACTTCGACAATGTAGAGGTCGGCCCGGACCGTCTCCTCGGTGTCGAGGGCGAGGGGCTCCGGCCATTGTTCGCCGGACTCAACCCCGAACGGATCCTCACAGCAGCGATCGTCAACGGCATCGCCCGGTATGCGCTCGACAAGGCAGCGGACTATGCACGCGAGCGCAACGTCTGGGGTGTGCCGATTGGCGCGCATCAGGGCCTCGCCCACCCGCTCGCCAAGGCCAAGGTTGATGTAGAGCTTGCACGGCTCATGACGGCTAGAGCCTGTTGGGAGTACGACAACGATCTGGACGCTGCGGAGTCCTCCAACATGGCCAAGCTCGCGGCAACCGATGCGAGCCTCGCTGCGCTCGACCAGGCCATCCAGATCCACGGCGGCAACGGGATGACCACCGACTATGGCCTCGCCACCCTGTGGGGCATGACGCGGCTGCTGCGCATCGCGCCCGTCAGCCGCGAGATGATCCTCAACTTCGTGTCCCAGCACTCGCTCGGGCTGCCGCGCTCGTACTGATCCTTCCCGTTCCCAACACCGATCGAGGGGCCCCTCGCCATGCCGTTCCATGTCCTTGCACTGACCGGGAGCCTTCGCTCCGGATCGTCGAACACCGGCCTGATCATGATGGCCCAGCGGCTCGCACCCGGTGGTCTGCAGGTGCAGTTCTATCCCGGCATCGCTCACCTGCCGTTTTACAACGCTGATCTCGACCAGCCGGGGGTGGAGCCCGAATCGGTGGTGGCGTTCCGCGCCGCCGTCCGCGAAACGGATGCGGTGCTTCTCGCGACCCCCGAGTACAACGGGCATCTTCCAGCGGTGCTGAAGAACGCGTTCGACTGGGTCTCCAAGCCCAACGGCGCGCACGCCCTCACCGGCAAGGTGATCACCTCGATGTCCTCGGCCGGTGGCGGCGGCGGTGGTGCCGTGCTCCAGTACCTCAACACGGTGCTGCCGTACTTCGGCAACACGGTCGTTGCCGAGCCGACGATCGAGTTACGCAAGGGGGCCGCGTACGTGACCGTCGAGGGGTTGAGCACCGATGTCAAGGTGGAGGCGCTGGTGGGTGAGCGCCTCGCCAACCTGTTAGCGGCGCTCGAAGCGCGGTAGTCGGCGCTCGCCCATCGCGCGCACGCCCTCGGCGAAGTCCGCAGTCTGGGTGAGCCGGTCCTGTTCGGCCTTCTCGCGGTCGGTTGCCGCACGGATGCGACCGGCGAGGTCACCGCGCATGGTCTGGCGGATCGATTCCACCGCCAGCGGAGCCGAGGATGCGATCTCGACGGCCAGTCGGTGTGCCTCGTCGTCCACCTCGACGAGCGGCACGAGCCGGTCGAGTAGGCCGATCCGCAGGGCTTCCTCGCCGCCGAGCCGTGCACCGGTGTACAGCATCTCGATGGAGTGCTGGTGGCCGATGACTTGTGGCAGCGTGACGCTCAGCCCGAAGCCCTGGTGGAACCCGAGCCGGGCGAAGTTGGCGGTCATCCGTGTCTCCGGGGAGCCGACGCGGAAGTCGGCCGACATGGCGAGCCCAAGACCGCCGCCCACGGCCGCGCCGCGTACGGCCGCTACGACCGGTGTGCGCGCCGCAAAGATGCGTACTGCCTCGTCGTACAGGTGTGTCGCCGGAGCAACCTCACCCGGCTCGGCCCGACGAGCGAGTGCGGCGCCTGCGCAGAAGTTCTTGCCCTCTGCTCCGAGGACGATGCATCGACACCGGGCATCGGCGTCGATGGCCTCGTACGCATCGGCGATCGACGCGATGAGCGCATGGTCGAAGTAGTTATCGGGCGGGCGGTGGACGGTGACTGTTGCAACGAAGTCCTCTCCCATCAGGACCGACACGTCCCCGTACCGGTCCTGCAGCGGTGAGGCGGATCCGCCCATGAGCGTCAGACCCGTTCGATGATGGTGGCAGTTGCCATACCGCCACCGGTGCACATCGTGATGAGTGCCGTCTGCTTGTCGCTCCGCTCAAGCTCGTCGACTGCGGTCCCGATGAGCATGCCACCGGTTGCGCCGATCGGGTGGCCGAGTGCGATTGCCCCACCGTTCGTGTTGCACTTGTTCCAGTCGGCGCCTGTGTCGCGGAGGAACCTCAGTACCACGGCGGCGAAGGCCTCGTTGACCTCGATGTGGTCGATGTCGTCGATGGTCATGCCGGCCTTCTTCAGGCATCGCAGCGTTGCCGGTCCGGGGGCTGTGAGCATGATCACCGGGTCCGTGCCGGCCAGTGCCGTCATCGTGATCTTGGCCCGCGGCTTGAGGCCGTGTGCCTTGGCGTAATCGCTCGACACGACAAGCACGGCGGACGCGCCGTCGACGACACCGGAGGAGTTTCCCGCATGGTGCACGTGACGCAGCTCGGCCACCTGCGGGTAGGTGAGGAGGGCGGTCTGGTCTACCGTGAGGTCGTTCTTGAACTTCTTGGCGCCCATCGCCTCGAACGAGGGGGTCAGCTTCGAGAGGCTCTCCAACGTCGTGCCGGCGCGGGGGAACTCCTCGTGATCGAGGGCGAGGGTGCCGTCGTCGTGGAGGATCGGCACGAGGCTGCGGTCGAAGCGGCCCTGCGCGATCGCAGCGGCCGCACGGGTCTGGCTGTCGAACGCGATGCCGTCGCACTCCTCACGGCTGAAGCCCTCGACCGATGCGATGAGGTCGGCCGAGATCCCCTGCGCCACCATCGGGTACTGGTCGAAGAGGTGATCGTTGTTGGCAGTGAAGCCGTCGACGTGCAGCGGGGCGGGGCGTGACATCGACTCGATGCCGCCGGCCACGACGATGTCCTGGAAGCCGGAAAGCACACCCTGTGCAGCGAACATCACGGCCTGCTGGCCAGAGCCGCAGAAACGGTTGAGCGTGACGCCGGGGGCGTCGAGGGACCATCCGGCATCCAGCGCTGCCATGCGCGCGATGTCCATGGCGTGGTCGCCGCTGCCGGCGCCGCAACCCATGATGACGTCGTCGACCTCAGACGTGTCGAAGCCGACGCGGTCGCGCAGTGCATTGAGCACCTGGGCGAGGATCCGCTGGGGGTGAACGTTGTGCAGGGCACCGTTGTCCTTACCCTTGCCACGGGGCGAACGGACGGCGTCGATGATCCAGGCTTCACGAGTCATGGGTGAAACCTACGCCGGTAGCGTCCACCGTGTGAAACGCAGGTTCGTTGGCTTGGCCGCCTCGACCATCCTCGCGATCAGCTGTTTGGCATCCGGTTGCGCCAGCGACTCCGGGTCGGGCGTGGCTGCGGCCCGTCCGGGCGGCGATCTGCCCGACGTCTCGGTGACAAACGTGGGCTCCGGGGAGTCGGTGGGCCTGCACTCGCTCCTGCCGGGTGATCGCCCCCTGCTTGTCTGGTTCTGGGCGCCCTATTGAACCGCGTGCCGGGCGGAGGCGCCTGGGGTCGAGCAGTTCGCCCGACAGCACGAAGGTTCTGTCACCGTGATCGGGCTCGGAACTCAGCAGAGACTCGAGGATGCACGGTCCTTCTCCGACAGTTTCGGCCCCTTCACGTTCCCGCTGCTCTGGGATGCGAGCGGTGAGTCTTGGGCCCAGATCGGCATCACGGTCCAACCAGGAGTGGCGATCTACCGGGCCGACGGGACCCTGCTCGAGAAGTGGTATGGCGGCCTCGAGCGTGCCGACGTGCTGCTCGAGCAGTTGCGCGCCTAGTCCTTTGGCTGGTCGGTGTCCGGGTTGCCCCCCGGTTCGGTGCCGTCCAGATGGCCGTGCAGGATCGGATCGATGCGGATCGACTCCGTTGGTTCGCGCGGTGGTCGGAACTCGGGGCCGATGCGGAGCAGACGCTTCGCCTTGCGCAGTAGACCGGCACCCTGTGAGGTGCGCGCCGGAGCGCCGCCGAAGCGGAACTCGAGGTACAACTGCTTCACCGTGCCGATGAGTGGGGTGGCTACGAGTGCTCCGGGCACCCCGGCGATAGCGCCGCCGAGAATGGCTGCGAGCATCGTCGTGGGCGGGGAGAGGTTGACGGCACCACCGACGATCGTGGGCTGGATCACATGGTTCTCCACGTTCATATAGATGAGGAAGAGCACGAGCACGATGAGCGCCGTGGGCACGCTGTTGCTCACGGCGAGGATGACGAGGAACGATCCGCCAAGGAAGCCGCCGATCTGGGGGATCAGGCTCGTGAGCATCGCCCAGATCGCGGCGAGCGGAGCGAGCGGCACGTTGAAGATCAGCCCTACCGTGAGTACGAACAGACCCATCAGCGCTGCGACCGTGAGCGATCCGCCGAAGTAGCGGCCGATCGTCCGGTGGAACACCCGCGCTATGCGGTCGGCGTCGTCCCGTGCCCGCAGTGGCAGCATCCGTCTCCCGCGGTTGACGAGTCGCTCACCGTCGAGGAGTACGGCGAAGGTGGTGAACACCACGACCACCATGGCGAACACACCGCCGAGCAGTCGGTTGGCCGTGTCGGCGATGGCCTTGTCGCTGACGTTCGCCGGGAGGTCCCGGATCCACTGCTCGACCTTGCCCGCTGCGTCGCGGTCGCGCAGCGTGTCTCCCACGATGGGGAGGTCGTAGAACTGCTCGACCGTTTGGGGGATCTCCCTGCTGAACTCGCGGGCCTGGGAGACCGCCGGCGGGCCGAGCACGAGGAGGATGAACGCGGCCACTGCCAACAGGCTGACCCCGACGATCCCGACGGCGATGCTCCGGGTGAAACCGAAACGGTTCCGGAGTTTTTGCACCACACCGTCGAGCGCGAGGGCCAGCACGATGCCGATGACTACCCGGGTCAGCATCCCCTCGGTGTTTCGGGCGACGGCGAAAACGGCGAAACCAACGAGTAAGCCGAGTAGTACCCAGACCGCGGTGCGGAAGTCGATCTGCACGACTGCCGACGCGGGCGCCGGTTCGGGTGCGGGCTGTGGATCGCTCATCGGGTCCGCCACAGGCAGTACCTTACGTTCGTGGCCGAGCCGAATGGTGCTCCCCGGGTTCCCCCGGGTTTCCGTCTGTTCCGTATCCGGGTCACGCCTGGTTCGGTGGCCCTCGTGCTCGGCGCCTCCGTCCTTGCGGTGCTGCTCCGCAATGCGTTCGTCGCAGCGCACCGCCAGATCGGCTGGGCGGTCGCCTGTGTCATCGTGGCGTCGCTGCTCGCGCCGCTCGCGGACCTGTTGGACAAGCGGATGCCGCGCTGGCTCGCGCTGCTTGTCACCATGCTGAGCCTCGCTGTCATGACCGTCGTGGTGTGGGGCGCGATCATCGTGAACGTTCAGGACGGTCTGTCCACGCTGGGCAACGAGGCACCGCGCGCAGCCGCTAGCCTGGAGCGGCGGTCCGAGATGGCCAAAGACTTCCGTCTGGTGGAGCGGGTCAATTCGTTGATTGCCACCGTGAGGCGCCCATCGCAGGGCACTGCGGTGGGGCAGGCCGTCGGTGCGGCAGGCACGTACTTCGTCTGCGGCATCCTCACCCTGTTCTTCCTCATCTACGGACCGCGCATGCTGCGCAGCGCGTTCGCCCAGATCCGGGATCCGGGCCGCAGGACCCGGATCGAGCGCCGAACAGGGCTCGCGATGCAGAACGGCCGCCGCTACATCGTTGCTGCGATCGCCCAGACAGTCGTCGTTTCCGCAGGGATCGGCCTGGCATCGTGGGCCCTGTCGCTGCCCGCACCGTTTGTCCTCGGTGCGCTCGCCGGCACCGTCGGGCTCGTGCCCACGCTCGGTGTGCTCGTCGGCAGCCTGCCGGCACTGCTCCTAGCCGCCGGGCTGAACGGTTGGCGCGACGCGGTAATCGTCGTCGGTGCCGCCGTGGTGCTGCAGGCCGTCGAGGTGTTGGTGGTGCGCAAGCGCGTCGACCGTGCGAGCGTCCACATCGGCCCTGCCCTGCCGGCAATCGTGGCGCTACTCGGTTACGAGTTGTACGGCATCGGTGGCGCGATGTACGGCGCGGCCGGGCTCGTTTTTCTGATCGCGTGGCTCGACGTGCTGGGGATCGACGACACACCGGCTCCTGACGTTGGTGATGTCAGGACCTGAACCAGACGGGTCGGTCAGCGACCCTTCCAGTTGGGCTTGCGCTTCTCGGAGAACGCCAGCGGTCCCTCGATGAGGTCCTCACTGCGGCGCATCGCATCGACGGCGGCGTACCGCGCCTCGGTGGCGGCACGGATGCCACCGTGCTCGAAGGACTCGTACACGACCTGCTTGGATGCACGGACCGACATCGGTGAGACCTCGAGGATCATCGCTGCCCAGCGCCGTGCGGCCTCGACTGCCTGGCCCTCGGGGACGACCTCGGTGACGAAGCCGAGTTCGTAGCCCTCTGCCGCCGGTACGTGGCGTCCGGTGAGGATCATGCCCATCGCGCGCTTGGTACCGATGGTGCGGGGAAGGCGCAGGAGGCCGCCGGCGAGCGCCGCAAGACCGACACGCACCTCGGGGAGGGCGAACACGGCGTTCTCCGCCGCGATGATGAGGTCACACGCAAGCGCGATCTCGAAGCCGCCGCCCATCGCCACGCCGTTCACGGCGGCAATCACCGGTTTGTTGAGGTCCCAGCGGGCCGTGAGCCCGCCGAAGCCCGCCGCGGGCTGGCCGCTCATGTCGGCACCACTCGCCTGGTACTTCAGGTCGTTGCCCGCGCTGAACGCGCGGTCCCCGGCGCCGGTCACGATCGCCACCCAAAGCTCGGGGTCCGCCGCGAACTCGTCGAACACCTGAGCAAGCTCGGCATTGGCCGGCGGGTGGAGCGCGTTCATCCGCTCCGGCCGGTTGATGGTGACGATGAGGAGGTGTCCGTCTCGTTCGGTGGTGCAGTACTGACCCATGTCATGGACCGTACCCGACCGGCACCGGTCTGTCAGAGGCCGCGCAGGCACATGAGGGTGTCGTACTCCAGCTCGGAGACACGCCGGCCGCTCGCCGCCATCACGATGGTGACGTACTCGCCCCGCAGGTGCTGGTGCGACTGCTTCGCGAGGCCGAGGCCCCAGCGCAGCGTGCCGAGCGTGAGCCACCAGCGCACCCGGTCGTCGTCCCACTCGCCCCCGGCTGCCTCGTAGGCGGCTCGGTAGGGGGCGATCGCAGAGAAGCCGCCCACCGGGAGGTGGTCGTTGCGGAACCTCCACATGCGCACCATCGGCCAGGCGACGTCCTCGGCCGGATCGCCGATTCGCGAGCCCTCCCAGTCGAGAATGGCGCGCAGCCCCTGCTCGCTGATGATGAGGTTCCCGTTCCGCACGTCGCTGTGGACGATCGTGAGGTGCTCCGGCTCGGTGGGGCGGTTGCGCTCCAGCCAGCGCAGCCCGTATGAGAAGGTGGGCGACGGCTGCAGCAGTTCGCGCAACTGCGCCTCGGCACCGACGAGCGCCGCCTCGATCACATTGTCGTCCGGCGGGCGCATGAGCCCCTCGGGGGCGAGTGCCGGATCGATGTGGTGCAGGCGTGCGAAGGCCTCGCCGAGCTGGGTGGTCACCAGGGTGCCGATGCCGTGCTGCTCGACGAGGCGGAGCACCCGGCGGGGGATCGTCTCGCCGTCGATGCGCTCGCTGATAAAGAACGGACCACCGAGATAGGACTGGTCCTCGGTTGCACCGAGGATGCGTGGCGTGGGGACGCCGACCCCGTGGGCGAGCGTGCGAACCGCCGCCTCGACGGTCATGGGCTGGATTTGGATATCCAGATTGGGGAGCGCAGTGAGTGCAAGGCGCTCGATGAGCGCTCCGCCTTCGTCGACGGCGTCGAACAGCACGTTGATACGGCGCGCACCGGCAGTGACCCGCTCGAGGCCCGTCAGGTGTACTGGCCGCCCGTAGTGCTCGCCCAGCCAGCGGGCAAGGCCTGCTTCGAGATCGATCTCGCTCATGACTGTCGTCCCCAGTCGTCGCCGGTCCAGCCGTCGTGACCGGGCTTGGAGATGGCAAGGTCGTCCTTAGCTATCTGCACCAGTGCGTTCCAGACCTCGTCGTCGTTGTGGCCCGGCAGGTCGCCGGCGCGGAGCGAGTCGGCGAGGCGGGCGCGAAGCTCGGCGAGCGGGGCCGGGTCGCCAGCAGGCACGCCGAGGAGGCCCCGGGTGATCGCCAGTTCCCGGTCGGCGTTCGGGCCGGCCAGCGTGACCTCACGCTCGAGGATCTGAGCGATGTTGGCAGCGACACGAACCTTGTGCTGCACCGCGACACTGACCTGATCGAGTACCTCGTCGCTGAGCAGCGCCGAGATGTCGTGCAGCAGTTCCGCTGCAGTTGGACGGTATTGCATGGATGGATCCTCCCGGCTGGCAACACTACGGGACGGCCCTGCCGCCCGAAAAAGTCAGCGGTCGGCGGAACGGAGCACACCGGCCTCGGCCAGCGCTGAGATGGTGTCAGCGGCATAACCGAGTTCCCCGAGCACCTCAGCGTTGTGCTCTCCGAGCAGCGGGGCGACCTGCTCAAGGTCGAACGGGAACTCCGAGAAGCGCAACGGGTTCCCGGGGATGATGACCTCGCCGATGATGGGATCGTTGATCCGGCGGATGGCGCGACGCGACTCGAAGTACGGGTGCCCAATCGCATCGGCCGGGTCGAGCACCGGTGCGCACGGCACCCGGGCCTCCTCCAGCTTGGCGAGCACCTCGGCATCGGTGGTGTGGGTGGCGAGCCACTCCTCCACGATCGCGTTGAGCTCGCCACGGTTCTTGTGCCGACCCTTCAGGTCCGCGAACCGCTCGTCGTGCTCGAGCTCGGGCATCCCCATCGCCCGGCAGATCGACGGCCACTGCGAGGGCATGACCTGCAGCACGATGTAGCCCTCGGGCGCCTTGTAGATGCCCTGCGGCGAGTTGAGGGCGGACTTGGAGCCGCTGCGCTTCTGGCGCCACTTGCCCTTGGTGATCGAGTGGCCTTGGATGGCCAGTTCATGCGCGTGGAACATCGAGTCCACCATGGAGATGTCGATGTGCTGGCCGCGTCCGGTGCGCTCGCGGTGGTACAGCGCGAGGCCGATGCCTGCCACGGTGTGGACACCGGACATGACATCGGCGATCGAGGTGCCGACCATCACGGGCGAGCGGTCGGGTTCACCCGTGATGTGGAGCATGCCGCTGTAGGCCATGGCGATGAGGTCGAAGGCCACCTTCTCCGAGTACGCGCTGTCCCGACCGAAGCCGGACACCGTGGCCACGATGAGCCGGGGATGCTTCGCGAGGAGGCTGTCGTGGTCGAGGCCCCTGCGTGCGAGCACACCCGGGCCGTAGTTCTCCACGAACACGTCTGCCTCGGCGATGAGCTTGTCGAGCACCTCGCGTCCGCGGGGGTCGTCGAAATCGATGCAGAGACTGCGCTTGCCGTGGTTCTGCTGGATGAAGTAGCCGGAGCGACCGTCACTCACCACCGCGAGCGAGCGTGTCGGGTCGCCGTAGGGAGGCTGCTCAATCTTCACCACACTGGCGCCGGCCTCGGCGAGCAGACGGGTGACCGTGGGGCCCGCGAGGTATTGGGTCATGTCGACAACCTTGAGGCCGTCGAGGATCGGACGCGGTTCGGTCATGGTTCGAACCGTAGCCGGGATGCCCCGGACGGGCGAAGGGCATCTGGGAAGATGTGCGTCGTGAGCCTGCGCCCCTTCGTCCTCGGTGCCGTTGCCTACGACCCGAAGGTGGTGACGATCTGGGAAGGCTTCAAGCAGTGGTTTGCGGACCAGGGCTTTGCCTTCGACTTCGTCCTCTACTCCGGATACGAGGCCCAGGCCGAGGCCCACCTTGCCGGACACGTGGACGTCACCTGGGACTCGCCCCTGTGCTGGGTGCGCACGCGGCGCCTCGCCGAGGCGGCGGGAACCCGCGCCCACGCCATCGTCATGCGGGACTCAGACCAGGACCTCACCTCGCTCGTGCTGGTGCGTGCAGACAGCAACCTCACCGAGGTCTCGCAACTGCGTGGTCGCACGGTGGCTGTCGGTGCTGTGGACTCGCCGCAGGCGACACTGCTGCCCCTCGCTCACCTTGCCGGGCTCGGACTCGAACCCGGGTCAGACTTCACCGTGCGGCGCTTTGACGTGATGGTGAACAAGCACGGGGACCATGTGGGCGGCGAGCGTGACGCCGTGAAGGCACTCGTAGCCGGCGAGGTGGACGCGGCCTGTGTGATCGACGGCAACCACCTCGTGTTCGCGAAGGAGGGCACCATTGCGGCGGGTGCGGTGCGGGTACTCACCCGAACCGCGCCGTTCGATCACTGCACCATGACGGTGCTCAACGGCGTCGACACCGCGACGACCGACCGGTTCGCCAAGTTGCTCCTCTCGATGTCGTACGACGACCCGGCGGTGCGCCCACTGCTCAGGCTTGAGGGGTTGAAGGAGTGGCGTGTCGGGCGGACGACGGGCTATGCGCCGCTCGAGGCTGCCGTCGACCGACTCGGCTTCTACGGTGCCGACGGGTCGATCCTCAACGACGACTACCGACGCATCCTCGCGTCATGAACCTGCCGATCGTCGACCTCGGTGCCCTCGGTCTCGACGGGGGAGCGCATGTACTCGTCCGCCTCGCGCTCGACGACTGCCGGCCCGGGGAGGAGATCGGGGTGCGCGGTTCGCACCCGGACCTCGTCGCAGATCTGGTCACCTGGTGCCGAACACAGGGACACCAGTGCGTACCCCGGGGCGACGGCGGCGCGGATGCCGTTGTCCGGCGCGGTTCGGCATCGTGGGCGGCGTGGGTCGGCGCGGAGCGCAGTGGCCACCCGGACCCGCACACGGACAGCGCGATCGCTGCGCACCCGCCGGCAGCGTGGGGACTGGCAGCGCGCGGTTCGGCCGTGGAGCCAGGTGGGCCCGAGCCGGTATTCCGGCTCGACGTGCGGGACGAGATCTGGACCGACCGTGCCGGGTCGCTGTACGCGCAGGCAGTTGCCGGCCAGTGGAACCCTGCTTCCGCGATCGACTGGCTGGACCCCATCGTGCACGGGCGGGAGATCGAGCGCGCTGTCGTCCAGGTGATGACCTTCCTCGTCGAGAACGAGGAGGCGGCGCTCGTGGTGCCCGCCCGCTTCCTCGGCCAGGTGCACCCGCACTTCCGGGAGATCCAACAGATGCTTGCGGTGACCATCGCCGACGAGGCTCGGCACATTGAGGTGTTCACGCGTCGCGCCACGCTCACCGGGTCCGAACTGGCCCTCTCGACCGTGGGCGGCCGTGCATCGCTGCAGAGCCTCCTCGAAGAACCAGACTTCGCGATCGCGAGTTTCCTGCTGTCCGTGATGGGGGAGGGAACGTTCGTGTCGCTGCTCGGTTTCCTCGAGCGACACGCACCCGATCCGGTGACGCGACGCATCGCTCGGCTCACCCGTCAGGACGAGGCGCGTCACGTTGCGTTCTCCCTCGCTCACCTCGAGCGCCACGTACAGCACGAGCCGGGGCTCCGGGCGAGACTTGCGTCAGCGGTGGAGCGCCGCCACCGAGCGCTTCAGGGCACAGCTGGTCTCAACGACGATGTGTTCGACGCGCTCGTGCTGCTGTCGGGCGGCGCTGTCTCACCGGATGCGGTCGCGCTCGGCTGGCAGCGCGTCCAGCAGTTGCAGCGCGAGATGGCCGAGCACCGGCAGGCGCGCCTCGGGCGACTCGGCTTCAGCTCCGGCGAGGCAGAGACGCTTTCGTCGCTGCACACACGCAACTTCATGTGAGCACCGCAACCGGCACCCCGTGTCGGGTCAGGAAACGGTCGCGGCGTCCACGAGGTTGTGGACTTCCTCGCTGCTCAGCTCGTCCCGGTCGCACAACGCCTGCGCCAGCGTGATGAGCGTGAGGCGGTGCTCAATGAGCATGCATGCTGCGCGGTCGGCTGCTGCCTTCACCATCGCGTCGGCCTGCTCGCGCGACGGATCGTGACTGAGCACCTTGGCTACGAGGTTCCCAGCCCCCGGCATGATGGCGGCCTCGAGGCTGAGGAGGCTGTCGGCCGCCCCGAGGAGACCGACGAGCTGAGCGGCCATCGTGGTGGCAGCGGCGAGGTCCGATGCGATCCCGCTCGACGCCTCGCCGAACTCCTGGATCTCGGCGGCGCGACCGGCCATCGCGATCACGATGAGGTCCTTCAACTCGCTCGGCGTCTTGAGGTGGCGTTCCTCAGCATCGTCGTGTGCAACAAGGCCCAGTGAAGCACCGCGGCGCAGGATGGACGCCACGCGAACCTCGCGCCCGAGCAGGGTGGCGATCAGGGCATGGCCCGCCTCGTGGGTGGCGACACGGCGGCGTTCGTCGGGGTGGTACCCCACCTCGTGAGCAAGCCCGACCTCGGTGATCAACTGTGCCTGGATGACGTCGTCGTAGGTCAAGGCGCGACGCCCGTCACGGACGGCAATGATCAGGGCCTCGTCCATGAGGCGCTCGATCCGCACCGGGCTGTAGCCGGCGGTGAGGTCCGCAACCTGGGCGCCGGTGATCGAGGCATCGTGTGACTTCTTGCCGAGGTAGTAGTCGGCGATCTCCACCCGGTCCGCGCGGGGCGGGAGGTCGAAGTGGATGATGCGGTCGAAACGGCCCGGGCGCACGAGCGCCGGATCGAGATCGGCAGCACGGTTGGTTGCTGCGACCACAAGGATGTTCGCGGTGGAGGGCTTGGGTCGCGGGATCGTGAGGTTGAGCGGCAGGAGCGAGTTGAGTGCGTCGATGAACTTCGTCTTGACCTTGTCCTTGCCGGTTGGCAGGTCGAAGGACTGCATCTGCACGAGCAGTTCGTTGACGATCCCGACGACGCCCTCGCGCATCGAACCGGAATTCATGCCGCTGCGGGCGCCACCGATGGCATCGAACTCCTCGATGAACCCGATTGCACCGCCCTCAGCACGGGCAGCTTTGCGGAGCGCCTTGAAGTACGTGCGGATCTTGCGGTTCGTCTGGCCGTAGTACATCGACTGGAACGAGGATGCCGACACGAAGAGGAACGGCACGCCGGCCTCGGCAGCGAGTGCCTTGGCCAGGTACGTCTTGCCGGTACCGGGGGGGCCCTCGAACAGCACGCCCCGTCGCGGCGAGCCACCGAGCTCGTCGGCAAAGCTTTGGTGCTTGAGGAAGAAGTTGAGGGTGTCAACTGCCTCGCGCTTGGTGGCGCTTGCCCCCACCACGTCGGAGAGACTGACGTTGGAGTCCGACGGTCGCAGCAGCGTGTGCGGGGAGCGGCCGGCGCCCAGCAGCGGAATACCGATCAGCAGACAGAGGAAGAGCATCAGGCCGACCGAGATCCAGATCTCGGGGGACTCGGCCACGACGTCGGGAATACCGAACTTGATGGGGTTCCCGGTGAGGATCCGGTACCAGACCCAGGCGAGCGGCACCATGATGGCAACGAGGAGTCGACGGAGGCGGCGTCGACGCTGGCGCTCTCGCGTGGAAGTGGTATCGGCTTCGTTGCCGCGGACGACGTTTCCGTGACGCAACTGGGTGATGTCCATCTGCGCACACTAACCGAATTACGCTGAGAGTGGCAAGGGGCCACTTTCTGTATATAAATCGGCACTATCTAGACATTCTTACCTTACTCTTACTTGAGTAATTGCTGCATAGGGCGGTATTCTGAGGTAAATAACTACCTTGAGTGAACATTCCAATACTCCCTGCGGTGGGGCTCGAATTCCTCTGAGTAGCCGGGTACATCGTGCTCCTGTGAACAACAATGGCGGAGCAATGACAACGACTCGGCCGCTGGCGGTGTGCTTCGGTGGGGGTGGCCTGTTCGGGATCGCGTACCTACTGGGAGTGTCGGAGGCCCTCGTGGACGGCGGCATCGACTTGGGCACTGCGCCCTCTATCGCCACTTCGGCAGGCACCTGGGCGGCAGGCGCATTGGCACTCGGTCTTCGTTGGGAGCAGACGATCGCGGTAATCGGCGCCGACGTACCGAGGCTGCCAGACCCGCGGCCTGGTCGTCTGCGAAAGGTTGCTGCGGAGATCTTCGGAGAGCAACGTGCGCCGACGATGCGCGCCGTCGTCTGTTCGCTGCCCGGACTGCGTCGCGACGTGCTGAGCGGTGCCGACTACCCGATCGCCGACCTCGTTGCTGCATCCTCAGCGGTGCCGGGACTGCTGTCGCCGCACCGCGTCGGGAACACCTGGTACGTCGACGGCGGGTTGCGCTCGATGGCGTCGCCTGACCGTGCCGACACCGCCGAGAACCTCCTCGTGCTCGCCCCAATCGCGGGCCCGATGTTCGGCCCGGCCGGACGGATCGCTGAGCGCGTCCTACGTCGCGAGGTGGGCCACTGGCAGCGGGCGAACCCGATGGGCGCGTTCTGGCTCATCCGGCCCAACCGTGCCATCGCCTCACTGGCGCGTCTGCCCAACAATCTGTTCGACCTCGATCGCGCCAAGCGTTGTTACGAGCTCGCCTACGCGCAGGGCACCGGAATTCTGCATCGCTGGCGAGAGTCGCGCCCGCCTACTCCGACGGGTCGAGCAACACCTTGAGCACACCGTCTTCACGTTTGTCGAAAATCCGGTAGCCATCGGCTGCCTGCGACAGCGGGAGACGATGCGTGAACACTTCCTCGGGCTGCAGTTTGCCGTTCGCAATGAGTGGTACGAGGTGGTCCCAGGTGGCCGGAACCGATACGAGCGCCGCTTTGAGCGTCAGTCGCTTCATGAACGCGAGGGGCATCGGGTACGGGAACTCCATGTTCATGTTCACGCCGATGACCGAGATGGTGCCACCGGCCGCGACGCTGAGAATGGCGTCGGTAATGGTGGCGTCTGCTCCGACGGCTTCGATGGCCGAATCCACGCCGCGTCCCTTCGTGGCGTCGAGAATCCTTGCCACCGCCTGACCGTCCGATGCATCGATGGGTTCCGCGCCGAGCGCTGCGGCCCGGGCAAGACGTTCCGGAACGCGGTCAATGGCAAGAATGCGCGACGGGCCGTACAGCATTGCGGTTTGCAGCGCAAACACACCGACAGGACCGAGACCGAACACGGCAACGGTGGAGCCGGGCTTGATATTGGCGTTCATTGCGCCGGTGTATCCGGTGGGAAGGATGTCGGTGAGCAGCACCGACTGCTCGAGACTGACGTTGTCCGGAATGGCGAGGCAACACGAATCGGCGGCCGGTACCGCACAGAACTCCGCCTGACCGCCGTGGAACTCGAGTGTCGTGCCGAAGACCCTCGGGCCGCCACCGGTGCACAGTACGGGATCGCGCGCCAGACAGGGATCGCAATGGCCGCAGCCGACGACTGCCGACACGAGGACTCGGTCGCCCTTCTTGACCCGCCGCACGTCGGGGCCGGTCTCGACGATCGTGCCGACGAATTCGTGGCCGAGGTGTATTCCCTGCCCGCCGATCTCACCGTGATACAGGTGCAGATCGCTGCCGCAGATAGCAGTCCGCTCGACGGCGATGATGGCACTGTCGGCACCGAGGAGTGTCGGGTCAGGCACGTTCTCGACCGACACGAAACGGGGGCCTTGAAGGACTACTGCTCGCACGGCCGAACGCTAGCGTGCCTGCGTCGGCCGTGCGGCCGGCCCATCCAGCCCCGGGTCTCCAGCGGAGCCCGCACAGAACGAGGAGAACGTCATGAGTGACGCGACCGAGAACGATGCAGTCCTGACCGAGCAGCGCGGACGGGTTCTGCTGATCACCCTCAACCGCCCGGATGCCATGAATGCGATCAACGGTGCGCTCTCCAACGGCCTCTGGGCAGCGGTCCAGCGACTCGACTCGGATCCGGGACTCACTGCCGGTGTGCTCACCGGTGCTGGTCGCGGGTTCTGCGCCGGTATGGACCTCAAGGCGTTCGCGCGCGGCGAGGACATTGGGCCGATGATGACATTCATCCAGAACGGTTCCAAGAAGCCCCTGATCGGTGCGATTGAGGGCTTCGCTCTCGCCGGTGGGCTCGAGCTCGCGTTGTCGTGCGACCTGCTGGTTGCTGCCAGGGGCGCCAAGCTCGGTATACCCGAGGTGGCGGTCGGTCTGTTCGCGGCCGGCGGCGGCCTGCTGCGCCTCCCTTCGCGAGTGGGCTTTGGCCGCGCGATGGAGATGGCGATCACGGGGGACCCGATCCTCGCCGAGGAAGCCAACCAGCTCGGTCTCGTCTCACGCCTCGCCGACAAGGGTGGCGCGGTGGACGTGGCACTTGAACTTGCTCAACGCGTTGCGAAGAATGCGCCGCTTGCTGTCGCAGCATCGAAGCAACTGGTGCGCGCGACGCAGGGTGTCACCGAGGACGAGTTCTGGGCGATCCAGAATCCGCTCCAGGCGGTGGTGTTCAAGTCGAACGATGCCAAGGAGGGCCCGAAGGCCTTCGCCGAGAAGCGCGCACCAGAGTGGACGGGCTCCTGACCGGTCAGGCCTGAGGCGTGGCGGTGCGAGGGACACTCGGTGAGCCCGCACCCGCTGCGTTGATTGCCGACACCCGGAACCGGTACGCCAGACCGTTGGTCAGCCCGGTAACCGTGTACGCCCGGTCGCTCGGATCGGTAGTGGTCGCCGCAAGCGTCCAGTTCGTGCCGTCTGTGGACCACAGCACCCGGTAACCGGAGAGGTCATCGCCGCCGTCGCTCAGGGGGGTGTTCCAGGTGAGCGCCACCTCGCCGTTCCCGGCGACAGCGGCTAGGCCCAGCGGGGCGGAGGGCGTTGTCCGCGGCCGTACCGAGAACGGCACCGACCAGGGGCCGCGTCCGAGTGCATTCTTGGCGGCAACGCGGAACAGGTAGTCACGTGCGTTCGCGAGGTAGCGGACGGACTGCGTGGTGCTCAGTGATGTGCCACGCAAGAGGGTTGTCCAACTGAGACCGCCGTTCCCCGAGCGCTGGACGACATAGCGGGTGACGCGGGTGCCGCCCGTGGTGATCGGCGCCGTCCAGGAGAGCGCAGCCGAACGGTCGCCGGGAGCGCCGTTCAGGTTGCCCGGCGCGCCGGGCACGGACAGCGGGGTAGCCGACACGGAGGACGACCACGCGCCGTTGCCGGCGCGATTGGCCGCCGACACGCGGAACCGGTAACGGACGCCGTTGGTGAGGCCGCTGATCGCGACAGACCTCGCCGCGCCGCTGAGTTCTGCCAGTTGGTTCCACTGCACGCCGTCGGTGGATGCCTCGACGTAGTAGCGCTCCACCGCGGCCCCACCGGTTGTCGACGGTCGTGTCCACGACAGCGAGACGCGTTGATCGCCACGTCGCGTGCGTAATGCTCGGGTTCGGCCAGGTGTGGTGGCCGGTGTGGCTGCGGCAGGGGTGGACCATGCCCCGATGGTCACGCGGTTCACGGCGGCAACCCGGAACGTGTACGTCGTGCCGTTCGTCAGCCCGGTGATCGTCGAAGTTGTGGCATCGGAGACGCTGTCGTTGACGGTGGTCCAGGAAAGGCCACCGTTGGTGGAGCGCTGCAGGCGATAGTCCACGACGTCGGTGCCACCGTCGTCGGCGGGGGCAACCCAGGTAAGCACCACGCGACCGGGCCCGGAGACGGCCCCCAGCGCAGTGGGCTCGCCAGGGGGGCGCAGGTTGCCCGCGCTGACGAGCGCGCCCTGTATGTCCAGCACCCCGGCGCCGCAGAGCGTTGCACAGGTGCCGAAGGCATCACTGGACGGGAAGGAGTGTGCGGTGGAGACGAGGACGGAACGGACCTGCGCGGGGGTGAGCGTCGGCGCGATCGACAAGATCAGCGACACGGCGCCGGCAACGTGGGGTGCCGCCATGCTCGTACCCTCGAGGTTCTTGTACGTGTCCGCGAGTGGGGTGGTGTCGCCCGCATCGACAGTGGAGCGGATCCCCCAGTCGAAGTCGCGCCCACCCGGGGCTGCGAGCGTGACGGCCGAGCCGAAGTTGCTGTAGGGCGCCATCTCGCCGTACCTGCCGGTCGCGGCGACGTTGATGACCCCGACACAGTTGCCCGGCTCGTTGCTCGACGCGAGGTCCGAGTCGTTCCCCGCTGCAGTAACCACGACGGCACCCGCCGCAATGACGTCGGTAATGGCCTGTTGCATGGCGATACCGCACGAACCACTGTTGCCACCGAGGCTGATGTTGATCACGCGGGCGGGATGAGCGTTGTGCGGCACCCCGGCCACGTCGATACCGGCAGCCCATCGCATTGCATCGATGACGTCGTCGTTGTCGCCCCCGCACTTGCCGAGTGCGCGTATGGGCACGACGGGCGAGACCCAGTTGATCCCGGCGATCCCGGTGCCGTTGTCGCCGGTGGCTCCGATGATGCCGGCGACGTGTGTGCCGTGCCACGAGCTCTTCGACACCCGGCATCCGGTGAACGCTCCGCCGGGGGAGGCGTCGTCGCTCGAGATCCAGTCGCCCGGGTCGTGGGCATCCGCATCCCGGCCGTCGCCGTCATTGGCGGTGTCCACGTCCGAGATGAAGTCATAACCGGGCAGGAGACGGCCGGCGAGGTCGGCATGGTCGGTGAAGCCGGTGTCGATCACGGCGATCACGACGCCGGCGGACCCTGTCGTGATGTCCCATGCGGCCGCGGCATTGGTCCCGTAGTTCGACGTGCTGACGGAACGCAGGTTCCACTGGTCCGAGTAGTACGGGTCATCGGGCACGAAGGACGGGTACATCCGTCGAACCGGTTCGACCGACAGGACGCCGGGTTCGGAGCGCACAGCGTCCACGGCAGCAGCGAGTGCCTCGCCGTCGAGGCGTTCGGGCAGCGTGAGCACGTAGGTCGAGTTGCGGCCGAGGACCCGAGCGGAGTCCACGTCGAGACCTACCGACCGGGCGGCACCGACCGCACGTGACACTGATCCGTCGGCGGATTTCGCGAGACGGACAATGAGACGATTGCTGCCGACGAGCCGATTGCTGCCGGCGAGACGGTGTGCGGCGGCACGGGCAGGGGCCGCCTCGGTCTCGGGAGGCTGGGAGGCCGTTGCAGGGGCGCCCGGGAGCAGGCCGATCGCGCCGCCGCACAGCGCGAAGGCACCCAGCAGTCCAACCCGGACACGGGGTCCCCGGCTGGATCGCTCATCGTTGGCTCGGCACCCACCATGCGTGCGCACATCAACACCTTACGTGGTTTGCTGCCCGAGCGGTCGACTCGCCCGGGAATCCTCGGGTCCTGTCCGGCTACGTTGCCCGCATGGCCGACCGGGAGATCACGATCACGACCGATGAGGGCCCGATGGGGACCTTCGTCGTGCACCCCGACGACGGTGAGCGACACCCGGTCGTGGTGTTCTTGATGGACGCGCCGGGCAAGCGCCCGCTGCTCCATGACATGGCGAGTCGCATCGCGAGCCACGGCTACTACGTGATGCTGCCGAACCTGTACTACCGCACCACCCCGTCCTTCCGGCTCGACTGGAGCAGCGACGAGTCACTGGCCCGCATGGGTGAGCTGATGCGCAACGTCGGCAACCGGATGGTGGCGCGCGACGTCGGCGCGCTGCTTGCGCACGCCGAGGGTGATGCGCGTGCGAACGCCGAGCGCGTCGGGATTGTCGGCTACTGCATGAGCGGACCGTTCGCTCTGTGGGCCGCAGCGGAACACTCGGCGTGCGTCCGTGCTGTTGCGTCCTTCTACGGCGTGCGCCTTCACGTGGACAGGGCGGACTCGCCCCACCACCGGCTTGCCGGGATCACGGGCGAGATCTACGTCGGTGCGGCGGAGCACGACGACTGGGTGCCCCTCGACATGGTGGACCGCTTCGAGCATGCACTGCAGCGCGCGGGCGCGCGTGGCCGCGTCGAGCGGTACTGGGGAACTCATCACGGCTTCGCCTTCGACGACCGCCCGGCCTACGACCCCGCCGCCGACCGTCGTCACTGGCGGGAGTTGCTCGGCCTCCTCGACCGGAACCTCCACTGAGCAGTTCGGTTCAGTTGCCAAAGAGCGAATCGAGAACGCCGGAGTCGCGGACGCGCGACCGGTTCGCCCCTGCGACGCGGTAAACCGTCGCCCCTGCCGGATCGACCGACAGGCTGATGCTTCCGCTGCCGAGCAACGCGGTGAGCGTAGCGTCGACGTCGATCCTGTCCGCAAGTGAGGCTAGGTCCTCTCTCGATGCCGAGCCGTGGCGAGTGAGCCAGCGGTACAGCGTGCGCTCGGCCTCTGGACGATCGAGGATGCCAGCGACACCGCTCGAGATCGCCAGTCGGTGGAGGCTGCGCACGACCACTGTGGAGCGGGCCCGTGCGGTCATCGTCCTCGTGCCGGGGGTGGCGGTGTCGAAATCGCCGAAGTGGAACCCGGGATGGATGCTTGCGATGCGCCGATCGCCGGAGACGAGGTCCACCACGCCATCCACCACGAGGTAGAGATGGTTGGCAGGTTCGTGCTCGGCGAAGATGATCTCGTCGGACTCGAAGCGCTCCGTGAGTAGTCGCTTGCCGAGCGATCGCAGCGTGGTCGGGGACAGTTGTGCCAGCGAGGGCACAGCGGCGAACTCGTCGATCGGGTCCCCTCCCTCAACGAGCCGGGTCCAGAGGGCAGCGAACGGGCCATTGGCTGTGAGGAGATCGGAACGGGTTCCCTGCTCGACGACCGATCCGTTGCGGAGGCACAGCACGGTGTCGGTGTCGGACACGAGATCGAGGCGGTCCGTGGTCACCAGAACGATCCGCCCGGTGAGGTGCGAGCGCAGCGTCGCCCACAGATCCTCGGCCACCTCTCGGTCTACGAGCCGACTCGGGTCGGTGATGACGACGATGGGAGCATTGCTGAGGAGCACTCGACCGAGCGCAATGCGAACGCGTACCTCGGCAGCAATCCGGGTTCGTGCCCTCCCGATCACCGTGTGCACGCCGTCGCTCTGTTCGGCGATCCAAGCATCGAGGCCGCACGCGTCGGTTGCGGCGGCGAGCGACGCAGGGTCGGCGTCCGGTCGACCCCACGACAGGTTCTCCGCGATGGTCCCCTCGAACACGGTGGGATTCTCCGGGATCACCGCAATACCGCGGCGCAGGTGTTCGGTGTCGACGTTGGAGAGATCGACGCCATCGACGACCACACGGCCGCGCTGCGGGATCTCCAGTCCGGCGGCAATGCTCATCACGCTCGGGATGCCGCTGCCGGCAAGACCGACCAGCACGGTCCAGGCATTCGGCGTTGCGCGGAGTCTCACATCGGAACAGCCGGGGGACCCGTCGGGGTATACGGCTGACACGGAGTCGAGCGCCAGCACCCCGGGGGCATCGGGCAGCGGCACGGAGCTCTCTGGGGAGGGGCGCAGGAGCGGAGCGGCCAGCACACGACGGAGACGTCGCATGTAGGGCGCCGCCTCCTGGAGATCGACGATCATCGGCGGGAGGGCCTCGAGAGCAGCCGCAACCTCTCGGACGTACAGGATGATTGCAGCCGCCTCCGCAAGGGTCAGTTCGTTGCGCGCGAATCCGACGATTGCGATCGCGGCGAGCACGCCGAGCTGGCCGATTCCGAATGCCGAGAGGCGGAAGGACTCGCCGAACACCTCAACGCGGCGAACCTGGCGGATCACAGCGTCGGCCTTCGCCGTGAACCTCCGCCGCTCGGTCGCCTCGGCGCGGATCGATCGTGTCCCCACGGCGGACGCGATTGCGTCGTCGACCACCTCGCTCATAGCGGTGTTGAGGTCGAGGCGTTCGTGCGCCAAGCGTGACCAGCGATTAGCGATCGCCCTGCGGAGGATCTCGAAGAAGGCAATGACCCCGAGCATCAGGAGCCCGATGCCCAGGTCGATGTACAGCAGCAGCGAGGTGGACAGCAGCAGCGCTGCTACCGCCGGCACCCCACTTGTCTGCGCCTTGAACAGCGCCTCGGTCACCTTCTCCACGTAAGAGGTGCACCTGCTGACCATGCTCGGGCGCGCAAGGGCACCCGCCTCGACCAGAGCGGTGTCGTGGATCCGGACGAACAAGGCGTCCTGGAGCCTGCGAGCGCTGGCGAGTGTGGCGCGCTGGGCGAGGAAGAGCGCAGCGGCGCGGAGCACAAAGATGGCCAGCAGCACGATTGCGAACCGAATCAGCTCGAATCGGAAGCGGTCACGCTGCCAAGCAACCCGTTGCTCGAGTGCCGTCGGGTCCTTGAGCAGTACCCCGATGACGTGGTTGAACGCCTTGCCCGTCGCAAGGTCTGGGTTGTCGAGCGCCCGTGCGCGCAGCTCGTCGAGTTCGCTCCGGCGGATCGTCGGTGCCTCGAGCAGTCCGTCGGCGATCGACTCCCAGCCCGGCTCGGGATCGTCGATTGTCGGGAATCGCTCAGTTCGGTATGTCAGGTCGCCCGGGAACAGCGCGTCGAGCACCTCGTCAGCGCCGGTCACGCGCAGGCGGTCCTCCGCAGCCCGGACAGCCTTTCCCGCTGCGATGCGCTCCGCCGGTTTCGACAGCACCGGGGCAAGCATCGTCTGGGTGGCCTTCTGCAGCGCGATCGGGTCAACAACGAATTGTTTGATGGCGCTGGCCGATCCCGAGGAACTGAGTGCTGCCTGGAGCAGGTTGCCGACCTGGAGCGGGATCAGTGCCGTGCCGGTAAAGAACGCGATCGAAACGACGATCTGGACGGTGACGAGGAGGCGCCTGCCGCGGGTGAACGGCCAGAACGCCCGGATCATCTCCCAGACTCGTGCCTCACCCGCAAAGCGCGGGTGGAGCCGTTCGAGGTGTTCGGACGATTCCCCGTCCTCGATCACAACGTCTACCACGGTGCTCCAACCTAGTGCTGGCTACGTGACTGCCCGGTAGACGGAGAGGTAACGAGTGGCCAAACTATCGAGGCCTAACGTGAACAGCGCCCGTTGCATCGAGTCCGCAGACACGACACAACGGGCGCTGTTCGAGGCTCGAGGACTAGGCGGTAACCGTGGCGCCGAAGAAACCGCGGATCGCGGTGGCCATCTCCGCACGCACCGACGCGCCCGAGGGCAGGACGTCCACCATCGAGATGGAGGTGTGCAGGTGGCCGCGGCACTGCAGGTGCTTCACCTTCACCCCGGCCTTGGTGAGTGCCTCGGCATAGGCGTTGCCCTCGTCGCGGAGCGGATCGAACTCGGCGGTGACCACCATGGCGGGCGGCAGGCCGGCGAGGCTCTTCGCGAGGAGCGGTGATGCCTTCGGGTCGAGGCGCTCCTCCTTCGTGGCGTAGTGATCCCAGAACCAGTCCATGAGGTTCTGGGTGAGGATGAACCCCTCGCCATTGCCCGTGTAGGACGGCCACTTCTTGCTGCCGTCGGTGACAGGCGTGAGCAACAACTGGCCGGAGAGTGCCGGACCGGCACTGTCCCGTGCGAGCTGACTGACGACTGCGGCGAGGTTGGCCCCAGCGCTCCAACCGGCAACCGCAAGCTTGCCCGGGATTCCGCCGAGTTCGGTGACGTGATCGGCAACCCACTTGAGCGCAGCAAAGGCGTCGTCTGCGGCCGCCGGGAAACGGTCCTCGGGAGCATGTCGGTAGTTCACCGACACGATGAGGGCATCCGAGCGGTCACAGAGGTCGCGGACCATCGGGTCGTCCGAGGTTGCACTGCCGAGCACCCAACCACCACCGTGGTAGTACACGACTACCGGGTGCGGTCCCTTGCTCTTCGGGCGGAACAGACGGTACTCGAGGGTGTTGCCGGCGGCGCCGGGCAGCGTTCCGTCGGCGATCTCGCCCACCTCGGGGCCAGCGGGCCGTCCGGCGCTCATCATGTCGCCGAAGGCACGTGCCTCCACGGCAGACATGCTCTCGAAGAGCGGGATCTCCATGGTGGACATCGCCTGGAGCAGCAGTTCAACGTCGGGCATCAACTGCTTGATCTTCCCGTCGTTCACCGCAGTGCCCTTGGGGCCCTTGCGCTCGAACCCGAGGTAGCCACGGCGGACCACCTCGTCGCAGGTGGTGCGGTACGAACCAACACCACCGGCGTACGGCATGAACACGCGCGGCTTGCCGGGCACGTTGGCGCCGACGTACCAGGAGTTCGCCTTGAGCATCAGGGAGATGTCGCCGTAGTCATTGGTGTGCTGCACCCACGAGTCCTGAGCGGTCTGGGTCGGCTCGATGGTGGTGAAGCCCTCGCCGCGGAGGTTGACGATGCAGTCCGTGATCCAGTCGACGTGCTGCTCGATCGAGATGATCATGTTGGAGAGCACCGACGGGCTCTGCGGCCCGGTGACCATGAACAGGTTCGGGAAGTCCTTGGCCATGAGGCCGAGGTACGTGTGGGGACCGGCTTCCCACGCCTTCTTCAGCGTGTTGCCGTTCCTGCCCTCGATGTCCACACTCACCATGGCACCCGTCATCGCGTCGAAGCCGGTGGCGAACACGATGGCATCGAACTCGAACGACTCGTCCTGGGTGTCGATGCCGGTCTCGGTGATCGTCTTGAGCGAGTTCTTGCGGATGTTGACGAGGCGCACGTGCTCCAGGTTGTAGGTGGCGTAATAGTTCGTGTCCACGCACAGGCGCTTGGTGCCGATGGGGTACGTCTTCGGGCAGAGGTCCTCGGCCGTCTCCGGGTTCTTCACGGTGGCGCGGATCTTGTTGCGCACGAACTCGGCGAGGTACTCGTTTGCGATGGGGTTGATCATGTGGTCCGAGAAGCAGCCGAGGAACTCGACGAGGCCACTCTTGGCCCACGCTTCTTCGTAGATGCGGTTGCGCTCCTCGTCGCTCACGCTCAACGCGCTCACGGTGGTGGGCGTGTGCTTCACACCGCCAGCGGATTCGCGCTGGGCCTGGCGGAAGCCGTCACGGTCGGACCAGTACTCGTCGAGAACGGTTTCGGGAACGGGTCCGTTGTACGCGGGGATCGAGAAACTGGGCGTGCGCTGGAACACGGTGAGCGATTTGGCCTGCGACGCAATGATCGGGATGGACTGGATGGCCGACGACCCGGTACCGATGACCGCGACGCGCTTGCCGGTGAAGTCCACGCCCTCGTGCGGCCAGCGACTCGTGAGGTAGGTGGCCCCCTTGAAGCGGTTCTTGCCCTCGATGTCTACATCCTTGGGCACCGACAGCGTGCCGGAGGCCATGACGTAGTACTTGGCCGTGATGGTGTCGCCCGTGGAGGTGTGGATCGTCCAGCGCTCGGTCTTGTCGTCCCACTTGGCGGACTCCACCTTGGTGGTGAACTCGATGTCCTTGCGGAGGTCGTAGCGCTCTGAGATGTGCTGGGCGTACTTGAGTAGTTCGGGCTGGGGCGAGTACTTCTCGGTCCACTTCCAGTCCTTCTCGAGCTGGGGGTCGAACGTCATCGAGTACTCGACACTCTGGATATCTACGCGTGCGCCCGGGTAGCGGTTCCAGAACCAGGTTCCGCCCACATCTGTGCCGGCCTCAAGCACCTTGACGGAGAAGCCGAGGGGGCGAAGTTTGTAAAGCAGGTACATGCCGGAAAAGCCCGCACCCACCACCACGACGTCCAGTTCCCGCTGCGATCCACTGTTCGACATCCGAAATCCCCTCGTTCCCGGTCGGCCCATCCCGCGGTCGACAACACGAGGATTCTCGCACAGGGACCCCCGCTCCTTACCAGTCGCCCCCAGAGAACGCCGGCGTCTGGGACGGGATTTTCCGGAGGTGTCAGGCGCCGGAAGCCGCCGGGTAGGTGAGACAGTCGACCGCCCGGTTCTCGAGCGGGTTCTCCTCGGCAGCGAGTTTCCAGCCGATGCAGGGCGGGATCGGGTTCGTCGGGCCGTCGTTGCCGTCGAAGCCGAGGTTCTTCCAGGTGCCGTAGAACTCGGCGACGGTCTCCTTGCTGAAGATCGCCGGTGCCATGAATGTGCCGGTTGCGCCATTGATGAGCCCGAAGTGGATGTGAGCTTCCTCGCTTCCCTTGGGCAGGAACATATAGCCGATCACGTCGCCCCTGCTGACGCGATCGCCCTCCTTGACCGCGATGAAGGTGCGGTAGAAACCGGGCGACGGTTCCTTGACCATCGGTTCGATGCTGTACTCGAAGTCGATGACGGACGTGCCGTCGGTGGCGATGGAGAGATTGATCCCATACCGATCGTTCTCCCCGACCACAAGGGTGTCGGTGACCCTGCTCACGATCCCGTCGGCCACTGCGTAGATCGGCGGGTAGTCGGTTGGGCCCGTGCCGCCCTGGGGCCACTCCTCGAAGCCCGTCCCGAACACGATGTGGGCACCCGGGTGCGGGGACACAGCGTTCTTGCCCTTGAACGGGAAGCCGGAGCGAATGAGCACGGTATCCACGGGCAGACGATTGCTCGGGATCTCCCGGAACAAATTGATGCTCGGCAGGCCCTGCGCGGCCGTCGTACCGCTGGTGGACTCGCTGGCGGGCGCTGCGGTGGTGGTGAGCGCCGCAGGATCGGGCGACGACGTTCCGCACGACGCGAGGGCGATGGCGGCCGTGACGGCGACAACGATCGGGCGGGCGCAACGTCGAGCGGTAGGAGCAGCGGGCACGGCGCCACTGTAATCAGCGGCGAAGGCCCTGCAGGATCGGCAGCAGGCCGTCCGCTAATCGCATGGCGCCGGCGTAGGTGACGTGGTCCGTGTCGAGGTACACCAGCTCGCCGTCGACCCATTGCGAGCAGTCGGTGGTGCACAGCAAGGGGATGGGGTCGACGACAATCAGGTGCTCGGTGGTTGCGGCGACCCTGCGCTCCGTGGCGAGGAGTTCGGCAGTATCTGCTCGTGCAGCCCCCAGACTTTGGTGGGCGTTGGTTGGTCGAACACGGTCACGCAGAACCGCCAGCAGGGAAGTCTTGCCGAAGGGACTCGTGGAGTAATCCGGCACTGAAGACATGAGGATGACTTGGGTGCCCACTCGGTTGAGGGCCTCCACCACGTTTCGCAATCCTCGTTCGTACAGGCCAAACGCCTCGGCGCTTGTCTGTGCGCGTCGCCCGTTCTCATCGAAGATGAAGAACCAAGACGTGTATCCATGCTTTCGACCGCTGAGCCGCCCACCGACATAGCCAGCTAGAACAACGGCGTTCGGTGGATGTGCGAGCAACTTGTTCAGGGTTGATGCTTGCCATGTTGCGCAGGCCGCTGGATCGGCGCTCGGACCGCTCAGGAAGTTGCACCCGTTTCTGTACAGCAGTTCGAGTTCGAACCCCTGGGGGGCGAAACGATCACCGAATGCCTTCGTCACTCCGCGGGCATGCGAATCCCCGACGATGACAACCCGCGGTGCGCTTGCTGCACGAGGGCCAGTCGGGGTGAAGTGCACCTGAAGGCGTCCGCCATTGGCGGCCACCGTCGGTTCGCCTGCGGGGAGGTCTGGATGTGGACCCATTGAGTAAGCCCGCAGGTTCTGCCTCCACCGTGACTCGTTTGAGTGCGCTACCTGCCGCGCCACCGAAGACGGCACGATTACGCAAGTCACGATGAGCACAGCCGCCCACACGCCGGTGATGCGCTTGTTCCGCCGGAACGGCTCCTCCACGAACCGGTGGGAGACCGCTGCAACCACGAGCGCTACGAGTGCAGCGAGGCAGAACGCAAGTCGGTTCTCGCCCCATCGGTAGCGCGCAAACACGATGAGCGGCCAGTGCCAGAGGTACCAGCCGTAACTCAAGTCGCCGACGCGCACTGCGGGTTGCCACTCAAGGAGGCGACGCAATGGAAGCAGGTCCCGCCCGAAATTGAGCAGTATCACGGTGGCGGCCACAGGCAGGATCGCAGCGATTCCGGGAAAGGCTGTGTCTTTTCCGTAGACGAACGTCGCGGTGATCAGCGCGACGAGGGCTGCGGCCGCGAGCAGTTGACGAACGGCAACGGGAGGGACGACCTGTGCATTTCCTTCGGCGCGCGAACGCTGCGCGGCCCAAGCGGCGAGGAGCACGCCGGCCGCGAACTCCCAGATGCGGGTGAATGGATTGAAGAACGCGAACTGCTGCGGTTGCCAGATGCCGTGCACGCGCCACTGCCGGTTGACCATCACGTAGTTGAGGATCAATGAGCAACTTGCAATGACCGTCATTACGGAGAGGAACCACGCTGTCAATGCGGCCCGTCGACGGAAGAGCACCGCACAGAGCACGAGGAGCAACAGCGGCAGACCGAAGTAGAACTGCTCCTCGACCGAGAGCGACCAGGTGTGCAGGAGCGCGTTGCGCTCGGCTGTTCCTGCGAAGTAGTTACTCGAGAGGCTGAAAATCCTGAGGTTCGCGAAGAAGGCCGACGTTGCGCGAGCCGTGCTGGTTGTCGAGATGAGCACCTCACCAAACGGGCCGATAACTGCGGCGAGCAGTACCGTCACCGTCGTCGTGACGGCGAGTGCCGGCAGCAGCCGTCTGGCTCGTCGGGAGAAGAATGCCCACAGGCGCACCCGCCCGGTCTCCTGGGCTTCACGGAGCAGGAGGCCACCCATGAGGAACCCGGAGAGCACGAAGAACACGTCGACACCGATGTAGCCGCCCGCCACCAGACCTGCGTGGTAGAGCACCACGATGAGCACGGCGATGGCGCGGAGTCCTTGAATATCGGGCCGGAACGGGCTCGCCGCTGCTGGTGTGGCCCCACAGTCCTGCTGCTGGTTCACTGCACGACTCTACTGAAACAGCGAGATGCGTCGGCGCACCGTGAAGACTCGGTTTCCAGGATGTTCCGTGTGATTGGATCGCGACATGACGCTGGCCACCGAAGAACATCTGCGACTCCTCCCGAAAGTCGAGTTGCACTGTCACGTGGAGGGGGCAAGTCGGGCATCGACGATTGCGGACCTTGCCCGTCGCCATGGCGTTGCGCTGCCGGCCGACAACCCGGCGGACTTGTACCGGTTCACGGGCCTGAACCAGTTCCTTGCGATCTACGACGTGATCTGCTCCAGCCTGCGCACGGCAGACGACTTCCGCCGCATTACCTATGAGGCCCTCGAGGACGGTGCGGCGGCAGGGGTTCGCTACCGCGAGATGTTCTTCTCCCCAGGCTTCGTCATCCGGCTCGGGGTGGACGTGGCGACGGTGTGGGACGGCATGCGTGCGGGTCTGCTGGACGCACGACGGGATCTGGACATCGCGTGCAGGCTCGTGCTCGACTTCGACAAGCCGAGCGGTGTGGCACACGCCGAGGCAATGGCCGAGTTCGCGGGGGCGCAGGACCGCGACCTGCTGATCGGGATGGGTGCCGACTCCGTCGAGCGCGGGATCGACCACCGGGCCTTTGCCGCCGCTTTCGAGTCCGCCGCGCGTCTCGGGCTGCACCGAACGATCCACGCCGGGGAGGATGGGCCTGTGGACAACATCGCAGCCGCGGTTCATGAGTTGGGCTGCGAACGCATCGACCACGGTTTCCGGCTGCTCGACGATCCGGTGCTCACCGGGGAGATCGTTGACCGGAGGATCCCCCTCACTGTGTGCCCGACCTCGAACCTGATGATCGCCAACGTGATCGCGGACCTCGCCGAGCACCCGCTCGCGGAACAGCGTCGACTTGGCGTGCTCGCCACCGTGAATAGCGACGATCCGGGGATGATGCAGTTCGACATCGCGGACGAGTACGTGGCGGTGGCCGACGCGTTCGGGTACTCCCTCGAGGAGATGGAGCAGATCAGCCTCGATGGGATCGAGGCATCGTGGGCGCCGGACGAGGAGAAGCGGGCATTGCGAGCACGCTTCGAGCGGGAGTTTGGCGAACTCCGCGGACGGTTCGGCCTCTCGGCCCGCGTCTAGCTAGCCCCAGGGTTCAGCCGGCCGGGGCAATGACGTTGTTGCGGATGGTGCCGATTCCCTCGATCCACGATTCGACGACGTCTCCTACCTGAAGGAACCGAGGCGGCTTTCGTGCCGCTCCAACGCCTGCTGGCGTGCCCGTGAAAATGACGTCCCCGGGCAGGAGCGGAAGAACGGCGGAGAGCTGCTCGATCAGCGCGGGGATCGAAAAGATGAGGTCGTTGGTGCGCGAGTGCTGCATCACCTCGCCGTTGACCCGGCAGCCGAGTTCGAGATTGCCGGGGTCGGTGAACTCGTCGGGCGTGACCAGACAGGGTCCGATGGGCCCGAATCCGCGGAATGACTTGCCGAGGGAGAACTGCGCACCCGCGGCGCGCTGGACGGTGCGCTCAGAGAAGTCCTGGCCGACCGCTAGCCCGGCGATGTGGCCCCATGCGTCTGCCGCGCTCGCCCGGTCGGCGCGATTGCCGATGATCGCAACGAGTTCCACCTCCCAGTCCATCGTGTTCCCCGGACGTTCGACCGGGTCGAATGGACCGGCGAGGCTCGCCGGGAACTTGGTGAAGGTGGCAGGGATGCGGGGGATCTCCATTCCCGACTCCTCGGCGTGCGCCCGGTAATTGAGTCCGATCGCGAAGACCTGGCGCGGTGCTGGAACCGGGGATCTGAGCGTGGCCTCATCAATCGGTGTGGCCATCGCTGGGTTGAGCGTGTTCGCGAAGACGCGGAACGCGTCCCACTTCTCGTACAGCGCCTGGGGGCTGCTCGAGAACCAGCCGTTCGAGGAGCGCTGGACGTCGATGCCCCCTCCGTTCGCGAGGATCGTTGCCCGTCCACCCACGTTTGCCAGCCGCATGTCAGTTCTCCCACGTCGGGGGCAGAGACTTCTATAGGGGATTGGATGTCGTCAAACCAGTCCGGGGATCTGCAACAGATGCCTCGCCGTCAACAACGCAATTCACCCGATGCTGCCAGCAGGTCGGGATCAGCCCAGTGAAACGGCCGGAACCGCTGGTGGCAGGTCCATCAGTGCACGGGTGTCCTCGAGCGGGGTGGAGGGCACCCGGATGTAGCCACGCTTGGGGCGATCGAGGTCGACCGAGACGAAGAGGATGAAGATCACGAACAGGGCGGCGACCACGGTGATTCCGATACCCCGGCCGATCATGCTCAGGTACATGGCGAGCACCGCGAGGGCGACCGCGCTCCCGATGATCTCGAGCAGCAGCACCGGGGTGGGCACGAGGTTCCGGAGCGACGCGACTCGGTCCGCGTGAACGTCGAACATCGGGTTGAGCGACTCGACGTACAGTCGGGACGCGTTGCCGATTGGGTCGGCCGCAAGCGCGACACCCGCCTCGGTCCAGAGTCGGCGCTGGAGCGAGGCGATCAGGGTGCGGGAGGCCTCGAACCGAGCGGATCTGGGTACCTGGTTGGCCAGGGCGATCGCGACGTCTGCGTAGTCCTTGAGCAGCGCGAGCGAACGGCTGCGGGCAGGCTCGGTGAGGGTCTGTGCACGTAGGTATGTGGTGCCGATGTCGTCGGCCTCCTGAACCACGAGCAAGCGGCGCTCCTCGAATCGGTCGACGGCCATCGCGAGACCGAACGCCAGCAGCAGGGCGACGAGTCCGAGGAGGGAGCCCTGCACCACCCCGACGGGGCCCTTCAGAGCTTCGGGGTGCGAGCGCAGGCGCCTGCCGGCCAACAGCCCGAGGAACGACAGGCCACCGATGATCAGGACGAGGAGGCTGAAGAGGACCCACGTGTTCAGCCGGAAGAAGATCATCCCTTCATTCTGTCGAGTAACGGTCCCTCGGGCGCGGACAACCGAGGTGGCCTACCATCGAGTCATGGGTCCGATGGAGGGAATCAAGGTCGTCGAGATGGGGTTCTGGGTGGCCGCACCGGCCGCTGCGGCGATCCTCGGCGACTGGGGTGCAGACGTCATCAAGGTGGAACCACTCACCGGCGATCCGTATCGAGGCTTCCGGACCTACTTTGAGCTCACAATCGGGCGTGCCGAGAATCCACCGTTCGAGGTGGACAACCGTGGCAAGCGAGGAATCGCCCTCGACTACACCACGGATGAGGGCAAGGCCATCCTCATGGACCTGCTCGAGGACGCGGACGTGTTCGTCACGAACGTGCGCCGGGACGCGCTGCTGAGGAATGGCCTCGATCATGAGACGATCAGCAAGCGCTTCCCCCGCCTCGTCTACGCCTGTCTGACGGCGCTCGGTCTCGAGGGCCCGGAGGTGAACCGGCCGGGCTTCGACGTGGGCATGTTCTGGTCGCGGTCGGGTGTCGCAGCGTCGCTGGCACTGCCGGGCCAGCACGTGCCCAGCCAGCGCGGCGGCATGGGGGATCACATGACCGGTATTGCTGCAGCAGCAGGGATCTCTGCGGCGCTGTTCCAGCGCGAGCGAACGGGGAATGGCCAGGTGATCACCACCGCCCTGATCCGTCTCGGCAGTTACATGATGTCGTTCGATCTCGCGTGCGCCATCAAGTTCGGGCTCGAGACTGTTGCGGCGGATCGTTGCGCCCCCGCGAACCCGATCACGAACTACTACATGGCCAAGGACGGCCGTCAGTTCGTGCTGCTCGGTGTGGAGCCAGACCGACTCTGGCCGGTGATGCTCCGGGCGTTCGAGCGGCCCGAGTGGGCAAGCGATCCGCGGTATACCGACACGTTCGCCCGGGCCGAGCACACGAGGGAACTGGTTGCCGAGCTCGACGAGCTGTTTGCCACGCGAACCAGGGACGAGTGGGCCGAGCGTTTCGATGCCGAGGGTGTGTGGTGGGCTCCCGTCAACCGGGTGGATGAACTGGTGAACGATCTGCAGGCGCAGTTAGCCGGGTGCTTCGTGCCGGTGCCCCAGCAGGACGGGACGGTCCGTGACATGCCCGCAACGCCGGTGACCTTCCTCGATTACACGGTCCAGCCGAGGCTGCCCGTGCCCGAGGTGGGCCAGCACACCGAGGAAATCCTCACAGAACTTGGCATGTCCTGGGACCGCATCCTCGAGCTGAAGGACAAGCGCGTCATCAACTAGGCGCTGATCAGGCGCCGAAGACCACCTTCGACGCGGTGTTGCCGAGCAGTTCCACGCGTCCGGGGATATGGCCGTTCAGGGGCAGGTTCACCGTGAAGCCGTCAATGCCGAGAGCGAGATCGGAGGCGAGGCGCTCGCCCACAGTGTCGGGGTCTCCCACGATGAAGCGGTCAACGATCGAGTTGCGCTGTTCGGTGTTCATCGACGAGAGATCCACTCCACGCGCCAGCATGCCTGCAGCCAGATCGGCTTCGGCCTCTGCGGACGTGGGGGCAATACACACCGAGCGCTGCCACGACACCGTGACGGTGGAGCGGTCGCGGCCGAGTGTTTCGCAGTGGCCTGCGAGAGCATCAAGCTTGCGGGAGAGTTCGTTTGCCATGCAGATCAGGTTCGACTCGTCTGCGTACTGGGCGACCATTCGCAGGGTCTTGCGCTCCCCACCGCCGCCGATCATCACGGGGATACGCGATATCGGCGGGGGAGAGTTCACGATGTCGACAGCGGTGTAGTGCTTGCCCGACAGGCTGACCTTCTCATCGCGCAGCATCGGGACGACGATCTGCAGTGCCTCCTCGAGCTTCTCGAACCGGTCGGTAAACGTGCCGAACTCGATGCCGAACGCCGTGTGCTCCAGTTCGAACCAACCAGCGCCGATGCCAAGCTGGCCGCGGCCGTTCGAGACGATGTCGAGGGTGGTGACGGTCTTCGCGAGCACCGCAGGGTTGCGGTAGGTATTGCCGGTAACGAGCGAGCTGAGGCGAACCGATTTGGTCTCGCGGGCCAAGGCGCTGAGCAGCGAATAGCACTCAAGCATGTACGCGTCGTGGGGGCCGAGGAAGGGCAACTGGTAGAAGTGGTCCATGACGAGCACGGTGTCGAAGCCGGAGGCGTCGGCCTCCCTCGCTTGGCGGGCGATTGTGTCGAAGAGCTCGGCCGGCCCGACCCCCGGGTAACTGAAGTTTGGGATCTGGTAGCCAAGGCGGGTCATGGCTGGTCACGGTACCGGCGCTGTCAACCCGCTTGGTGAAGTAGGTCACACTTCGGCCAGAATGGGACCGTGATTCAGCACTATCTCGCCGCACGCAAGGAACTCACCTCGAAGGGCGCCCCCTTCGAGGTCACCACTGTTGAGGTGCGCGGCCTGCCTCTCAAGGCATACGCCAACGCCCCGGCAAACCTCCGTCTGATGTGGGAGGCCTCCGTTGCGTTCGGCGACAAGGACTACATCGTCTACGAGGACGAGCGCTACACGTACGCCGACATCCACGCGCAGGTCCGCAAGCTTGCGGCCCACCTGGTGAAGCACGGTGTCACCCCGCAGAGCAGGGTTGCGATCGCGATGCGGAACTACCCCGAGTGGGTCGTGGCGTACTGGGCCACGGTGTCCCTCGGTGCTGCGGTGGTCGGCATGAACGCGTGGTGGACCCCGCCGGAGATGGAGTACGGCCTCAACGACAGCGAGCCGAGGGTGATCCTCCTCGACGACGAGCGCCTTGAGCGCCTCTCGCACATGCCGGCGCAGCGCCCCATGCACATCATCGCCGTGCGCACCGACCGCCCCATCCCCGGGGACGGCGTTCGCTGGGAACAGGTCATGGAAACCGCCGATCCCGGCTCGCTGCCGCCAGTGGAGATCGACCCGGACGACGACGCCACGATCTTCTACACCTCGGGGACCACCGGCTTTCCCAAGGGTGCTCAGCTGACACATCGTGGCTCGATCAACAACATCATGAACCTGAGCGCGATGTCGGCCACCGTCTCCCTCGCGGAGCAGAAGGGGATTGCAGCGGGCGAGATCCCGGCGCCAACGGTTGCGCCGACGCCGCGCCCGATCGTGTTCATGGCGCCGACGCCGCTGTTCCACGTCACGGCGTGCAACTGCCTGCTGCACCCGGCCACTGCGATCGGCGCGAAGATCGTCTTCACGTACAAGTGGGACCCGGGTCGTGCGCTCGAGCTGATCGAGCGGGAGAAGGTCACGAACTTCTCCGGCGTACCCACCATGAGCCGCGAACTGCTCCTGCACCCCGACTGGGCCACGCGGGATACGTCGTCGATCCAAGGGATGGGCGGCGGCGGCGCAGCCCTGCAGCCGGACCTCGTGAACAAGATCGCGGGTGCTCTGAAGGGTGGGGCCCCGGCAACGGGCTACGGCATGACCGAGACCCACGGCATCATCACGGCCAACTCGGCCCGCTTCTTCATCGACAAGCCCGAGTCCTGCGGCCCGAATGTGCCGACGCTCGAGGTGAAATTGGTGGACGAAGAAGGCAACGACCTTCCGGCCGGTCCCAACACGGTCGGCGTGCTCTGTGTGCGCGGCGCCGTAGTCATCAAGGGCTACCTCAATCGCCCCGAGGCCACGGCCGACAGCATCCGGGACGGCTGGCTGAACACCGGCGACATCGCCCGCATCGACGAGGACGGCTTCATTTACATCGTGGACCGCGCGAAGGACATGGTCATCCGCGGTGGCGAGAACGTGTACTGCAGCGAGGTCGAGACCGCGATCTACCACCACGACGCCGTCGCCGAGGTTGCCGTGTTCGGCGTCCCCGACGAGCGACTCGGCGAGGAGGTTGCTGCTGTCATCGTGCTCGCGGCAGGTCACACGCTCACGCAGGAGCAACTGCGCGAATTCCTCTCGGCGAGCCTCGCCAAGCACAAGATCCCGGCGAAGGTGTGGTTCCGCGACGAGCCCATCCCACGCAATGCGAGCGGCAAGTTCTTGAAGCGCGAACTGCGCAAGGAGCTCGTCGGCTCGTAACTACCGCACGATGTGCACCGCATCCACCTGCACGGCGAGCTTGCCGTCGGGCCGGTAGATGCGGGCTGTCGTGGTGCCGGTGGTCCGTCCGAGGAAGCCCACCTCGGCCTCGACAGCGATGTCGGTACCCGACGCAGCGATCGGGCGGACGAACAGCACCCGCATCTCGGCGGGTCGGTAACGGTGGCCGCTGCCGGCAAGGCTGCGTATGGCGAGTTCGCACGCACGCTCGCCGATCACGCCGCCGACACCACCGTGGACGCCATCCCGTTCGTTAGCGAGATGCGCCCCGGCACGCACGGTGAGGCGCACCCGACCCGACTCAGACGAAAGCACCTGGGTGCCGAGCACCTGATGGATCGGCGAGGCGGTCCACTCGTGGGGCACCGGGGGTTCTGTCGGCTGCGGGGGCGGAACCTCGTCGGTCACCAACCCGCCGCCCTGCTCGCCGCCGGAGAACACCGCAAAGCGCGCGCTGTAGCGCGAGACAAGCTCACCCGAGGGGAGCGAGGCCGTTCCGGTGCAGAACGCGCTCGACGGCACGAGGTCCACCTCGCCGATCCGTCCGACGATCGGCCCCGCTCCGGGCTCGATCGGGCGCAAGAACTCGAGATGCATGTGGCTCGTGACCATTCGCTGGTGCTCGTCGAGGTACGTGCTGATCGCGCTGCCGATCACGTGGTCGAGCAGGAGACAGAGCACGCCCGGCGGGAGGGCTCCGTCATCGTCGAGGATCGCCGGTGGGGATGTCTGCACCACGGTGAGGGTGTCCCAGTCGGTCTTGCCGACACCGAAGAGGTGTTCGGCCGGGGTCTCGACGCTCTGCTGGGGGTGCACGATGGAACATCGTGGCCGCAGAGCAGTCGGGGACACAACTCAGGGCCGGGCGTGGCACGATTCCCGGGCGGGTATCGACGGACGGGGGGCGATTCGGTGGGCTATCGGTTTGACACGGAGTGGGAGGCGGCGGTTGCACCGCTGCTGCGGGCTATGGAGCGGGCACCGAAACTGCTGGTGGGTGACGCCCTCGGGCGGCGTGCTGCCATCGACGGGATGATGGCCACGTTCGGCGAGCAGCGTGCAGTTGTCACCGACGTGGACGTGGCGACCTATCGGACAAACTCCTTCGACGGTGCGCAGGTCGAACTGCGCTGGTACTCCAAGCGCAGATCGGACGCAACGAATGCGGTGCTCTACCTGCACGGTGGCGGCATGATCTGCGGCTCGCTCGACATCTACGACAGCCTCGTGCGCAACTCGGTGTCGAAATCCGGGGTGCCGATGCTCGCCGTCGAGTACCGACTTGCGCCCGAGCACCCTCACCCTGCACCGGTGGAGGACTGCTTCGCGGCGCTGGCGTGGTTGAGCGAGCAGGCAGCCGTGCTCGGTGTGGATCCGGCACGCATCGCGGTGTACGGCGACAGCGCTGGCGGCGGCCTGGCAGCGGGGACGGCGCTGATTGCCCGCGACCGTGGCGTCCCCCTCGCACGGCAGATCCTCGTGTACCCGATGATCGACGACCGCACCGAGGTTGACCCCGCGCTCGTCCCGTTCCTGATGTGGACCTACGAGGACAACGAGACCGGTTGGCGGGCACTGTTGGGTGACACCTACCGAACCGAGCACGTGTCCCCGTACGCAGCGCCCGCGCGGGCGGCTGATCTCTCTGGCCTTGCGCCGGCGTATATCGAGGTGGGCGAGCTCGATGCGTTCCGGGACGAGAACATTGCGTACGCCCGGCGTCTCGCACAGGCTGGAGTGTCGGTCGAGCTGCACGTGCACCCCGGTGTCCCGCACGCCTTCGAGGCGCTCGCCCCCAAGGTGGCGGTCGCCCGGCGCTCGGCCGCCGACCGTCTTCGCGCGCTCACGTCGTTCTGATCGCCGCTCAACTGCGGGTTGTTCCCGTTGACCGCCCGGTGCAGGCCATTTAGGGTCTGGGTACGAACGGTCGTTGGGGACGACCGGTCGATCAACAATCGGGGGGACTGTCGTGCGTGTCGGGGCCTGCATCTTCAACCAGAACTACACGGATTGGGATCGGTACGAGGCCGAGGAGCGCGGCGAGACCGTGCCCGCCCGGCCCCAGAAGTCGGACCGTGAGGTGTTTGCCGAGGAGATCAACCTTGCTCGGATCGCGGACCAGACCGGGTTCGATGCGGTATGGACGATCGAGCACCATTTCACTCCATACACGATGGTGACCAACCCGTTGCAGTACCTCACCTACATCGCCGGGATCACCGAGCGCGTCGATCTCGGGACCATGGTCACCGTGCTGCCGTGGCACAACCCGGTACGGGTGGCAGAGGACGTGAACATGTTGGACGCGTTCCTCGGCGAGGGCCGTGAGGTGATCCTCGGTGTCGGGCGGGGGCTTGGTCGCCGCGAGTACGCAGGGCTGTCGATTGACCAGGGCGAGGCGCGTGGCCGCTACGACGAGAGCATTCAGGTGCTCAAGCAACTGCTGGCCACCGGCGAGTGCACCTTCCACGGCGAGCACTACGACATCGAGGGGCTCCGCCTGCGGCCGCAACCTGATCGCGACCTCAGCCACAACCTCTGGTCCGCGGGCGGTACCCCCGAAACGGTCGAACTGATCGCGAAGCACGACGTGCGACCGCTGATCATTCCCACCACGAGTCTCGAGATGGCGCTGCAGACGGCACAGGCGTACACGTCGCTCCGCCACCAGGCGGGCCACGGCAGTTCCACGCACACCAAACTGGCGCTGTGGACCTACGTCGCCGAGACTGAGGAGGAGGCGCGACGCGGAGCCGAGCAGTACATGGTCGAGTACTCGGATTCGGCGATGCGCCATTACGAATTGCTCGGTGATCACTTCAAGAACATCAAGGGGTACGAGGCCTATGCCGCCGGTTCCGAGGCGCTGGCGGCAGATGCGTCGCCGTTCCTGCGGGGGTTCTTCAACTCGCATCCGTGGGGAACGCCCGAGCAGACCATTGCTCGCGCAACCGAGCTCGCCGAGGCCTTCGGCACGGACGAGATCATGTTCATCTTCAAGTACGGCGGCATGCCGATCGAGCTGGCGGAGCGGAGCATGAGGCTCTTCGCAAAGGAGGTTCTGCCTGCCCTCCACGAACTGCAGCCTGCGCCGATGCAGGTCGCCCTCGCCTGAGCCCGGGGGCCAACGGCCCTGCTTTCGGTGCCCCGACCCTGACCGAGTACGTTCGGGTGCTGGTTGCACGCTGCAGAAAGGGTCCTGTCGCTGATGTCCGTCCCGCTCGTGGAAGCAGAGATCGAGGCCGGTGGTCGTTTCGGCTACCGCCCCGAGTTCGACGGTCTGCGCGGGGTGGCGATTCTCGGGGTCGTCATGTTCCACTATTTCAGGAACTGGTTTCGAGGCTCGATCATCGGCGTCGATCTGTTCTTCGTGCTCTCCGGGTTTCTCATCACCCGATTGCTCTTCGAGGAGCGTCGGAAGTACGGGAACATCTCGCTCCCGGATTTCTACGCTCGAAGGGTGGGCCGTCTCTTCCCCGGGCTCGTCGTCGTGTCGCTCGTCCTGCTCGTCGGCGACCGGCTGTTCATCGTGGACTCCAACTTCCGCGCACTCGTGAGTGGCGCCATCGGGGCGGTCACCTTCACGACGAACTGGCTCCGTGTGGCGGGGGTGGACACCTCTGAGTTGAGTCACCTCTGGTCGATTGCCATCGAGCAGCAGTTCTACTTGCTGTGGCCCCTAGTGGTGCTCGCTGTCGGCGTGAGTGTGCGCCGCATTAACCGTCTGTCGGCGGCGATCGTCGTTGCTGCGGGGGTCAACCTGTTGGTGAGGTCGCTTGCTGGCGTCGGCCCAGGTTCGCCGTCCCTGTTCAACGGGCTCGACACCCATGGCATGCTCACCCTGGGTGCCGGCTGCTGGCTTGCCACAACGCTCACCGCGGAGAACCGGTGGGGCAACCGTCAGGTACTGCTCACCGTTGGCCTTCTGCTCGCAGTTGCGGCGCGATGCGTACTGGTGGTCATTCCCGATACCGAGGTGTTCTACCGCACGTGGGCGCGCGGCGGGGCGCACCTCACGGCGGTTGCCATGGTGGTGGTGCTCGTTGCGGCGAAGGAACTTTCCTGGATGCGGTTCCTGCTGTCGCGGCGAGCGCTGATGTGGCTCGGTCAGCGCGCCTACAGCATGTTCCTCTGGCACCAGCCCGTGAGGTCGTACCTGCCGATCGGCCCCGTGAGCGGCCTTGTGCTGCGCAACCTCGTGTTCTTCGCTGTCAGCGTCGTCGTGTCCGAATTGAGTTATCGACTGGTGGAGCAGCCGGGGCGGAAGTGGATCGTCAACCGGTTCAGCCGTCGTGGCCGACAGGCGGCCCCAGCCTCTGTCTGAGATGCAGCCCGGGCCACTTCGGCCTCCTCCGCATCGCGTGAGTCAGTCGAAGGCGAAGTTCGACATGTGCACGGGGCGCAACCGTCTGCCGATGCTGCTGGACGCCCGGGCAATCGCGTAGGCGACGAACGGGATGGCGAGCAGCAGCACGATGGTGAGCCACGGGACAATCGGCCCCTCTGGCCGTTGCTCGCCCGACTGACTGGCGTGGATGACGACGATCGACGGTACGAGCCCCACCGGGATAGCGAGCAACACGCCGAAGGCGCTGAGCGCGAATGCCCGCAGGCCGCTGAGCGACGACAAGGTGCCCGGCCTCGCGCCGATGGCAACGAGCACATCGCGCTCGTCCTTGCCCTCTGTGGCGCTCAGGCCGAGACCAATGGCAACGATGAGCAGTGTGATGACCAGCACGCCGAGTGCGATCGCTGCCTCGATGGTGCCGCCAGTGATGGCGGGACGGAAGTACGAGTAGGAAATGTTGAGCGACGTGTCTGCGAAGTTTCGTCCGACGTTGCCGTACGACAGGAAACTGAGCTCAACGCGCTGTTCCTCACTGATTCGATGCGGCAACGTGTACTGCGCGCCGGCCTCGCGGATCGGCAGCCCGAGCGCTGCAGCCTTGGTCTCGGTGATGAGGAAACTGCCGAACCCGTAGTAGCGCAGGGCGTCCCGGTTGGTGGCGGCTTGGACAGTCACGTCACCCGAACGTGTGCGGAGCCTGAGGTTGAGCAGGTTCGCCCCCGGCTCCTGAATTTGTCCGTCGGCCCACTGACCCGGCTCGCCGATAGCGAGGATCCCGTTCTGGGTGAGGCTGGCGCGATCGTCGTCGCTCAGACCGATGAGTTTCAGTAGTTCGGTGGTAGCGACCCGGATCGCACCGGGCTCCTGGAGAACCAGGGCGTCTGTGACGGGCGGGGCCGACGGGTCGACGGGCGCAGGGTCAAAGGTCGCCCACCGCAAGGGAGCCTTCTTGGCGCTGCCGAGGATCTCCTCCACCTCACGTGTAGTCGCCGCATTCGGTTCAGCGAGCACGCAGGGTTCGGTGATCGAGGTCTGCTCCACGTCGGCACTCTGTGCTCCACCCGGTACCGGGTTCGGGCAACTATTCGCGGACAGGATCACGACGTTGTCGGGTAGGAAGGCGTTCGTCGCAGCGCTGTGTGCACGGTCTGTGACCATGAATGTGGATGCGGCGATTCCCACAGCAGCGAACGCTGCGATGGAGGACACGACGGCGGCGGTACGAGGACGGGTGCGGGCGATGCTGCGTGCCGTAAGTCGAGCGGCACCCCGCAGGCGACGGGCGAGCGGACCGAACACGCTCACGAGGGCGGGCGAAATGCAGCACATGCCGCCGAGGAGCAGCAGTGCACCAAGCGCACCGGCGATGAGGAACACACTCGACTCGCTGCCGCCGCTGCCGTTTCCGCCGGTGACGGCGAGGGTGGTGAGCAGTTCGAGGCCAACGCCGGCGGCGAAGGTCACGATGCCGATGGGCAGCAGACGGCGCGGTACGGACGCGAGTGGGCGGCGCCCAGCGAGTGCATCGAGCACGGACACGCGGGTTGCCGAGCGCGCCGGCAGGTAGGCGGCAACGGTTGATGCGACCGTCGCGATCACTGCGATGGCGATGAGCTGCCCAACTGGGACGCGCAGCTTCGACACGTCTCGCCCGAGCACTGTCGCCAGTGTCGACCTGCTGAAACCGAACCCGAGGCCCAGCAGCACGGCGGACAGGGCGAGGCCACTAGCGGCACTCCAGGCACCCTGCAGGGCGAGCGAGGTGCGCAGGAGCCGGCGCGGTGCGCCGTTGGCGGCCAGTTGTCCGATGGTGACGAGCTGTCGCCGCGCACTCGTGGCGAATGCGGCCGCGACGATGATGGACAGCACGGCGAAGCCGACGACGGCGAACACACCGCCGAGCAGGAGAACCGGATCCGATGTTGCGACGAACTCGTTGCGCTCGGCGGTGTAAAGCTGTTCCGGCCGCGCGGCCAAGCCGGCCTCGACCACGCGTGTAACTCGGGAATGCGAGACGGGTTGCGGGGTGTCGACGAGCAGCAACGAGCGACCCGCGTTCTCGGGCAGTGTGAATGCGTTGCCGGGAAGGCCGACGAGACCCGTCCAGTCGTAGTTCGTCCGGTCCCGCACCACGCCGACCACGGTTCCAGAGAGTGCGGGGCGCGAGAGGGTGAGTGTGTCGCCAGGCTCGAGGTTCCACGAGTTGGCGAGCTTGGTGCTCACCACAACCTCGCCGACCGCTGCCGGTGCCCGCCCCGACCGCAGTTCATAGAGCGGCGCAATCTGCGGGTCCCGCAGATCTGCGGTGTGCACGAACAGGTTCTTGCTGCGCTGGCCGCGCTGCGCAGTTGTGCCCTGCACGCGAGCAGGAAGGCTCGAGTAGGAGAGCGGAGCGACCTGCGTGCCATCGCCGAAGGCAGACCGTGCGGCCTTGAGCAGTGCGGCCGTGGGATCGCGGGGAGCTCCTTCGACGCTCGGGCCGCCCACATCCACGACAAAGTCGGTGTAGCCGTAGTGGTCTCGGAATCGCTCTGTCGGAGAACGTTGGGCCGTCGCGACGATGATGGCCGCACCCCCGAGCGCGATGGTGGGCAGCGCCACCAGCAGCGCCACGAGCAGCGTGCGGCCGGGGCGACGGCGTACCTCGCGCCGTGCGAGCCGCGAGGCGAGGCCGAGCGACATCAGCGGGACTCGTCCACCACGTGGCCGTCGCGCAGGAAGATCACGCGGTCCGCCCACGAGGCAAAGCGCGGCTCGTGCGTTACGAGGATGATCGCCGTGCCGAACTTGGCGGGCAGGCCGGCGAGCAGTTCGATGACCTCGTCGCTGTTCACGGTGTCCAGCGAGCCGGTTGGTTCGTCGGCGAGGAGCAAGGAGCGCTGCGCCACGAGCGAGCGGGCGATGGCGATGCGCTGCTGCTGGCCGCCCGAGAACTCGGTGGGGTAGCGGTCCAGGTGGTGCGATAGGCCCACACCCTGCAGGGCAGCGGTGGCCCGCTCTCGGGCCTCTTTGCGGCCGGTGCCGTCGAGCTCGAGCGGCAGCATCACGTTCTCCACGGCGGTGAGCGACGGTATGAGGTTGAGGCGCTGGAAGATGTAGCCCACCTCACGTCGGCGCAGCGTTGCGAGGTCCGCAGGCGACATCTCCGAGACGTCCCGTCCGTTCACCAGCACTCGCCCGGCGGTCACCGGCTCGAGCCCGCCGGCGAGGTGCAGGAGCGTGCTCTTGCCGCAGCCGCTCGGGCCCATCACCGCTATGAACTCTCCGGGTGCCACACGCAGGTCCACGGACGTGAGTGCACGAGTCTCGGTGGTGCCGGAGCCGTAGCTCTTGACGACGTCCATGAACTCGAGGACGGGTGTGCCCGTCGAGGGGCTGTGCTCGCTCATGACGTTGCCTGCAGTCGTGCCTCGCACTGGTCCAGCCAGCGCAGGTCCGATTCCGCCCGCAGCATCAAGGCATCGTTGACGATCTGCGTGGCAAGCGAGTCCGTCAGCGGTCCCTCCTCACGCATTCTCCTGCGTCGCTGCTGCAGGAGCGAGGTGAGCACGGTGCGGTGCGCCTCGATCACCCGCAGTGCGTGGTCGCGACCACGGTCCAGTGCAGTGAGCACCTTCAGCATCAACTCATCGCGGGGCGGTGCCTCGTCGAGCGGTGCGGCCTCCCACCAGCGGGCGAGTTCCTGCTCGCCATTCTCCGTGAGCGAGTACACCTTGGACTCGCCGGAATCGTCCAGGGTCACCATCCCGTCCCGTTCCAGACGGTCGAGAGTGGTGTACACCTGGCCGACGTTGAGGCGCCACACGCCGCCCGTCGCCTGCTCGAAATCCGTCTTGATTTGATAGCCGTGGCGTGGTCCACCAGAGAGGACGGCCAACAACCCTTCGCGAACTGCCATAGTTACTGAGTATACATACTCGGTAACTACCGTCAAGAGGGGGCGCTTGCCGAGCGGGCTACGGCTCCATGACCACCCAGCCGCGGCGCTGCAGTTCGGCGGCGAGGAGTTCGGACGGGAAGCGCCGGAGCGTCTGCTGGGCTGCAGAGGTGGTGGTACTCGCCGGTCGCCGGGCGACCGGCGGGGCTGCTGGGGCTGCGGGCTCGTCAGTGGGCGCAGTGGCCCCATCACCCTGCTCGGCGGCGAACTCGAGCGCCGTGATGAATCCGTCGGCTTCGTCTTTGGTGAACTTGCCGCCACCCTGACGCTGGTTGAAGCCCATCGGGCCGCGCGCATCACGGAAATCTGAATAGCCGGCGGCCTCGAGCAGTGTCAGCAACTGTTTGAGTTGCTTTGCCGATGCCGGGGGACCCGACGGTTGTCCGAATGCCATGGGTGCAGTCTGGCCGAGGGGTGTGGCGGGGTAGCGGACACCCGCCGATCAGGACGGACGACTAAGCGTCAGTGCGAGCGGGGAAGCCCGAGCACGTGTTCCGCCACGTAGGCGAGGATGAGTTCCTGGCTGATCGGGGCGATGCGGGGCAGGCGAGCCTCCCGGAAGTAACGCTCCACGTGGTACTCGGTTGCGTAACCGAAGCCACCGTGTGTCTGCACGGCGCGATCGGCCGCGAAGAAGCCGGCCTCGGCAGCGAGGTACTTCGCGAGGTTCGCTTCCTCACCACAGGGCTTGCCGTCGTCGATGAGCATGGCGGCCTCGCGCACCATGAGCGCAGCCGCCCGAAGCTTGGCGTGCGCCTCGGCAAGGGGGAAAGCGATCCCCTGGTTCTTGCCGATCGGGCGGTCGAACACGACACGGTTGTTCGCATAGTCCACGGCGCGGCGCAGGGCCACCCGGCCCATGCCGAGCGCCTCGGCGGCAACCAGGATGCGCTCGGCGTTCAGGCCGCCGAGGAGGTAGCGGAAACCCTTGCCCTCCTCACCCACCCGGTCCTCGAGGGGAACCACGACATCGTCGTAGAAGGTCTCACACGACGCGACGGCGTTGCGGCCCATCTTCGGGATCGCCCGAGCCTCCACGCCGGGCGCATGACGATCTACGAGGAACAGCGTCATGCCGTCGGTGGGCTTGGCGCACTCCTCGAGCGGGGTGGTGCGGGTGAGCAACAGGATGCGGTCTGCCTCGAGAGCCTTGGAGGTCCAGACCTTCCGGCCGTTGATCACGTACGTGTCGCCGTCACGTCGTGCCCGCGTGGTGATGCGTGTGGTGTCGGTGCCGGCATTCGGCTCGGTGACGCCGAAGGCCACGTGCAGTGTGCCGTTTGCAACGCTCGGCAGGAAGCGCTGCTTCATCTCCTCCGAACCGTGCTCCACCACGGGGTGCATGCCGAAGATCGACATATGCACGGCCGATGCGCCGTTCATGCAGGCACCCGACGCAGCGACCTCCTCGAGGATCGCCGCCGCGCAACGAATGCCCATACCGCCGCCGCCGTACTGCTCGGGGATGGCAATGCCCACCCAACCGCCGTCGGCCATCGCCTTGTAGAAGTCCCACGGGAAGCGGTGCTCCTCGTCGCAGGCTGCCCAGTAGTCGTCGTCGAAGTCCTTGCAGAGACGACGGATGGCCTCTCGGACCAGTTCGATGTCCTCGTCGTGAAATGCGTCCATGTCGACCCCCTGTGCCTGCACGACCCATTCCCCGGGCCGTCCCTGTCGCAACCGTAATCGCAGGCCCTGAGCGGGGCCATTTCCGTCTGCCCGGATCGGGAACCTCCGACCGCAGTTGCCTACAGTGACCCCGATGGACGCATCGACCGCACCGACCGTGGAGGAGTTCGCACAGGAATGCCGGGACTTTCTCGAGGCCCGGTATCCCCGCCGTCGGCAGGAGCGCAAGCGCTTTTCCTGGGGCGAGGGCTCGGACCGGGTGGCCGTGTTCGAGGAGGCCGACCGCGAGGCCGAACAGGTGGTTATCGCGAACGTGAGGGCATGGCGACGCGCGCTGTGGGACAACGGGCTCGGCTGGATTACCGGCCCGGTAGAACTGGGGGGTCGAGACCTGCGCAAGGGGTACCAGCAGACCTTCGATGCAATGGTTCGTGACTACGAGGTTCCCGGTAACGCCCCACTCACCGTGTCGCTCGGCATGATCGCCCCAACGATTCAGGCGCACGCCGTGCCTGAGGTCCGAGATCGCTACGTACCTGCGCTCCACAACGGTGATCTCATTGCGTGCCAGTTGTTCAGCGAGCCCGGTGCGGGTTCGGACCTGGCGGGTGTGGGTGCCTCGGCGACCCGGGATGGCGACGGATGGCGACTTACCGGCCAGAAAGTGTGGACCTCGGGCGCGCACTACAGCGACATCGGCGAAATCCTCTGTCGCACATCACCCGGGCCACGGCACAAGAACCTCACGATGTTCGTGGTTGACCTGCGCGCCAAGGGCGTCGAGATACGACCACTGCGCCAGATGACCGGTGGCGCCGCATTCAACGAGATCTTCTTCGACGACGTCTGGGTGCCCGACGATCACCGCCTTGGTGAGGTGGGCGAGGGATGGCGGGTGGCGATGACCACACTGCTCAACGAGCGCAATGCGATTGGTGGCGAAGGGTTCGGTGGCTCCGGTCTGCTCGACATCGAGCGGTACAAGGCCATGGTGCGCCACTTCGGCCTCGCAAGCGATCCGGTGACGCGGCAGAGGCTCGCGACGCTCTACATGAACCTGCGCATCGCAAAGATGACGCGACAGCGCGCCGGCGCGAAGTTGGCCGCTGGCCAAGTTCCCGGGCCCGAGGCGTCGCTCGGAAAGCTCGTACTCGCCCAGAACTACCTGCGCATCTCCGATCTCGTCGGCTCGATCCTCGGCCCCCGGCTGCTGGCAGACGACGGTGAGTGGGGAACCTATGCATGGACCAACGTGGTGCTCGGCGTTCCCGGGTATCGAATTGGTGGTGGCACTGATGAGGTGCTGCGCAACATCCTCGGCGAGCGCGTGCTCGGCCTTCCCCGCGAACCGGAGGTACCACGATGACCGCAAGCCCGCTCGATGGTGTGCGAGTGCTCGATCTTTCGCAGGCCATCGCTGGCCCGATGACGGGTCGGGTACTGGCCGATCTCGGTGCCGACGTGGTGAAGGTGGAGTGGACGAACGGCGACATCACAAACCGCTTCGGCCCGGTACGCGGGGGAATCACGGGAGTGTTCCTGCACATGAACGCCGGCAAGCGGGGTATCTCGGTGGACCGTACGGCACCGGGAGGCACGGAACTGCTGCTGCGTCTGGCCGCCAAGGCCGATGTGGTGGTGGAGAATTTCCGCCCTGGGGTGCTGGACCGTTGGGGTCTCGGCTACGAAGCGTTGTCAGCGGGTAACCCGTCGTTGGTGATGGTGTCGATCTCCGGTTTCGGTCGCACGAGCCAGGAATCCCAACGTCAGGCATACGCCCCGGTGCTTCACGCAGAGGCGGGTCTCGTGGCCCGTCAGTCCAAGGTGGACAACATGCCGATGACGGACGTTGCCGTGTCGCTCGCCGACGAGGTGGCTGCGATGCACGCCAGCATCGCCGTGCTTGCCGCGTTGAACATGCGGCAGCGCACCGGTGCAGGCCAGCACATCGACCTCAGCATGCTCGAGGCCCTCATCGCCACCGACGACCACACGAGCGAGGCGATCGACGGGCGTGCGGACATCAACGACTCCCGTGGCTACGTGTGGGAGGTCGTTGGCGGGCCGTTGCTCATCTCTGCTGACCTGCGCACCACGTGGGCCCGTCTGTCGGGACACGCCGCGCTCGTTGACCCGACCCCGGGCGGCGCACCAGTCGAGATCAAGGTAGCGAACCGTCGTGAAGCGATGCGTGCCTGGCTCGCCGCGTTCGCCGACCGCAACGCGCTGAAGGCCGAACTGGAACGGGCAAACCTTGCGTGGGCCGACGTTCGCGACAACTCCACACTGTTCGAGAACGCGTCGTTGCGCGACGGGCGTGCCGTGGTGCAGGTGGACGACCATGCGGGCGGTACGAGGGGCGTGGTGCGCATGCCGTATCGATTCTCCAACGCCGAGTCCACAGCGAGGGGAACGGCGCCGCGTCGTGGGCAGCACAACGCAGAGGTGCTGGCGGACTGGCTCGGTGCAACGCCCGTGGAGATCGCAGCGCTCAGTGGGCAGGGAGCACTGCAGACTGGGGACTGATCCCCACCGCGCTGCCGTGCTGTCAGTCGAACAGCGTGGTCATCGGCTCCATCACCTGCAGCATCACACCGTGTGCCGCTTTCGGGTGGAGGAACGCCACCGGGAGACCACCGCCGTCGAGCACGGGCGCACCCGCCCCGACGAGATCCCGCTTGGTCGTCTCCAGATCGTCCACCTTGAGGGCCACGGTGTGAATGCCCTCGCCGCGCTTCGCGAGGGCCTGCCCGATCGGCGAGTCCGGGGAGAGCGGCTCCACCACCTCGAAGAAGAACCCGTCGGCGAGCCGGAAGAAGGCGATCTTTCCGACGAGCGGGTTCTCGAGCGTCTTGGTGAGCTGCATGCCGAGCCTGGTGAAGGACACGATGGCGTCGTCGAGACTGTTGACGCGCAGGACGATGTGGTCGATTCCGGTGATGGCCATGCCCGATGGTACGCCGGTCTCGGTGGGTGCACCTAGGCTTCGTCGGTGAGCAATGGCCGCGAAACGCTCAGGGTGAAGCTCATCGGGAACTGGGCAACCTCCGAGCAGATCTGCGCCGAATGGGACCGTATGTCGCAGGGGGCGTTGCGCTGGAACGACATTCAGGTCACGCCGTCCGACGACGACATCGACTTCTACGTCGTCGTCAACTTTCCTGCGCATGGGGAACGCTTCCGTCCGGGGCGCACCGTCGTGCTGCAGATGGAGCCTTGGTGCTCCGACCCGGGACAGACCTGGGGGGTGAAGACCTGGGGGGCATGGTCGAAGCCGGACCCATCGCACTTCCTGCGGGTGTGTTCGCATCGCACGGGGCCCAACACTGCCTTCTGGCAGCTCGCCACCACGTACGACGAGCTCCGGACGCTGGTTGCCCCGAAGACCGGCAACCTCGCGTCCATCATCGGCCCCAAGTACTTCGACCCCGGCCACCGGAAGCGGGTGGACTTCCTGCGGTACCTCGAGGCGCGCGATGACGACGTCGTGCGGGTGGAGATGTACGCATACGACAACCCTCTCGGGTTCTCGAGCTGGGTCGGTCCGCATCCGCCCGGCCGAAAGGACGCAGCGCTCATCCCGTATCGGTACTTCCTGGGCGTCGAGAACAACCGGGAACACAACTTCATCACCGAGAAGCTCTGGGAGCCACTGCTCACCGAAACCGTGTGTTTCTACGACGGTGCCCCGAATGCCGCAGAGCACGTTGACGAGCGGGCATTCATCGCGATCGATCTCGATGATTTCGACGGAGCATTCGAGACGATGCGGACGGCGATCCTCAACGACGAGTGGTCCCGCAGGATTGAGTACATCCGCAGGGAGAAGCGAAAGGTGCTCGAGCACTTCCAGTTCTTCCCGAGGCTCGAACGCATCCTTCGCCACGAACTTCGCTTCGAGCATCGACCGACGGATGCAGAGGTCCAGTACCACAAGTACTTCGCCGACGACCTCGGTGAGAGCATGGGGCAGGTGTGCTTCCTCCACAGCCTTACCACCAACGGTGACACAGCGATCCTCGACGAATTGCTCAGTGCTGTCGAGCAGTCGGGTCTGCTCGATCGGCTCGACAGGCTGTACGTCGTGAACGTCGGTGACGAGATCGGGTTCCCTGCGGTGCTCGCGGGTCACCGCCGCAAGGTTCGTGTCATCAACCGCACGCCGACTGCCTCGCTGGGCGAGAAACTCACGCTGGATCTGCTGCAGTGCTTCTCGTGGTTCAACCCCGAGGCCTCCGTGCTGTATCTGCACACCAAGGGGGCATCCCACGTCCGGCGGCACCCACAGGTTGACGACTGGCGTCAACTCATGACGTACTTCGTGGTCGAGCGGCACGTCGACTGCCTCGAGGCCCTGCGGACCCATGACGTCGTGGGCTGCGAGTTCCTCCCCGAGCCGTATCCACACTTCTCGGGAAATTTCTGGTGGGCGACCGCTGCCCACCTCGGCAGGCTCGGGCCGGTGCCCGGCGACAATCGGCACGCCGCCGAGGCCTGGCTGTTCTCGCGACCGTCGGTACGCACGTTCAACCTCCATGACTCCGGCGTGAACCACTACGAGGCGACCTACGGGCGGGACCGCTACGCGCCACCTGCTTGACGCACCCACCTAGGCTTGCTCACATGCCTGATGGCCAGTCCGAGCGTCAACTCCTCGAGGGGCCGAAGTCCCGTCTGCGGGAACTGCGCACTGTCGCACGCGTCACCCGCGAGATGATGCGAGGGTTCCGTGCGCTGCACTTTGTCGGTCCGTGCGTCACGGTGTTCGGTTCAGCCCGTATCAAGCCTGAAAGTGCCGAATACGACCTTGCTCGGCGCGTGGCGGCCACTCTTGCGCAGGTGGGCTACACGATTATCACCGGAGGTGGCCCCGGCATCATGGAGGCTGGCAACCGTGGTGCCCGCGAGGCAGGCGGTGCGAGCATTGGATGCAACATTCGGCTCCCGTTCGAGCAGGAACCGAACCCGTATCTCGATGTCAGCGTCGACTTCGACTACTTCTTCGTCCGCAAGATGATGCTCGTGAAGTATTCGTATGCATTCGTCGTGATGCCCGGGGGCTTCGGGACGATGGACGAGATGTTCGAAGCGCTCACGCTCATCCAGACGGCGAAGATTCACGACTTCCCGGTGGTGGTGATGGGGTCTGACTATTGGGGACCACTCCGCGAACAGATCGACGGCATGGTAGGAACCGGCATGATTGCGAAGGCCGATACTGACCTGCTGCGGTTCACCGACGATGTGGACGAAGCAGTGGAGCACATCCGGTCACGCACGGTGGAGCGTTTCGGGCTCCAGAAGAAACTGCGACCCTTGCGGATTCTCGGCGAGCGTGGGCTCCAGCAGTGGACTATGGTTGGGCCGGAGTCCGACTGAGCGACGGGTAGTGGGCTGCCACCACAGTGGGGTAGCTGCGCACGTAGTAGTTCCACATCTGCTCACCGAACACGCTGACCGGTGCGCCCCGGGTGCCGCTCGTTCCGTCGAGCAGTTGGTCGCGCCTCGCCATGAAGCCGGCCCCGCGGTGCCGGGGACTTGCAGTGACGGCCTCGGCGAACGACGGGTTGAGACCGAGCGGGGCAAGACTCGAACGGAGATCGGGACCGTGGAAGTACGCCGACGACTGCCGTGGCTCACTCGTGATCACGCGGTGCGTGGTGGCCACGAGGTAGTTGCCCGTCATGGACTGGAGCATCTCGCCGAGATTCACGACGAACGCGTCTGGTCGGGGCTCGACGTCGATCCACTCGTCGTCGGGGTTGAGTGCCTGCAGTCCGGACACGCCGTGCTGCAGCAGCAGGGTGAGAAAGCCAGCATCGTGGTGGCTGTTCACCCCGGCCTCACCGGGTGGCGTAGGCGGGTACGAGATCATCTTGAGCAGCGAGAGTGGGCGCTCGCCGAAGGCGCGCTCAAACGTGTCAGGGGCAAGACCCAGCCCGACGGCGAGTATGCCCATCAGTTCGTCGGCGAGCGATTTCATCTGCGCCGACCAGTCGAGCACCACGTTGCGGTACCCGGGGAATGTCCCCTCGGGCAGCCACTGGTTCGGCCCGTCGAGCAGCAGGTACGTGGGTTCCACGTCCACCGGGTACGGGTCGTACTCGGTGGACAGGTCGAGTTGTTCCCGGTAGTCCACGCGGTTATCTGTGAGCTCGGCACCAACCCGCTCCCAGCCCCGGAAGTGCCGGGACCGGTGCTTCTCGATGAGCGACTTGGTTTCCTCGGGCAGGGCGAAGAATCTGGCAACCATCGCTCTCCAGCGCTCAATCGCTGCTGGGTCAATGTCATGGTCGACGAGTGTGAAGAAACCGACCTCGTGGCACACGCGGACGAGTTGGTCGGCGAATGCCTGCCTGTCCGCCCCGGCCCTGCGCCAGCCGTCCAGGGACACGACCGGGATCGAGGAGAACGAGGGGCTGCTCACTGTGGGGTCAGGCCTTCGCGAGGCGCTTCAGGGCAAAGGCGAAGAGCATGCCGCTCACCTTGGCCACCACCGGCGTGAGCGCCTTGGGTACATAGGGAACGGCGACGTCCTCGTGCCACTGCACCCGCGTGCCGGTACCCGCCGCAGTGACGGTGAGGTCGGCGAAACCAACCAGGACCGGGCCGAGCTTGTTCACGTGGCAGGTTCCGCGCTGACCGTCGAACTGGATGTCCGTTGCGTGCATGCGGTCCTCGAGGGCGAGCTTGCCGAGGCCGGACCATGCTACGAAGCGGTTCGGGTCCGCGGGGTCCACGTCCACGCGCGTCATCGGGATCCAGCGCCCGTGACCGCCCCAGTCGAGCAGCTCCCGCCAAACACGCTCGAGCGGCATTGCGAGGGTGACATCGGCGTCGAACACGACGCGGTTGGTTCTGCGTGCAGCCATCAGGCAGAGGCTAGGCCGCTCGACGGCCCGTCGAGACTCCCCTCGAACTGTGGCCGTTCCCGGATGGATCGCTTGAGTTCTGCCATGCCGGGATACGTGGCAACCTCCCAGACGGCGTCCCAGAGCCTCAGGGCGTCATCGCCACGCGGGACCCGGCTCATCACCGGTCCGAAGAATGAGTGCAGGTCGCCGTCCCTGCGGAAACTGATGATCGGCGTCCCGACGTCTTTGCCGGTACGAGCAAGCGCTTCGTCGGTCTCGGCCTGCAGGATCTCGTCCCAGCGCTCGTCGTTTGCCGCATGGAGGAACTCGTCCTCGATCCCGACGGCCCGGAGGTACTCGGGGAAGCCCGCTTCCCAGTGGTCGGTCATCTCGGTGCGCCTGTCGAGCACGTGGATGTCGCCGCCGAACTGCGTGTACAGCGTGCCCATGCGATCCCGGTCTCCCGCGTGCCGGATTGCCGCGGCCACCCGCAGCAGTTTGAGCCCGCTGGTGTGGCCCGCCACGTAACCGGCAGGGAAGTCCCGCTCGTAGTCCTTGTCCTTGTTCAGGAGGCGCAGGCTGATGAATCGCCAGTCCACCCGCAGGCCGCGCAAAGCCGCCACCTCGGCCACCCACCGGGAGGTGAGCCAGGCCCACGGGCACACGGGGTCCCAGAAGAACTCGACGTCGTACGGTTCGCTCATGACGCCACGTTGCCACACCCGGACGGGTGCCGTACGGCCTCAGCCGAGCGCGAGCGGAACGTGCGAGGCAGCACGGTCGCTGATATTCGGCTTCCACTGCACCTCGCCGGCCTCGCGCAGGTTCGGCAGCCGCTTCACGAGCCGGGGGAGCGCAACCCGAAGTTCGAGGCGCGCGAGCGCTGCACCGAGGCAGAAGTGCAGTCCGTGGCCGAACGCCAGGTGGGGGTTGGGCCGTCGGTCGAGGATCAGTTCGTCCGCGCGCTCGAACACACGCGGGTCCCGATTGGCGGCGAGGATCCCGAGGAACACGGCATCGCCCGCTGCAAGTTGTTGCCCGCCGAGCTCCATCGGTTCGGCAACGATGCGCATCATCGCCTTCGCGTTGCCGTCGTAACGCAGCATCTCCTCGATCGCCGAGTCGCGGATGGTCGGGTCCTCGATCAGTCGGTCCCGCTCGTGCGGGTGGGCGATCAGGGCGAGCACGGCGGTGGACATCAGCGACGTGGTGGTGTCGTGGCCTGCGAAGAGCAGGAGCGAGCAGGCGCCGAGCACCTCGGCATCGTTGAGCTCTGTTGAGGCGGCGAGCGCGCTCACGAGGTCGTCGCGCGGGTCTGCTCGCCGGAGCGCCAGCAGATCGCCGAGGTGCTCGCGGAACTCCTCGCCAGCAGCACGGGCGACATCCTCGTAGTCGGGTCGCTTGGTCTGGCCAAAGACGACCACCCCGAAACGGGCGCTCCACGCCTCGAGCCAGTCGGTGAGGGAGTCGGGTACGCCGAACAGCCGGGCGATCACCGCGGCGGGCAGCGGGTGCGTGAACCCCTCCACGAGGTCAACGGTCTCGCCGCTCTCGATGCGCGCTGCGTACTCCTCGGCGAGCCGGTCGGCGATCGCGGCTACGTCGGCCTCGAGGGCGGACATTGCCTTGGGGGTGAACTGCCGGGCGAACGGTGCGCGCAGGCGGGTGTGCTCGGGCGGGTCGTGGAAGAGCATCCACCCCTCGAGCAGTTCGATGGCGGACGAGAGGGCCTCGGCGCGGGAGCCCGAGAGCCGGCTTCGGAACGCACCCATGCGGTTGGTGGAGAGTTGCGGGGCCTTGAACGCGGCGTCCAGTTCAGGATGGCCGAGCACCACCCATGCCCGGTGGCGTTCGCTCCAGACCACAGGCTGGCGCTCCCGGAACCGGGCGAGGTACCGGTGCGGCTCACGGATGGACTCGTCGCAGAGCAGGTCGAGGTCGGTCAAACTCTCCACAGCGGACAGTATGACCCGAATACAAGGCCCTTCGCTCCGGGATTCCTATCCCTGTGTGGTCAATCGTGTACTCTGCGTGGGCAACCTCAGCAAGGAGACACCGTGAAGATTCGCACCTACCTGATGATCGCCGGCGCAGTGGCAGCGTTCGCGCCCCTCTCGGCCTGCGGTGCTTCCAGCACGTCCAGTGCCACAACGGTTGTGGGGGAGTCCGGTTCCACAACGGTTGTGGGCGAGTCCAGTGCGACAACGGCAGTTGACATCAAACCGAGGGACAACGATTACTGCTCGAAGGTCAAGGAGTACAAGTCGAACGCTGACGCTCTCACCAGTGCGATGTCGTCCACCAATGTTGCGGACATCAAGAATGCCTTCGAGACGATTCAGGTGATGATTCACGATCTCGACAACAACCCTCCGTCGGAGATCGCCGATGCTGTTCACACCATGCGTGAGGCCAGCGACGAGATCATCACGGTCTTCCGCAAGTACGACTACGACTTCACCAAACTGTCGGGTGCACCGGAGTACGTCGAGCTTGCAAAAAAGATAGATGGCGCCACCATCAGCGAGGCAAACAAAAAGCTCGACGACTACTCAACCGGGGTCTGCGGTCTCCCACCGGACACCACACTCGCAAGCTGAACCTGGCTCGGCCTACGGCGGAGTCACATCTGTGCGGACACTAACAACGTGGTAGGTTCGGTCGTCTCGGTCGATCGAACCTCCTGGACTCCAAGTCGAATGGGGTATCAGGGATCATGGATGAACGTCCGATCGGCTCGTCGCTTACTGGTATGGTCGAAGGCGGCGTATCGGGGTCTCCGCGTGGTCGCGGCCGACGCAGCGCTCGTCGACGAAATCTCATAATCGGAGGCGTGGTCGGCGGCCTCGTAGGGCTGGGTGTGCTTGTCACGGTCCTCGCGTCCGTCACAAGCGGTAACCGATCAGGAACGCTGGTGTCAGTGCCGACATCCGATCCCACCTTGTTGTTCTCGCCGCAGTCCGGAACGACAGGAAGCGAGATTCACCTCACCGGTGTCAACTTGGCAAATGTCGCGAAGATCAGTTTCGGGACCATTCCAGCCACCTCGTTCAACGTCATCTCTGCTACCGAACTGACGGTGATCGTTCCCGAGGGCGCTGTTCCTGCTCAGATCTCGGTGACTGATGTGGACGAGACGGGCGTACTCGGTAGCAGTCGGTTCAGTTCCGTGTCGTTCACTCCAACGTCGCCGAGCGTCACCTCCTTCAGCCCGACAACTGCCGCAGCGGGGGAAACCGTCACCATCAGTGGGTTCAACCTCTCGGCTGTGAACTCCGTCAGCTTCAACGGAAAAACGGCTGTGCCGATGTCGGCCGCAAGTAACAGCGTGACTGTGAAGGTTCCAGCAAATGCCACAACGGGCAATCTCACAGTGATCACTCCGGATACCCGGTCCGTGAGCGCGGTCGCCCTAACCATCACCAGTCCGGCGATCATCTCGCTCCAACCGATGAGCGCGAGTCCGGTCACGTTGGTGACGATCTCGAGCGTCAACCCTTCCTCCTCGACGCCCGTAGCGGTGCAGTTCAACGGGACCCCGGCCTGGACGCCGTTCGGACCGCCGTCTGCCTTTGGCTCCCTTCCTTGCGCACCGGTCGCCAACGTCGGCAGCGTCACCCGGGACAACTGGCCGAACGCGCAGGCGACGTGTGTCTTCGGCCCGCAGGGCGGGATCGTTGCGGTAGCCCCTCTCGGCTTCACCACTGGTCCGGTATCGGTCCGTTTCAGTGACGGGATGGTGGTGACGAGCGATGTGCAGCTAGCGGCACAACCAGTTATCGCCTCCATTTCGCCTACCTCGGCGAAACCTGGTGACACGGTGACCATTGTCGGCTCGAACTTCACGCAGTTCCCGATCGTCACCTTCGGGACGTTGCCTGCAGAAGCAGCCACGGTGAATGCCGCCGGCACACAGATCACTGCCGTCGTTCCTTCGGATGCAGTCACAGGTCGGGTCATTGTCTCGGCCGATGGCCAAGCAACCTCCCCAATCCTGACGGTGACAAATACGCCTGCACCGCTGGTGTCGGGGTTCTGGCCCGATGCTGGTGCGGCCGGAACGACAGTGACGATCTCCGGTTCGAATCTGTCACCATCTCTGAGGGTGCAGTTCGGATTGGGTGCGCTGTTGACGCCATCGCCGTGCGTCGCACCGTGTGAGGCGTTGGTCGTGACAACCACGTCGGCCACGACGACCGGTGCGCTCACCGTGTGGTCTGATGACTCTGTCACCAAGACCGTGGTGGCTACTTCTCCGGGTTCGTTCACCGCCAGTGCAAGCACGGTTAACGGTCTAGTTCGTCCATCGTCGCCCACCTGGAGCGGTACGGCGACTGTAGGCACGACCCTGCCGGACTCGGATCGTATGACTACCAGCATTACGCTCAATGGGATCATTGTGTCTGGACTGAGCGGAGCAACCCGCGGGTGTGTCTATTCGGGAACGGGTTTCGCGAAGTTTGGGTCTGCTGCATCGAACGGCAAGGTTGGGGTTGCGCTGTCGTACACGTCGCCCTCGGTGTGGTCAATCACTCCCACGGCATCGGCCACGATGACAGGAAAGATCGGTCCGCGCTCAATGGCCCTCGGAACCTTCGCAGGGGCCATTTCATCCACAACGGCATCAGGCCCCGGCTGCACCAGTTCCGCCACATCTGCGACGATCGGCCTGGGGACCAAGACGTTCACGGTCAGTGCGTCAGCGGGATCACTGGGTGCCTTCGCGTTGAATGACCTCGTTCAGGTTGGGGCTCGCTCAGGTCCGTACGGCTCACTTCCGCCGACGAACACAAATCTATGGGGAACGATCACGGCGTATTCGGGCACGTCGATGACGATCAACGTCGTCTCGGTCAGCGGCTCGGGCAACTTTGCGGACTGGCGCATCAGCAGGATCAAGACGATGACGCCGATCGACGAGGGCGGGTACCTCGTGGTGCTCGCACCGGGGCCAACGTCGGCCACCGTGAGCTGGACCCTGAGCGCGAAGTTGCAGTCCAGCGTCAGTTTGGCCGCATCCGATTCGGTGGCGATCGCTGCCGGTGCCGACGTGTATTTCACCCCCACCTGCCCGAATATCGCGAATCTTGGCTTGTGTGCTGCTGGTGCCGCGGGGAGTTACCTGTGGTTCGACTCAGTCGGTAGTGGCACGCCATGGGCAAGTGGGAGCCCTACCGGTGCTCAAGGAATTCTGTCGACGGTCGGTGCTGTGAAACTCAGCGGGAGCGGCATGTCGTATGAGGCGGTGCTCGACCTCAACAGCGGCGGGTTCAATCTTGACGCGCTGTACTCGGTGGCAGAAGCGTCAGCGGTGTCCATGCGAGACGCTCATCTGCGGGTTGCGTTCAACGATCCCTCCAACTTTGCCAAGCTTGGTGGAGCCCTGTCGATCCAGAGCGGGGCCGCAAACGACGGGTTCGACATCGTTGGAACCGGGAACGCTTTGGTGAATGTTCCGGGCCTGAACAATGTCAACGTTTCGGAACGGCTTGCCTACGTGAACGGTGGGATTGTGTTCGCGGGGTTTCTCGGTAGGTCAAGTACTGGTAGCACCCCCTACTCGTCGCACGGTGTAGCCGTTGGCACTGTTGGCTATGTGAACGGGAACGGCTCGTCGACAGCGGTAAATGTGGTCGGGAACCCGTATCAGATGACCGACCGAACCTGGGTGCTGACGGGTACCGCCGCTCTGCCGAGTTGGGTCGCAGGGATTTTCAATGCGAAGCAGACGAATTCGACCGACTCGTCTGCCGGCAGTTTCAGTGCGTATCTCACCTCGTCCGCCGATGGCACGATCGAGGTGGGGGTGGTGGTGCCCAAATCGTTGACGTTGCCACCGGTACCACACCTCGCTACGCGCATCGACAATTTTGTGGCGGGTTACCGGATGGGTGCCGTCGCTGGGAACACCTTGTGGCTCGCCGCCAACGGCACAGCGCAGATCGACGGCTCGTCACCTGTTGATATTCATCTTGAGCTCACTGGCGAATCCTCGCCCGTTGGGATGGTGGTGACTGCATCGCTCACCGCGAGCGGTCAGGACGGCAAAGCGGTCTGGCCGAATATTCTTGGGGTCCACGACTTCAACCTCAACGTGTTCTCGGTGCAGCTGAATATCACCCCAGAATTCCCGTTCCTTTCGGTCGGCTTGGCCGGCACCGGCACGCTGCCCCATTCACTGATGCAGTACATCGGTGCCACCTCGTCGGTCCCGGCACAGTTCGTGGTCAACTTCTCCGCGGTGGACCCGTGTCTGCAGGTAACTCTGGGCACCCCCGACGGCACTGACACTATTGCTGCGCTTCCGCCGGGGACTGACGACGCGATCAAGCTGACGTACCTGTCGATCAACGCTTCGCCCAACGGTTGCACTGTCGGCGTGTTCCAGGTTCCGGCGGGTATCAAGATTGCAGCAAACTCACGAATCTTTGGTACCAGGCTCGACCTGTTGCTCTCGTTCAACCCGGAGCCGACCGGACCGACCGAAGCGACCAAGACCCCAACCATCTACGGATGGGCCACGCTCAAGGGAGGTAGTTCGACCACGGCGATCAAGGCCAACTTCGATACCTACTTCGCGGCCGGTGGATGGAACCCAGTTCCGGTGCTGCGGCTCGAGGGAACCTTGGTTGTCGGCAGTAGCGCGAACATGCGGTTGACGGCCCGATGTGCCCTGATCTGCAACGCCTCTGCACACGGCGCCGTCGATCTTCTTGGAGTCTCAGCGCAGATGGACATCTCCGTCGTAGGGATCGGCTCGCCACTTCAGGCGTACAACGCGAGTGGCCAGGTAATCGTCGCCGGTCTGACGGTGCAACTTACAGGAAACTTTACCGTATTCGCCGGGGTTGCACCCCTCGGCTTCAGCTTCGCAGGAGAAGTTGACTTCCCGGGAAGCGCGCTCGTGGACAAGCTCGGGGTCAGTTTTGGCATCGGTGTCAGGTACATCCCGGCCTGGACAGACCTGGAATGCCAGAACAACACGAAGAAAGTATCGAATTTTCGGATACCGGATCCGCTCCCGGCCGGGTGTCATCCGGCACGGTACGAGACGGCCCCTGAGGGTTCGTTCACAGCGAGCGGCAATACCGGCGGTCTCACCAAGGTGATCAATGGCCAAACCGAGGGCCGCTATTCATTGACGGCAGCGTTCGAAGGCCTGGTTCCCCCGACGATCGGCTTCTCGGCAACGAGTGACTTTGATCTCAGCTTCGTCACGGTGAACGTGGACGTCGGCCTGTCGCTGTGTCTCCAAGGAGATTGTGCCGGCAAAGTGACGGCACAGTTCAAACTCCTCTTCACCTACCAAGGAAACGACTACACCATCATCGACCTCGCGCCGTCGAGCGACTGGAACTTCACGGCGACCAAGACGTGGACGTGGACTCCGGGCAGCGGAAGTTGGCAAACAGGCGACTCATGGGGCGGCGCCAAGGTCAGCGTGTCGGGAAGTGTCACGATTGCGCTGGACGTAGCGACTTCCACAGCAAAACTGAATCTCACGATGTCGGGGAGTTTTTCTGCCAGCGTTTCTATCGGCGCCGGCGGCAAGTGGTCGGGTGTCGCCTCGTTCGGCGTAGCGTTCCAGTCGAACCCGTTCAGGGTTTGCTCCGACAAAAAATCCTATAGCGGTTACTCGATTCCGTCAGTGTGTTTGTGATCTGACCTGTCGCGTGGCGGCAGCTGCCGCTGGCTTACGGCCGGAACCCCAACGGCCGGGACCCGAGGCGGTTGGGGCGGCTCACGATGCGGTAGGCGATGTGGAGCCATTCGCACACGAGGCGTCGCGTGTCTCGCGGGTCGATCATCTCCTCCACCTGGAACTTCGACAGCGGTCCGAGCGGGCCCCGGGCGCTCTCGATGCGCGCCATGAGTTCCGCACGGAACGCTTCAGGGTCCTCGGCCTCGGCAAGTTGCCGCTTGTACGCAGCCTCGATGCCGCCCTCGGGAGGGATGCCACCCATGTCGGCCGCCGGCCACACGTATCGCACCGACGGCTGCTCGCGTGGGGTGGCGTAGTTGTTGCCCGCCACGCCGAAACTGCGGCGGATGACGACGGTGCACACGGGTGCCGTGACCTGAGCGAACGCGATCATCCACGCGCCGCCACGGCGAATCGTGGAGGCAGTCTCGTGATCGATGCCCACGGCAAAGCCCGGGCTGTCCACGAGGTTGAGGATCGGGATGTGGAACAGGTCGCACAGGTCGAGGTGTCGGATCAACTTGTTGCAACCGTCTGCCGTCATGGCACCACCGTTCGGGTGGCGGCTGTCTGATGCGAGCACGCCCACCACCCGGCCGGCGAAGCGGGCGAACCCCACGATCTGGTCTGTGCCCCAGTGCGGTCCAATCTCGAAGAACGAACCTCGGTCCACCATCAGTTCGATGGTGCGGCGCATGTCGAACGTCATCGTGCGCCGGCGAGGGATGATCGTCAGCAGTTCCTCGTCACGGCGATCCGCGTGATCCTCGGGTCCGGGCACCAGCGCAGGCGCAACCTCCTCCACGCTCTGCGGCAGGTAGGAGAGGAACCTGCGGGTCTGTGCGAGCGCGTCCTCCTCACTGAGCGCGAGGTTGTCCACCGAACCGTTGCGGCAGTGGATGTGCCAGCCGCCGAGGTCCTCCTTGGTCACCTCGTAGCCGACCGCGTGGCGCACCACGGGTGGGCCGGCAACGAACAACTGCGCCGTGTCCCGCACCATCACCGAGAAGTGGCCGAGCACCGCCTTGGCAGCACCGAGGCCGACGACGCTGCCCATGAGCACGTTGACCACCGGGACGGTGCTCAACTGCTCGGCATACATGGTGCTGAACAGGTGACCGGGCAGGAACGACCCGCCACTGCCGGACACCCGCGGCTTGCCGGCAGCAATCGCCCCGTCGCTCTCCTGCGCGGTGGCCTCGCCCTCCTTGCGCTGCTGGGGCACCATCGACGCGACGCTGCCGCCGCCGGACGAACCGTCGAGCAGGCGCACCGAGGGAACCCGCAGCTCGATCGACAGGCGGTCGAGGTGGGTGCTCTTCGTCGCGATCGCGCCGTCGGAGTGACCGCCGCGGGAGGTGAAGTCGTCTGCGCAGACGATCATCGGCCTGCCGTCGACGGTGCCCGATCCGCCCACGTGGTTGGCCGGGGTGAAGTCCTCGATCGTGCCGTCTGGGCCGTAGGAGATGAAGCCCGCCACGCTGCCGACCTCGCGGAACGATCCTTCGTCGAGCAGTTCGGTAATCCGTTCGCGGCAGGTGAGCTTGCCGCGGCTGCGTTGGCGCACCACACCAGGGTCCGTGGACCCCGGCGCGAGCCGGGCACTCGCGAGTGCCCGGAGTTCGTCCACCGCTGCGAGCAATGGCTCCCACGTCTCGGTTGCAGCGGTCGGTGCCACTGCGTCGCCCGTCGAGACCGTTGACGGTCGGACGAGAACGAGCACCTGTCCGGCGGCAACGGTGGATCCCGGTTCGGCGTCGAGCACGCGAGCCACCACACCGTCGCACGGTGCCGTGAGCACGGTCTCCATCTTCATGGCGGTGGTAACGGCGAGCGTTGTCCCGGCCAACACGGCATCGCCCTCGCGGACCCGAATCTCGAGAAGGGTGGCTGCCATCGGAGCCCGCACGAACTCGTCCCCCGGCTCGTGCGGCCAGTCCGCGATCGGGGGTTGTCCCGCCTGCGCCTGTCCGTCCGTCGCTGTGCTGCCCCGGTCGTGCTCCGCGAGGAACACCGCGAGCCCGTGCACGGAGGGGGACTGCGTGGCGGGTGCCTCGTCGGCCAGCGTTGTCCGCGCATCACCGGAGCGCACGGCCGGCATGGCCAGGTAAGCGAGCAACTGCTCGATGTTCGTCGGCAGGCCAGAGACGTGGAAGTCGTTCAGCGCCCGCCGGGTGCGGTCCACAGCGGCATCAAGCGAGAGGCCCTGGCCGATCACCTTCGCGAACAGCGGGTCGAACGCCGCAGGCGGTGCATACCCGGCGTACCCACAGGAGTCCACACGCACCCCTGCCCCTGTCGGCTCCCGGTACCCGGCCATCGTTCCGGTGCCGCGGGCCACCACGCGCGCCTGCACGGCAAAGCCGCGAGGCGACGGCACCCCGGCCTGGGAAGCGAGCCCGAGTGCGGAGAGCGGCGCGCCTGCTGCGAGGCGGAACTGTGCCTGCACGAGGTCCACGCCGGTGACCTGCTCGGTGACCGTGTGCTCCACCTGGATGCGGGCGTTGCCCTCAATGAAGAAGTACTCGCCGGTCTCGGGCAACACCAGGAACTCGATTGTGGCCGCGGTGCTCAGCCCGGCAGCGCGTGCGAGCGTGACGGCATCGGCGAGGAGGCGATCGCGCAGGCCAGCCTCCAGACCAGCAGCGGGTGCGATCTCGATCACCTTCTGGTGACGGATCTGCACCGAGCAGTCGCGGTCGTACAGGTGGACGACGGAGCCTGAGGAGTCCCCCAGCACTTGCACCTCGATGTGTCGGGGTCGTACGACGAAGCGCTCCACGAAGATCGTGCCGTCGCCGAAGGAGGCAGCGGCCTCGCTGGTGCAACGGGCGAACGCCTCGTCCATGTCCGCTGCTGAGGTGACGACGCGCATACCCCGCCCGCCGCCGCCTGCTGCTGCCTTGAGGATCACGGGGTAGCCGACCGAACGGGCAAACGCAGCGGCGTCTGCGGCGTTCGCGACCCCGCCGCTGCCCTGGATAACGGGCACGCTGACGGACTCTGCAAGCGCGCGTGCGCGCACCTTGTCGCCGAACAACGCGAGCGTGTCGGGGGAGGGGCCGACGAACACGAGGCCGGCGTCCACACACTGCTGCGCGAAGGCGGCGCTCTCGGAGAGGAAGCCGTACCCGGGGTGCACACAGTCACACCCTGCTGCGAGGGCGGCGGCTACGAGCGCAGCGCCGTCGAGGTACGCGGCGACGCCGTCACCTGTTCCGGTCAGCGCGAGCGACGAGGTCGCAGCGCGTACGTGGAGCGCCGCAGCATCAACCGGTGCGTAGACCGCAACCGACTCGATGCCGAGCCCGGCCGCAGCCGTGGCCACCCGGATCGCGATCTCCCCCCGGTTGGCAACAAGGACCCGTTGCATCTTGTGTTCGGTCGTCATCTGATCCCCCATCTCGATGCACGTGACCCCACAATGCCAAGCCGTGGTGCCACCGTCCCAATGGCGAGCGAACGCAAATCGACCGCGGGAAGGACTGTGCTTTGTCTAGCATGGGCTTCCTGTGAAGCCGATTGCCAAGTCCTCCAAGCTCGCCGACGTGGGCTACGACATCCGTGGTCCGGTGCTTGACCGGGCCCGCCAGATGGAGGAAGAGGGCCAGAAGATCATCAAGCTGAACATCGGCAACCTTGCCGCGTTCGGCCTGGACCCCCCGGACGAGATCGTTCAGGACATGATCCGCAACCTCTCGGTGGCCGCTGGCTACACCGACAGCAAGGGTCTGTTCGCCCCACGCAAGTCGATCGTGCACTACACCCAGCAGAAGCACGTCGCTGGGGTGACGGTGGACGACGTGTACCTCGGCAACGGCGTGTCCGAACTCATCGTGATGAGCCTCAACGCGCTCCTCGATGCCGGCGATGAGGTGTTGGTGCCCGCACCGGACTACCCGCTGTGGACCGCAGCGGTGTCGCTGAGCGGTGGCACGCCGGTCCACTACCTCTGCGACGAGCAGGCAGAGTGGTACCCAGATATCGAGGACATCCGCCGGAAAATCACGCCGGACACCAAGGCGATCGTGGTCATCAACCCGAACAACCCGAGCGGGGCGCTGTACCCGCCGGAAGTGCTGCTGCAGATCGTCGAGCTCGCCCGCCAGCACCAGTTGATCGTGCTCGCCGACGAGATCTACGACAAGACGTTGTACGACGGCAACACGCACACGAGCATGGCCTCGCTTGCCGACGACGTGCTGTTCATCACGTTCAATGGGCTCTCGAAGAACTATCGGGCCTGCGGCTATCGCGCAGGCTGGATGGTGGTGTCCGGCGAGAAGCGTCATGCCAAGGACTACATCGAGGGTCTCGACATGCTGTCGGCGATGCGTCTCTGTGCCAATACACCCGGCCAGCTCGCCATCCAGACCGCACTCGGTGGGTACCAGAGCATCGACGACCTCGTTGGGCCCACGGGCCGCCTGTGCATCCAGCGCGATCTGGCGCACGACCTGATTACCCAGATCCCCGGTGTCACCTGCGTGAAGCCGAAAGCCGCGCTCTACATGTTCCCCCGGCTCGACCCGAAGATGTACCCGATCGACGACGATCAGCAGTTCGCGTACGAGTTGCTCGCCGAGGAGAAGTTGCTCATCGTGCAAGGAACCGGCTTCAACTGGCCCAAGCCCGATCACTTCCGGATCGTGTTCTTGCCCAACGCGCACGACCTCACCGAGGCAATCATGCGTCTCGACAGGTTCCTTGGCGGCTATCGCCGTCGCTCCGGCACCTGACCCCTGCGTCCGTGGGTCACGCCGTGCCCTGCAACTCCATGCCGGGCAGCGTCCCCTCTGCCCGCCAGGCCTCAAGCAGTTCGGCAAACTTGGCCGGCCCGGGTGTGTACGCACCGAAGAACCCACTGCCGCCTTTGGGTGCTCCCTCGTTGTTGTAGTAGCCGGGGGTGCATGCCTCGAGAAAGTCGAGACCACCGACGCGGAAGCCGTTGATGAGTGACACCCAGTCGTTCACAGCCCCCTCGGACGGCTCCACGGTGCGCGCACCGCGCTCCACCGTCTGGGCGATCACGTAGGCAATGTGGCGAGCCTGGTCGTCGAACATCGAGGTCATGTTCAGGTTGAACGCGTTCTGCGAGACGCCGATGTAGAACCAGTTCGGGAAGCCCCGGCTGGTGAACCCGTGCAGGGTCTGCAGCCCCTCGGACCAGTGGTCGAACAGTGAGAGACCGTCGCGGCCGTTTACCTCGAGGCCGAGGCGGCGTTGGAAGTTGGCAGAGATCTCGAAGCCGGTGGCATAGATGATGCAGTCCACCTCGTGCTCCACGCCGTTGGCGACAACACCCTTCGGGGTGATGCGCTCGACGCCCTTGGACTCGCTCACGTCAACGAGCGTGACGTTCGTCCGGTTAAACGCGGGCAGAAACTCATCGTTGAACGTCGGCCGCTTGCACATCACGCGATACCACGGCTTCAGGGCCTCTGCGGTGGAGGGATCCGCAACGACGGTGTCGACGCGCCCACGCAGTTCCTCCATCTTGGCCATGTCGGCAATCTCCACCACGCGGTTCCGCTCCTCGCGTGTCTTGGGGCGGTTCTCGCCCTTCGGGGCGCTGATGGCCTTGAAGATGCGTGTCCAGCCGTCGTCAATGAGGTCCTCGTCCACCGGCACCCCTGCGGCCTGGTCGGTGAAGTTCTCGCGCCGTCTGCGCTGCCAGCCGGGCTCCTGGGTGCCGAACCAGTCGGGGTCGGTGGGGCGGTTGCGCCGCCAGTCCACCGTGGAGGGTGTGCGCTGGAACACGAACAGCTCGCCGGCGTCGGCTGCGACGCGCGGAATCACCTGAATGGCGGTAGCGCCGGTTCCGATGACTGCGACGCGCTTGTCGGCGAGCCCGGTCATGCCACCGGTGTTGTCGCCACCGGTGTAGCCGTAGTCCCAACGGCTCGTGTGGAACGAGTGCCCCTCGAACGTGTCGATGCCGGGGATACCGGGCAGCTTTGCTCGGGTGGTGGTGCCGAGTGCCATCACAACGAAACGGACACGCAGGGTGTCGTTGCGGTTCGTGCTGATGCGCCAGCGGCCGAGAGGCTCGTCCCAGTCCACCGACTGCACGCGTGTCTGCAGAATGGCCCGCTCGTACAGGCCGTACTTGCGACCGACGCGCTGTGAGTGCTCGAAGATCTCATTGACGTAGGAGTACTTCTCCTTCGGCATGTAGCCGAGTTCCTCGAGGAGCGGCAGGTAGCAGTAGGACTCCGTGTCGCACTGTGCACCCGGGTAGCGGTTCCAGTACCAGGTGCCGCCGAAGTCTGCCCCGGCCTCAATGATGCGGAACGAACTGACCCCCTGCTCGATGAGGCGTGCAGCGGCGAGCAGGCCGCTGAACCCGCCACCGATGATGGCGATGTCGAAGTCCTCGGCGATCGGTTCCCGGGTGAAGCCCGGGTCCGCGTAAGGATCCTCTTCGGCGAAGTGGGCGAAGGTGCCGGCCATCTCGAGGTATTGGTCCGGTCCGTTGTCCCGGATCCGCTTGTCCCGTTCCTGCCGGTACCGCTCACGGACCGCATCGGGGTTGAAGGTGGGAATGCTGGCCGCGAGGTCTTCGGTGGCGCTCATGGCTGAACCGTAGCCAACCGGGGCATTCGGCACCGCTGCCCGGTGCGCTCAGGAGCCCGAGGACTGGCAGTTCGTCGTGTAGTAGTCCGCGAACTGCTTGGTCGCAGCGAGGTACGCGGGATCTGCGAACACTTCTTTCGTCGTTCCGCCCTCTTGAGCGAGGGCTGTGCTGGCCTTTTTGAACGACGCTGCCATGGTGCTGAGAGCCGACTGCAGTTCCTCCGGGGCGGCGGGAACCAACTGCTGAAGGTAGGTGGCGAGCTGGGAGAACATCGAACCTGCGGAGTTCTTGCCGGAGGCCGAACCGCCACCAACGGCCGCCATCCCGTTCACGGCGATGTCGAGGTCGGTGCAGAACGCATTCTCGGGGACCGTTGTGCTGGGCGCTGGCTCGCTACTCGGTGCTCGTTCAGTGCTCGACGTCGGGTTACTTGTCGACTCGGCGCCGCACCCGGCGAGGGAGGCGGTGGCCAGAAGTGCGATGGCCAGCATGTGGGCACTGCGTACTCGATGGTTACTGCGCAAGAGGTCCTCACTTCGGGTCGAGACCACGCTAATCGACTCAACTCTGTGCCCGTTATGAGGGCGGTGTCTGCAGCGGCGGACTGGTCGGTGGCCCGTAGGTACAACGAGAGCATCGTGAGCGTCTTACGACGCAGGGACGCGTCGAAGATCCTGCCGGTCGGCGGCCCCGTCCCCTGGGAATTCAGACCCCGACTCAGGGGGTGCCACCCGGAGTCGATTGCTACTGTCTTGTTCGTGCCCACCCGGGGTGCAGGCCTGTTAGGAGTTCCCGATGAAGATCTCGTGTGCATTTCCCACCACCATGTCGTCCCACGAGGACATCCGCATCGCCGAGGAGATCGGCTACCACTGGGCCTGGCTGTACGACACCCCCCAGAACAGCCCGGACGTGTGGGTGAGCCTCGCGCTCGCTGCTGAGCGCACGAAGCGCATCGGCCTCGGGCCCGGGGTGCTGGTGCCCACCCTGCGTCACCCGATGACCAATGCTGCAGCCACGGCTACCCTCGTCGAACTTGCCCCCGGCCGTGTTGCCGTGTCGTTCGGAACCGGCTTCACCGGGCGCCGTGCCATGGGCTATCGGGCCATCCCGTGGTCGTTCATGACCGCTTACATCGACGCGTACTGCGGCCTGCTTCGCGGCGACATTGTGGAGTGGGAAGGTGCTCGCATGCAGATGCTGCAGCCCGACGGTAGCGGTGCCCCCCGGCCCGTCGACGTGCCGATCCTCATCGGAGCGCTGGGGCCGAAGGGGCGCGCGATCGCCGAGAAGTTCGACGGCGTGTTCGCCGCTACGACGGTAGAGGGCATCGAGCCGGGTGCGTTCGACTGGGTGGCGTTCCTCTACTGGGGAACGGTGCTCGATCAGGGCGAGTCGCTCGATGGCGAGCGCGTGCGCCTCGCTGGTGGCCCCGGTGGTGCCATTGCGTACCACGCCACGTACGAACTGGCTGGAGCCGACGCCGTGCTCACGCTCCCTGGTGGCAAGGAGTGGCTCGCCACGGTCATGAGTGTCCCGGAGAACGAGCGTCACCTCAGCGTGCACGTCGGCCACTGCATCCACCTGAACAAGGCGGACGAAGCGGCTTGGGCTGTTACCGGCGGATCGCTGCTGCCGACCACCACCCTCACCGGCACCGCGGCAGAGGTGCGTGCACGCGCCGAACAGCTCGCCGAGCAGGGTGTTACCGAAATGGTGTACCAACCTGCCGGACCGAATCCCCGCCGTGAGCTCGAGACGATGTATAACGCGCTCTCGAAGTAGTTGATGCGCGGCACGTGGCGCGGCTCAAAACCTCATAGCCCGTAGGGCTTCTCACCGGTAACTCTGTGACACCCCTTCGGTACTCTGCCGTCATGTCAACGTTGCTTGATGCTCTGGCCGTGTTGAGGGCGGCCGTCGATGGGGTGTTGGCGTTGGGCGACGTGTCGGAGGGCGAGGCCGGTCTGCACGAGTTCGTGGTGGGTGTGCAGCGTGAGCAAGATCGTTTGGTTGCTGGGGTTGCGCCGGCGGTGAGGTCGTGGGAGCGGTCGGGCGTGTGGGGGTTGGACGGTTCGTTGTCGGCTGCATCGCGTCTCGCCGTGGAGACGCGAACATCAAAGGCGACGGCGCGCCAGGTGCTGCGCAGAGCGCGTTGTCTGGGGCAGATGCCTGCAACTACGGCGGCGGTTGCGGAGGGGGTGCTGTCGGTGGATCACGTCGATCTGTTTGCCCGAGCGAACCGCCCCCACCGCAGGGAACTGTTTGCGCGTGACGAGGCAGTGCTGGTGGCGGCGTGCGGGTCGATGATCTGGGACGACGCCGTGCGTGCGGTCGACTACTGGTGCAGCCGTGCCGACGCAGATGGTGCCGGTGACGACGCCAAGCAACGCGATGCAGACCGTCGTGCCGGCGCGCAATTGCATGCGTCGTCCACGCTCGACGGCTCCGTGGTGGTCAGCGGTGTACTCGACCCGGTGGGTGGCGAGGTGTTCCTCAACGAACTCGACCGTCTCGAACACTTGCTGTATCTCTCCGACAAGGCTTCGGTTGCAGAGCGAAGCAGCCCCCAGCGCCGGGCCGCGGCCCTGATCGAGATGGCAACCCGTTCCGCCACCGCACCGGCCGACGGCCGCCGTCCGAAGCCGTTGTTCGTCGCGCACGTCGGCGACGAAACCGTTCGGAACCTGTGCGAGCTCGCTCGTGGCACGGTTGTCGCACCCGGCGATCTTGCGGACTGGCTCGATGACGCGGTGATCGAGACCGTCCTGTTCGACGGTCCGTCCACGGTGCTGAGCGTGTCCCAGCAACGGACGTTCACCGGCAAGCTGCGCCGAGCGATCGAGGCCCGCGACCGCCGCTGTCAACACCCGGCCGGATGCAACATCCCGGCACCCAAGTGCGACATCGACCACATCACCCCGTGGTCGCAAGACGGGCCGACCAGCCAGTTCAACGGACGTGTCGAGTGCACGAGCCACAACAGGCATCGCAACAAACACGACCACAACGCCAGCCCGCTGCCCGAACAACGCGTCGACCGCCTCGAAACGTTCCGGGCACGAATCCGGTGGGCACTCTTGCGGCACCAGGAACAGAACGACCCCGAACCAGCGGGTTGATTCGTTACGCCGACGGTTCGAGCAAAACCATCGGGATCTCACGCGTCGTCTTGCCCTGATACTTCGCATAGTTCTTGTACACCGCTACGGCCTTCGGCCACATCTCGGCGCGCTCCTCGGCGGTAGCGATGCGTGCGCGGTACTGCTGTCGTGGCCTGCCGCCCGTAGAAACCTGCACCTCAGGATTGCTCGTGAGGTTGAGGAACCAGTCGGGATGAGCATCGCCCCCGCCCCGGGACGCAACAACCACATACGTGTCGGCGATCTGGACCGGCGAGGTGAGCAGACATGAGCGGCTCGCTCCCGACTTGCGGCCAGTGGTGGTGAGTTCGATGACCGGCATGCCCTCGGCGCGCCAGCCCACCTTTCCGAACGAAAGAATGAGGACGGCGCGGTGAAGGGCATTCATCAACTTGAGAACGCGGTTGCGGTGCATGGGGGAGAGTCTTACGCAGCCGTGGCCCCAACGTGTGCTGCAAGTGCTTGCAGGAAGTACTCGTGTGCGTCGGAGTGGTTGGTCTCCTCGCCCATGGTGGTGCCATAAGTGCGCGTGGCAGAAAGCTTCACGATGGTGACGCGGTCTGCGGGGGAGACGAACACCCACTGGTTGTACACACCGATGGCGCTGAACTGGCCCTTCCCGCCGGGGCTCAGCCACCACTGATAGCCGTAGCCCTCCGGGAGTTCCATGCCGGCGATGACAGGCCGTCCCCATTGGACGTGAGGCGCGTCCGGCGTCACCGAGGCCTGCACCCAGTCGGCCGGGAGGATTTGGTTCCCGTTCCAGCTGCCGCCGAGCCGGTACAGCTCACCGATCTTCGCGAAGTCTCGTGCCGTGAGATTTACCCCGCCGAAGGCCATCTCGCGGCTGTGTGCATCGAGCAGCCAGAAGCCGTCGTCCTCCATGCCGAGCGGTTCGTAGAGGTGCTCCTGCATGTAGTCGGTAATCGAGCGACCCGTGGCGCGCACGAGCAGCGTGCCGAGTGCTTGGGTGTCTGCAGAGTTGTAGCGGCAGAGCGTGCCGGGCGGGTACTCACGGGCCATGTTCGCCACGAACGAGTCGAGGCTGCCCCTGCTGCCCATCGCCTGGCCAAGCCGGGCAATGTCGGAGCCGGGATCGCTGTAGTCCTCGTTCCAGCGAGCACCGGAGGACATCTGCAGGATGTCTTTGATGCGCGTACCCTCGTACGCGGAGCCGGGAGCAGTGTCGATGTAGTTGCTGATCGGTTCCTCAATGGAACCGATGTGCCCCTGCTCAACCGCGATGCCGACGAGTGCGGAAGTGAAGCTCTTGGCGACGGACCACGAGATCCACTGGACGTTCGGCCCGCCCGTGAGCCGGTACTGCTCGTGCACCACCTTGCCGTCGTGGAGCACGAGCAGCGCTGCGGTGTCGGTGAGGTCGAGGAAGTGCTCGGTGTCCACCTGCTTGCCGCCAAC
>WLJO01000030.1 GCA_009701715.1 Actinomycetota bacterium
CAAACGCGTCAAGCGCACCGCGTTCGGATTTCACCGGTTCGACCACTACCGCATCCGTGCCCTGCTCTACGCCGGCAAACCCAACTGGGACCTACTCGACACCATCACTCCACCCTGAAACGCGAAGAGCCCGATTTGCTCGAACGATTTCAGGCGCGCATTGTCGGTGGCTTGCCCACAAACCGAGTGCTCCGTGGTGCCTGGGCCGAGGAAGTTGCGGCCCACTACTTGGGAAATTGCCAGTTCTCCGAGCCGTGGACCTATTTCGACTTCGACTGGGCGGGCCGGAAGGTCTCCGTGAAACATTCGGTGGGCAGCGCAGCCCGATTCGCCGTGGCCCGATCGAAATGGGCGTCGGGTCCCGAGGGCTGGGAAGAGTCGAAAGCAGCGCCCCCGGGCAATCCCCAGTACTGGTGCGACCTGTACGTCTTCGCCTGGCTGGATCTCGGCAACAAGGTGCGGGTACCGCCCACGCTCGACCAAGTGCTCGAGCCTGCCTTGTGGCGCTTCTCGGCCCTCTCGAAAGCCGACATGGAACGCACCTTTCCGCCCGACGCCTTCACCGTTGGACTCTCGGTACTCGCCGGACACGCCCCGTTCGTGGACGGCACCAGCCTGCCCACCCTGGCGAGCCAGGCAGTCGGCCTCGGCTAGCGACCCTCAGTCCCTCATCAACCGACGCGCCTGCTTGAGGTGCAGCAGCAGGTGATGCGGGTCGGTAGGTGACTCGACGAACTCTCCGAGGTGCAAGTAGTACGCCTTCGCGGCGTCGTCCCGTGCGTGCAGCAACAGCGCTCGCACACCCACTTCGTCACTCACCCGAATGGCACGCCGCAACGCGTCGACCAGCAGCCCCCGGCCCAGCCCGTTGCCTTGCTCGACCTGATGCACAGCGAGTCGAGCAAGCAGCAAGCACGGCACCTGGCGCGGTACTCCTCCCTTGGCAAGCGGCGCCGGGAAGTCGGCCCGCTCCACGCCAGCCGTCGCCAGCGCGTAGTACCCCACTACGTCGTCACCCCGTGTGGCCACGAAGGTTCGGGCATTGCCTGCTTTCTGGTTCACCCACGCGAACCGGTGCAGCCAGTCGTCCAACTCCTCGGCACCGCTCACGAACTCAGCGACGCGGTGGTGCGCCTGGAGCGGCTCGGGAGCCTGCAGTCTCGGCCGGCTCACCGACGCCTACCGCCGCTGCGGTCGGTCGAACACGGTGGGCTCGTTGAGCAGTGCTGCGAGCCGAGGGGACGCAGCAGCGAGCTCGTCGGCGGAGAGCTCGGCGGTCGGCGAGTCCACCAGCACCTCGAACGCACCCCACGCCTCGTGCGTCAGCACGAACCACCGCCGGTCAGCCAGCACGCGTTCGGCGTTCACGGTTGCGCTCTCGAGGATGAACTCGGTAACCGATTTGCCCTGACTGGCGGCCGCACTCCGGATGATCTGTTGCTGCTGGGAGGTGGCGCGCAGGTTCAACCGGGCGTCGCGCTGCGCACGATCGGGCTGGGTGTCGTTGGTGCTGGTCATCGGTGGTGTCAGCCTCGTCGGAGGTGGTGGCGGTTCGCATCGCGCCGGGTGCACGTGTACGTACAATGTATACCCACCTGTTGTCGGCTTCCCCCAACCCCGTTACAAACGTTGTGGCTACACCTGTGGTCACAACGGGGAGGTGTTCAGCATGAAAACCGTCGGAATCCGCGAGTTCCGGGACCAGGCCACCACGCTCATGGCCGGCAACGAGACGCTCATCATCGAGCGCCACGGCACGCCCATCGGGTTCTTCGTTCCCGTGGTGGCAACCGACCGCCACGCTGGTCGTGACGCCCTCGGAGCGCTGGGCGCCGTGGTGGAGCAGGTGCTCGAGCAGACCGGTATCGACGAGGACGCGCTCGTCCGGGAGATCACCGGCAAGCGCACGCATCGCTGATGCGGCTGATTGTCGACACGAGTGTCCTCGTCGCCTAGCCCCAAGCGTCTTACGGCGTCGGCAGTGCCGCCACGTAGATGTCCAGGTCTCCGGCACTCTCATGACCCCACAGCGACGTGCTGTCGACCGACGACGTCACCAGCACGCGTGAGTTGCCGTACATCGCCAGCCCGAGGCCGAACTGGCTGTTTGAGTCGTCTCCGGAGGTTCCGAACTGGCGCGCCGTCACCGTGTCGCCGGCAGGTGTGAGGTGAGCCACGTACCCGTCGATTCCGCCGCGGTTGCTGAAGCCCGTCCACGCCCCGTCGGTCTGGCCGCCGACGTATACCTGACCGTTCTTGGCCACAGCGATCGAGAGGTCGTCATCGATACCCGGCGTGCCGTGCTGATTCGCCCACAGCACTGCGCCGAGACGATCGAACTTCACCACGATGCCGTCACGCGCACCTTGAAGGTCCTTGAATCCAACGACGTTGCCTCCGTGCAGCGCCTCCGTACTGCCGGCCGCGTACACCTCGCCCCGCGCATTGGTGGTGACGGCAGTCAGGCTGTCGAATCCCACATCACCACTCTGGTCCTGCCACAGCTGAGTACCCGACTTGTCGAACTTGACGATGAACCCGTCGTCGTCGCCGCCTGACCTGCCGGTGCCCGGGAGCTCACCCGCCGTTGATCCGACGAGGTACACCTCGTTGCGCCTGCTCACCGTCACGCCCAACCCGGCATCATCGCCGCTGGTGCCGACCGAACGGCTCCACTTGACGTTGCCCTTGCGGTCGAGCTTGGTTACCACAGCGTCAAATCCACCGAACACCGTCGTGAGACCCGAGGTGCCGTCGGGGAAGGCCGAATCGCTGTGCATGGCGAGATAGATGTCACCAGACGGGGAGACAGCAACAGCGCTGGCGAGCTGGGTGTCACTTGCCGCGTACTGCTTCAGCCACAGCTGCCGACCGTTGCGGTTGAAGCGAGCAACGAAGACATCAGACGAGCCGACAAGGGTGAAGCCGGTGAACGAATCGCCGACCACCGTTCCCGCCACGATGATGTCGCCGTTCGAGGCGAGCCCGATGGTTCGGGTTGAGTGCTCCATTGCCGGGCTGCCGAACTCCACAATCCACTTGCGGTCGCCGGAGCGGTTGTACTTCGCAAGAATGAGATCGTTGGGGCCGCCCGCGGTGAAACCGTCGACAACCGCGCCAGCCACAGCGCCGTACACGACGGTGTCACCGTTCGGGGCAACGGCAATGGCCGTCCCGACATCGAAACTCGACGAGCCGAACTGATCGGTCCAGTACACCGACGGTCGTGCCTCGGCACGAACGGCTGTTGCGGTGAGCAGTGCAGTGGCAACCACCGCACCTGCGAGCACTCGATACCTGCGGAACATGGACCACCCCTTGATCGAGGGGCCCCTCGCCCCGTTCGAGATGCGCCATAACTTACGTACCTCAAGGGATTCCGGGCTGACATTTGGTCGAGAATCAACCAGAAATGAGCCCCGAATCTAGGGTCAGTGCCGCCACGGCCGGGCAGAGCGAACCGTGTGCGGCTGGGCTCTGCCGCCCCCAGACTGTCCCGTGCGAATCCTGCTGGTGGCCGATCTTCACTACACGCTCCCCCAGTTGGACTGGGTGGTGAAGGTGGCCCCCGAGTTCGACCTCGTGGTGTTCGCCGGTGACCTCGTGGACATCACCTCCGGCGTGCCGGTTGACGCCCAGACCGTCGTGCTGCTCCGGTATCTGGCGCTCGTCCAAGAGCAGACGCAGATTGCGGTCGCCTCGGGCAACCACGACCTCACCGGCCCGGACGCAAACGGTGAGCAATCAGCGCTCTGGCTCGCGGAGGCCCGTGCCGCCGGTCTGCCCACCGACGGCGGGTCGCTCACCATCGGCGACACCCTGATCACCATCTGCCCCTGGTGGGACGGACCGCTCGGCAAGGAAGCCACCCGACTGCAACTTGCCGCCGACTTCGCTCGACGTCCGGCGCGTTGGATCTGGGTGTATCACTGGCCGCCGCTCGGCTCACCCACCTGCTGGACGGGCAAGACGCACTACGGCGACCCCGATGTGGACGGATGGATCAAGGAGTTCACCCCGGACATCGTGCTGGCCGGCCACGTGCACGAACCCCCGTTCAAGCCCGAGGGGTCCTGGGTTGATCGCATCGGCAACACCTGGGTGTTCAACCCCGGTCGCCAGATCGGCCCGGTTCCCGCCTACGTCGAGATCGACCTCGACGCCGGCCGCGCCATGTGGGAGTCGCTCATGGGCACCGAGGAAGCAGACCTCAGCGCCCTCAGCGCACCGCCCCGCACCTCGTTCTGATCACGTTGTTCTGATCACGGCGGATCAGCACAAGCAACAGATCGCCACTGATCACCGCCGCCGCCCGTCGGCGCGGCCGCGTGCCTCAGTACTCGGGATTGGGCTCGCGAGCCGAACCTGACTGCGCTGCCGGACCGGTGTGCTGCGACAGTTTGCTGAGCACGTCGGACACCATCGCCAGACCAGGTGCATCGCCGTACTGGTGCTTGAGGTCCGCGAGATAGGTGTTCACGAAGTTCAGCCGCTCGGCGAGGCCCGCAGCCACGAGCGTGGTGATCTCCGGGTCGCTCGACAGGAATGCCTTGCCGTCAACGGCGTGCCGAAGTCTGCACGGCCCGGTTGCCACGACGCTCGCCCTGGCCTGCGCACCAAGCAGCACCGACATCTCGCCCACGAGCGAACCGGGATGCGTGATCGTGTTGATGCTCACGTCGCCCTTGCGGACCTCAAGCGAACCGTCGACCAGCACCCAGATGCTGCCAGCGGCATCACCCTCGCTGATCACCACATCGCCAGCGGCGAAGTCGATTTCGGGAAGGTGAGCCGAGAGCGAAAGAAGATTTGCCACGCCCGACAGTGTACGGACGGCGCTACGGCCGGGGTGGTGGCGGCGGCGGTGCCGGGCTCAACGGCAAGCCGAAGACCCCCGGCGGAGGGGGCGGGGGCGGCGGTGTTGGCGTGGATCGGAACTGCGGGTTGTTGCCCATCAGGCGCGGGCCGGCGTCGGTGGGCCCGCGCTCATCCGGGTTGAGCCCCTCGTACTCGCGCAGTTTCGCGATACGCAGAGCGAGCGGCGGGTGCGAGTCGAACAGGCGCCCGACGCTGCCCAAGAACCCAGACCCCGCTTTGCGCTCGAGCGGCGACTCGATCCACAGGTGCGCGGTGGATGTGGACATTGCGTGCACCACAGTGGTGTCGGCCTCGAGTTTCTCGAGCGCCGAGCGGATGCCCGATGGGTTCCGTGTCAGTTCCACCGCTGTCGCGTCGGCCATGGTCTCGCGTTTGCGGGACAACGCCGCTTTCATCAGGGTTGCCACCGGAATCGCCAGCACGAAGCCAGCGAGGCCGACTGCGAGGAACAACAAGGCGATGGCGGCGCCGGCATTGTTGTCATCACGGCTCCGTCGCTGACCACCCATGAAGTACAACGCGTAGAGGCCGACGCGCACGAGGATCGTGGAGATCACCATGATTGCCCCGACCGTGAGCACCACGAGTGTCATGTACGACGTGTCCCGGTTGCGGATGTGGGCCATCTCGTGGGCGAGCACCCCCTCAAGCTCTCCCCGGGACATCTTGGCGAGCAGGCCGGTGGTGACGGTGACCGACGCCTTCGACGGCTTGAGGCCCGTGGCGAACGCGTTCGGTGCCGGGTCGTTGATGACGTACACGGCCGGCATCGGCACACCGGCAGCGATCGACACACCCTCCACCAGGTTGCGGAGCTGTGCGTATTCGGGGCCGGTTGCGGGCATGGACTTGGTGAGCGCGAGTGCAGCCTTCGCCGAGGACAGATAGGCGATCCAGAGATACAGCGCCACGATCGCCGCAGTAACGCCGAGCGTGACCGGGTTCCAGTACCACTGCGTGGTGCACGTGTCGTACGAGTCGCAGTTCACTCGTCGGCTGTACCCGCCGGCCACCACCGCAATGAGGTTGATGAACGCGTAAAGAATGAAGAACGTTGTGACCATCAAGAAGATGGATCGGCGATGGTTGCTGCGGATCTCGTCGAAGAAGTTCGGCGGCATCACGTTGGTGGGCACGCTCTCCTCCTCAGGTTCGCTCGCTGGTCCGTCCTCGGCAGTCTCGCACGTCGTAGGCGATTAGTTGCTCGCATCCGTTCGGGGCGGGCGTGGCTTGCGAGGCGTTCCTACGGCGTAATCCACCGGGTCGTGTACGGCAACGTAGTCAGCCCGACGCAAGATGTGGGTGTAGACAGTGCCACCACCTGCACGAACTGTTCGTGGAGCGCCTCGGCGCGCGTCCCACCAGTTTGCAAGCCGTACTGCTCCGGTACCCATCATGCCTCCGACAGCCTCGGCCGCCGGGTCGAGGTCGCTGTCCGCCGTGAACAGGATGCCAAGGTCGTGGAAACCCTGCATCGCGAGCGTGACGAAGTCGACCGCCATCTGGACGTCGATCCCCTTCTCCTGCGGGGCACTGTGGGCTCGATAGTTCAGAGGTCGAGTAATCACCGTCACGAGCGATGATTCTCGCCAGCGAGCGACTTGTCGCTGGGCCGCAGCGTGCCCCACCGGGTCGTGCTTGGGGGAAGGCATACCCCGGTAGACGCGGACGCCGACGAGTTCGTGGTCGGTTGTGAGGTTCGATAGCCGGGAGCCAACAGCGAGTGGGTCCACCTGTCCGTTGACGTACGAGCGGTCGAGCCCGAATGCATCGCGCGCACGCCGGTACACGTTTTGGTAGTCGATAAAGACAACCACCCGATGAACCATGAAGACCCCCGGAAAAAGAAAAACCCCGCCATTCCAGGACGACAAGCATCCAGGAAGACGGGGAAGATTGAAGTGGATTCTACGGGGTGCCTTGAAGCGCAACAACGCATCGCCATGGGCGCCGCGCTCCGCCCCGCACTAGGGTTGTGAGGGTCCGGTTGCGAGCGCCGTCCGGGGGACGGCCGCCGGCTCCACAGGGGGAACTCATGCACACTGTCATCGTCACGCTCAAGGCCCAGCCCGGTAAGGGGCAGGTCATCGTTGACGCGCTCGCCGCGTCGCTGCCCGACACCCGCGCATACGCGGGCTGCAAGCTCGTCGAGACCTACGTGGACGAGGACGATCCGGACACGATCATCCTCTGGGAGAAGTGGGACGAGCGCGCCAGCCAGGGCACGTACATGGCGTGGCGCGGGACGCAGACCCCGAGCCCGGAGCTTGCCGGCGCGCTCGCGGCTGCACCCACGTTTGTGCACTACACGCTTAAGCCCGGCGTCTGACACCAGCGTGATGGCGGTGCGCATCGGACCCTGACCGGGGACGGTGCGCACCGCTCTTGACACCCCCGACAAGGGGGAACCAAACTTGATGTATCCACTACCGAGCGAGCGTTCGGTAGCTGCTCGGGTAACCGGCGGACATAGAGGTGCTGTTCGTGGGGGACGGCGCCTCTCTCACAACTCTCACACCGTGTTCGACACCTCGAACCTGCCCAACACACCAACCCGAACATCTCCAGGGAGAACACCATGGCCGGAACCGTGCTCATCGCCGGTGCAAGCGGACTCGTCGGCGCAGCCGCCGTCGAAAAGTTCCTCAACGAAGGGTGGGACGTGATTGCTGCCTCCCGCCGCAAGCCCGAAGTGGAATCCACTCGTCCCTTCACCCACCTCGCCCTCGACCTGCAGGATGCTGCAGCGTGCACCGCAGCAGCCAAGGGCCTCGGCAACATCACGCACGTGATCTACACCGCAGTGTTTGAGCTTCCCGGCCTCGTACCGGGCTGGAGCGAGCAGCGCCAGATGGACACCAACCTGCAGATGCTCCAGAACCTCCTCGAGCCGCTCACGGCGGCAGCCAAAGGCCTCAAGCACGTGAGCCTGCTGCAGGGCACCAAGGCCTATGGCGTGCACCTCAAGCCGATGCGTGTGCCGGGCCGTGAGCGTCAGCCCCGCGACAACCACAAGAACTTCTACTGGCTGCAGGAGGACTACCTCAAGGACTCCTCCAAGAAGAACGGCTACGCGTTCAGCATCTGGCGCCCACAGCTGATCGTCGGACCGAACCACGGCGTGGTGATGAACCTCCCGCCGATCATCGGCGCCTACGCAGCCATTTGCAAGGAACTCGGTCGTCCGTTCGCCTTCCCCGGTGGCGCCAGCTGGGCGTGGGAGGCCGTCGACACGAACCTCGTCGCCGATGCACTGTTCTGGGGTGCCGAGGCCGAGAATGCCAAGGGCGAGACGTTCAACCTCACCAACGGCGAAGTGTTCATGTGGCGGGACATGTGGCCCGCCATGGCCGAGGCACTCGGTGTGGAGGTCGGTCCCGACAACCCCACCAGCCTCGCTGAGTTCCTGCCCGCGAACTCCGACGTGTGGGACCGCATCGTCGAGAAGTACGGCCTGCGCAAGATCAAGATGAGCGAGCTCGTCGGTGAGTCGCACCACTATGCAGACTTCTGCTTCGCGTACGGTGCAGTGGACACACCGCCGCCGGCATTCGTGAGCACCGTGAAGATCAAGAAGGCCGGGTTCTGCGGTGTTGCTGACACCGAAGAGAACTTCGTCTACTGGCTGCGCAAGCTGCAGGAGCGCAAGGTCCTTCCGACCTACTGAGTCTCCACGTATCTCGGTAGTCGTTCGCCGGCGTGTCGTTCGTGATACGCCGGCGTTCGACATTTTCGAACTGAGCGCACTCGCTGAAGCCAAGTGTCGTTTCGGTACCGAGAACGTGGTGGTGGTGGCGGCGGGTCAGCTCCAGCCGCCGTCGTGGCTCACGACCTGCCCGAAGATGAACGTCGAACTGTCCGAGGCGAGGAACAGTGCCAGTTCCCCGCTCTCCTCGGGCTTGCCGATGCGACCAGCAGGCACCTCAATCGGCAGGCGCTCCTGGAACTTCGGGTTTGCGAGCGTCTCGGGCGGGTAGTACGCGGGGTTCGCCACGAAGTTCTGCGCGATCGCGTTGAGGCGCACGTTGTGGCGTGCGAGATCGTGCCCGGCCGATCGCACGAAGGCGAGCTGCGCAGCGCGCGCCGTCACGTACGACACCGTCTGGGGGGACATCCGCCGCAACGGCGACGACGAACCGGTGACCACGATCGAGCCACTCTTGCGGGCAATCATCTGGGGGGCCACAGCCCGCACGGTGCGCATGAGCGGGTGCACCATGTGGTCGAAGCCGGCGAGCCACTCACTGTCCTCGATCTCGACGGTCTTGGCCCGGTACGCCGGGTACTCGAAGTTGGCGATGACCGCATCGAGATGACCGCACCGCTCCACGAGCGCGAGCGCATCACCCGCACCGAGCAGGGGGTCATCGTCCGCAATCACGTCGGCGCCCTCGCTCCGGAAGAAACGGGCGATATCCGGCCCCATGAACGTGTCTGCGCTGGTGATGAGGATTCGCTTGCCCGAGAGACGTCCTGTCATGGCCGTCATGTTGTCACGGCGGCTCCCGGTTCTCGGTTTACCTCGGGCGACCCCTCCGCCCGAGGTAAACCGAGAACTAGGGGGTGGAGGGAGAACCAGGGCAGGGGTGGGTGGGTGGACGCAGCGGAACCAACCGACGGGTCAGGCAGCCGCTGCGAACTCCTCGAAGGTGCTGCGGTGCAGCCCAACGAGTTGCTCCATCGTGACATCACCCCACGTGTAACCGCCGGCAATCGTCACCACGGTCGGCACGCCTGCGTTGGCCGTCCACTCGGCAACCATCTGCTCCCGCGTGCGCAGTACCGCAGACGACACACCGCTGTTGAACGGGTCCATCCCTGCGTTGTAGAGCACGAAGTCCCACGGCCCGGCCCGGGGCTTGGGTGCAGCGCTGTAGTCGCAGTCCGGATCCGACCCGACGGTTACGTAGGTGAGGGCGCCCGACACCACCCACGGCTCGTGGCCGGACGCCTCAAACCAGGTGCGGAGGTCGTCGATACCTTCGCCAGCCCGAGCACCGGCGCTCTCGGCAGCGACAGGCTGGAGGTCGTTCAGGGCAACGGGGGTGGCCCCCTTCCGGTAATACAGCCGCTCGTCGAGATCCTCATCGCGAAAGCCGCGCAGCAGGTCGCTCACGAGGTTCCGGGCCACCGCTCGGCAGTAGGCAGCGGCCTGAGCCGAGTCCAGTTCGTCGTGCGGGTGCTGGACACGCTCCCAGATCCGACTTCGGACGTCGGCGAGGATTTCCTTCTCGGGAACCTTGACCCGCTTGCCGTTGAGGAGTCCCTCAGCGAACTCGCGGGCCTTCGTCGAGTCGATCCAGGCGTAGGCCGCCTCCGCAAAGTCGCTGCTCGTGGGGTCGGTTGTGGCCACTCGGTTCCTCCCGGGAGCGTGTGTAGAACGGTGCATACCACTGAACGACGGGTCCGTGCCGAGATGTGACATTGCCCGCCCCAGCGTCAACGGTGCGGGCGGCCCGCGATGACATCTTGAATCGATCTTGAGGCAAGATCGCCACCGATTGACCACGACGAGCGAGCATTACAACACTCCTAGTCAGGAAAAGGTGGACAACCGGGGATGACTTCCATACCGTAGGGGGTGTAATCAGGAGGAGTCATGCAGTTGGGTGGCACATTTATTGCGAGGCTTGTTGCCGTATCGGCAACGGTGAGCGCTGCAATCGTTACGTTGGGTGTGGGATTTGGCATGCCTGCTGCGCAGGCGTCAACGGCGGGAAGCACGTTCGTGCCGATCACGCCGTTCTCGGCATTCGACTCTCGACCCATTACGTATGTGGCCAACGGTGGCCGGCCTGCAGGCAAGCTGCCGGCGAACTCGACGTCGTTGATCACGATCGGTGGCCGGGGTGGCGTGCCCGCCGATGGATCGGTGAGCGCGGTCGTGGTGCAGCTCGGCGGGTGGTTCCCCGCTCGGGATATGTCGGGAATGACGGTGTGGGACGGCCTCGGTGCTCGCCCGGCGCGTCCGACCTATTACACGCACACGAAGCGCAACATTGTTGGTCTCGTGATCACCGTCGACTCGCTAGCGCGCTTCAACCTCTGGGTCGAGCAGAAAATGTACGTCACGGTTGACGTGCTCGGCTATTTCTCGACCTCTCCTGCTGCATTCCTCGGCGCTACTGGTCTCACGGGTGCAAGCGGTCTGCAGGGAGCGACGGGCGCCAAGGGTGATACCGGTTCGACGGGCTCGACCGGTCTCACGGGTGATACGGGTTCACGGGGCCTTCAAGGGCTCACGGGTCCGCAGGGCGATACCGGCGCAACCGGTGTGCAGGGCGCCAAGGGTGATACGGGTTCAACCGGTGGTCAGGGTGTGACCGGTGTGCAGGGTGCCAAGGGCGATACGGGTTCAACCGGTGGCCAGGGTGCAACGGGTTCGCGGGGTGACACCGGTGTAACGGGTTCAACCGGTGGCCAGGGTGCTACGGGTCTGGTCGGTGCGAGTGGTTTGCAGGGTTTGACCGGTCCGCAGGGTGACACCGGAGCGACGGGCGCCAGGGGCGATACGGGTTCAACCGGTGGCCAGGGTGCTACGGGTCTGGTCGGTGCGAGTGGTTTGCAGGGTTTGACCGGTCCGCAGGGTGACACCGGAGCGACGGGCGCCAGGGGCGATACGGGTCTGGTCGGTGCGAGTGGTTTGCAGGGTTTGACCGGTCCGCAGGGTGACACCGGAGCGACGGGCGCCAAGGGTGATACGGGTTCGACGGGCTCGACCGGTCTCACGGGTGATACCGGTGGCCAGGGTGATACGGGTTCGACCGGCGGTCAGGGTGATACGGGCCTGACTGGAACGTCAGGTTTGCAGGGTTTGACCGGTCCGCAGGGTGACACGGGTGCAACGGGCGCCAAGGGCGATACGGGTTCGACCGGCGGTCAGGGTGATACGGGCCTGACTGGAACGTCAGGTTTGCAGGGTTTGACCGGTCCGCAGGGTGACACCGGCGCGACGGGTGCAACGGGCGCCACTGGAGCTACCGGTATTAACGGTCCCACTGGCCCCCCGGTGAACTTCCGTGGCGACTGGAGCAGTTCACTGACCTACGTCAAGGGCGACGCCGTCTACTGGGGCAAGTCCTCCTACATCGCGATGGCCACGAACACGAGCGTGACGCCGGGAACCGACGCCACGAAGTGGCACCTGCTCGCCGAGCAGGGCGAGGTGGGTCCGGCAGGTTCGACCGGACCGATTGGTCCGCAGGGTATTCAGGGCCCGGTTGGTGCGACGGGAGTACGCGGATCGACCGGGGCGACTGGAGCATCGGGATTGCAGGGTCTGACTGGTCCGCAGGGTGATACCGGTGCGACGGGTTCGCAGGGTGCTACCGGTGCGACGGGTGCGTCTGGTTTGCAGGGTGTGACTGGTCCGCAGGGTGATACCGGTGCGACGGGTTCGCAGGGTGCTACCGGTGCGACGGGTTCGCAGGGCGACACGGGTGCGACGGGCGGGACGGGTTTGACCGGTGCGACGGGTTCGCAGGGTGCTACCGGTGCGACGGGTGCGTCTGGTTTGCAGGGTGAGACTGGTCCGCAGGGTGATACCGGTGCGACGGGTTCGCAGGGTGCTACCGGTGCGACGGGTGCGTCTGGTTTGCAGGGTCTGACGGGTCCGCAGGGTGATACCGGTGCGACGGGTTCGCAGGGTGCTACAGGTGCGACGGGTGCGTCTGGTTTGCAGGGTCTGACGGGTCCGCAGGGCGCCTCCGGTGCTACGGGTGCGAAGGGTGACACGGGTCTCCAGGGCGAGACGGGTGTGCCCGGGGTCCTCGGTGACCCCGGTGACACCGGACCGCAGGGCAACACCGGACCAATCGGCCCCAATGGCATCACGTACGGCTCGTTCTTCGTCGGTGACGATTCCATCGTGCGCTACCCAACTGCGGCTGGGTGGACCAATGTGCTCACCAGCGAATCGGCCAGCGGCAGCAACTACGTGACGGTGACGCTCAACGTCGACGCCGAACGCACCGGCAGCGGGCCGTGGCAGGGCGAGGTCGAGTGTGAGTTCTCCGGCGCGGGAGTGACGAGCAGTACGGGACGGACCCGCATTCTGTTCGAGGACTCGATTCCGTACTTCACCGGTGGGCAGATCACTGTCCAAGCCGTGGTCTCTCAGGGCAGCACCGGCACGCTCGCTTGCACTCTCGTCGATGACGGCACGGCCGACCCCGACGACCCGACGGTCGAGATCCGGGTTGCCGGAGCAATGGGCGTGTCGGTGAACGACTCGAACGTCACGTACGCAAACTTCGCGTACGCCGGTCCGGCCTGATCGGCTCCCCGGCTCGCGGGGAGACGACCGATCGCTAGATCGTTTTCGCTGTTAGGGTCCGGGCGATTTCGATGAACAACTGGCGTCTCTACGGTGATATCGAGCTGGACCCGGTGCTTCGTGCTGCCCTCGAAGCGTTCGTTGAAACGGGCTACCACGGTGCGACCGTGCGAGACATCGCCCGTCGTGCCGGCCTCTCGGTCCCGGGCATTTATCACCACTACGCCACCAAGCAGGACATGCTCCTCACGATCTTGGACCTTGCGATGGAAGACCTGCTTTCCCGCAGCCGGGCAGCCAAGGAGGAAGCCAACGGGGATTCGGTTCGTGCCTTTGCTCTCCTCGTGGAGTGCCTTGTCCTGTTCCATTGCCACCGTCGGGACCTCGCCTTCATCGGCTCCAGCGAGATGCGCAGCCTCGAGCACGCCAACCGTGCGCGCATCACGGCGCTTCGCACTGCGCAGCAGCGCCTGATCGACGCAGAGGTGGACGCTGCCGTCCGGTTAGGCCGCTTCTGTGCCGCCTATCCGCGCGACGCAGCCCGTGCCGTGGTCACAATGTGCACCGCCGTGCCGTCCTGGTACCGGGCCGATCACGAATCCACCCCCGAACAGGTGGCTGCGCGCTACGTCGACTTCGCGCTTGGCATCATGCACTATGAAGGTGCCCGACCTTCGTGAGTGCTCAGGGGGTAGAGCGCCAAACCAACGGTCGAGGTCATGATGACCATGTCTTGACGCTTTCTGGGGGCTCACCTAGGCTTTTTCGACCATACCGAACGCTCGCTCGGTAGCTGTGAAACGAGGGACAACATGGCAGAAGCACCGTCAATGGGAGAGTTCCTCAAGGACTCGCCCCGCAACTGGGGCAAGTGGGGCGCTGACGACGAGATCGGTTCGCTCAACTACCTCGATGCCGGGCAGGTGCTCCGCGGCGTGCAACACGTCAAGCAGGGCAAGGTGCACACACTGCAGGTGCGCATGTGCGACCCGGCCGGCGATCCGGTGTGGCCCGGCCGTCGCGGTGCAGAACGCCTCATGGTGTTCGACGAGGGATCGTGGCACGGCGACCGTGCACCGCAGTTCCCCGGCGGCCTGCACTACGCAGACGACTTCATCACGGCGTTCCTCCAGGGCTCGTCGCAGTACGACGCCCTCGGCCACGTCTGGTACGACGGCCAGATCTACAACGGGTACGACGCCAACACCACCATCGGTGGGCTGAGCAAGGCCAGTGTGTTGCCGATCGCCGAGCACGGCATCGTCGGTCGCGGCATCCTGCTCGACATGGCCCGTTTCCGCGGCAAGGACTCTCTCGCCAAGGGCGAGACCTTCACCCACGAGGACCTCATCGCCTGTGCGAAGGCACAGGGAACCGAGATCCAGAAGCGAGACATCCTGTGCATCCGCACCGGCTTCATTTCCACCTTCTACCGCGACGGCGCCACGGAGTTCTACAAGGACTTCATCGAGCCCGGCCTCACGTACTCGCCCGAGCTCGTGCAGTGGTTCCAGAACATGGAGATCCCCAACCTCGTCACCGACACCATCGCGAACGAGGTCACCATCGAGCCGGTCAGCGGCGTGGCACTCCCGCTGCACTGCGCGCTCATGCGCAACCTCGGCGTGCTGTTCACAGAGATCATCGACCTCGATGGCATTGCTGCCGAGTCAGCGCAGGACAAGCAGTACACGTTCCTCTACGTCGCTGCACCGCTCAAGGTTGTGAGCGGCACGGGCGCACCGGTGAACCCGGTCGCCATCAAGTGAACCGTCGGCAAGATACGTACCAAGTAACCACACAGGAGTAGAGATGACCGCGACCGATCGCCCGTGGCTGAGTAGCTACCGCAAGGGCACATCCACCGAGATCAAGCCGGAGTTCACGAACGCCCTCGACATGTTCAAGGCGGCGGTGAGGCGCAATCCGGACCTCATCGCGATCAAGTACTTCGATGGAACGGTCTCGGTGGCCGAGCTGGACGCGCAGAGCACGGCACTCGCTGCCGGACTCCTCGCGAATGGCTTCCAGAAGGATGATCGGCTCGCGGTCTATCTCCAGAACGTTCCGCAGTTCCTCGTGGCGATGCTGGCCACTTGGAAGGCCGGCGGTGTGATGGTGTCGGTGAACCCGATGAACCGTTCGCGTGAGCTCGACTACATGCTCAAGGACTCCGGGGCCACCGTGCTCCTGTGCCTCGAGAACCTCTACAGCAGCGTTGCCAAGGACGTTGTCCCGGGCACGAGCGTGAGGACCGTCATCACGACCTCCGAACTGGACTACCAGACGCGCCACGACCCGCGCCTGTTCAAGGACATCAAGCGCGAGCGCAGCGCGGGCACTGTCGACATGCTCGAACTCATCGCGAAGCACCGTGGCGAGACCGTTCCCGACGTCACGCTCGCGCCGAACGACGTGGCGTTCCTCACCTACACGTCGGGCACCACCGGCGTGCCGAAGGGCGCCCGCAACACGCACAGCAACGTGGTGTTCAACTCGCAGGCCTACCGGGACTGGATTGACCTCTCTTCGGACGAGGTCATCCTCGGGGTTGCACCTCTGTTCCACATCACCGGGCTCGTCTCCGGTGTCACCGTGTCGTTCCTGCTGCCCGCAACGCTCGTACTCGCGTACCGCTTCGACCCGGGCGTGATGCTCGACTGCATCCGCGAACACCGCCCCACCTTCACCGTCGGTGCGATCACCGTGTTCATCGCGCTGTCCAACGCAGCCGGTGTTGAGCCGGCCGACTTCGCGTCGCTGAACAAGATCTATTCGGGCGGTGCCGCCATTGCGCCGGCGATCGCAGACGCCTTCCAGGCGCGCTTCGGGCACCAGATCCACAACATCTACGGCCTCACCGAGACCACGTCACCGTCCCACGCGGTCCCCCTCGGCGCTGCGACGCCGGTGGACCCGACGAGCGGCGCACTGTCGGTCGGCGTGCCGATTTTCGACACCGTCGTGCGCATCGTCGACGAGAACGGCAACGAGTTGCCGGTCGGCGAGATCGGCGAGCTGGTAACCGAGGGCCCGCAAGTGGTGGACGGTTACTGGAACAAGCCGGAGGAGACCGCAAAGTCGATCCCGAACGGGCGCCTGTACACCGGTGACGTCGGCTTCATGGACGCCAACGGCTGGTTCTACATCGTCGACCGCAAGAAGGACATGATCAACGCCTCGGGCTACAAGGTCTGGCCCCGTGAGGTGGAGGACGTGCTCTACGGCCATCCGTCGGTGCGCGAGGCCGCCGTCATCGGTGTACCCGACGAGTATCGCGGCGAGTCGGTGAAGGCGTTCGTCAGCCTGAAACCGGGCACCACGGCCACCCCCGAGGAGATCCAGGCGTTCTGCAAGGAGCGCATGGCGGCGTACAAGTACCCGCGACAGGTGGAGATCGTGGACGAACTCCCCAAGACGGTCACCGGCAAGATCCTGCGTCGCGAACTGCGCGACACGAAGTAATCCACCCCCGCTTCTCGGTACCGAAACGTGGCTTGGCCTCAGGGGGCAGTCGCGGCAACGTTCGGTACCGAGAACGGTGGGTTAGGCGCTCAGGCTCGCGAGCACTGATGCCTACAGGTGACAGGATGAGACCATGACGTACGACGACGTGGCGAACGTGTATTTCGCCCAGCCGCCCTCCCCGATTGCTGTGCCCGCACTGCCGGGCACCCCGGCTCGACGGCTCCGTGACGCGCTCGAACCTGTTGCCACCCAGGGTTGGTGGTCGAGGCCGCCCATGGAGCGGTTGACGTCGCTCGGTCTCGGCTTCTTCGATGCCTACGTGTGGGGCCGCGCCGCAGCGCTCGGTACACCCGCAGCCTCGGTGGTCGTGTCCACGTTCGGCGTGTTCGAGCCGGGACTGCTTACGGCGGTGTACCAACAAGGTGTCGGTACGGCCTCGCGTGACGATGTGCTCGCTGCCCGCGCCGACGGGGCGAGCGCAGCGATGGAGGCCCTCGTATCGGCCGACGCGGCAGCCGCGGTTGCGGGCCCGCTCCTTGCCGCGATCGAGCAGCTTGACGGAATGGGGCGCCCGCTGTTCTCGGCACTGCGGGAACTGCCGCTGCCGTCGTCGTCGCAGGGGCGCCTGTGGCGCGCTGCGGAATTGGTGCGCGAGCACCGCGGCGACGGGCACCTTGCCGCTGCGGTCGCTGCAGGACTCGACGCCGTGGAGGTGAACGTGTTCACCGAGTTGTGGCTGGGCTACAGCGTCGGTGAGTACAGCGGCACACGGGGCTGGAGCCCGGAGCGTCTTGCGGCAGCGGTTGCATCGCTCGAGCAGCGCGACTGGATGAGCAACGGTGCGCTCACGCCAGCCGGCGTGCGGGCCCGTCTGCGACTGGAGGAAGACACTGACGCAACCCAGGCGGCACTCGTCAACCTTCTCGGCCCCGGTATCGACGGGCTTGTTGCGGGGGCGGCAGCGATCAGCGACCTCGTGATGGCGAGACCGTCGTTCCCTGCAGACCCGCGCAAGCGTGCCGCTGGCTGATCCAGTTGGGTTACGGGCGGGCCGGTTACGGGCGAGCCGGCGACGGCCAGTCGCTGTCGAGGAACTCGACGAACGCGTCGTTGTAGTCCGCGTAGCGGTACCACTGATCAGCCAGCCACGAGTGCGCCTCGCGCTCGCTGTACCCGTAGGTGCGCATCGCCCACGCCTTGAGCACGAGGCCCGTACGGCTGCGACCACCGTGGCAGTGGACGATCACGTTGCGGCCCTCGGCAAGCAACGCGTCCACGGCGTCCACTGCATCGCGGACCGCCGAGGCGAGCCCAATGTTGCGCTCGGGCTCGGACTCGTCGATGAGGTAGACCTGCCTGCGGATGTCGTGGTTGGCGAAACGATCCCGGGTACGGCAGAGCGACACGATCGCCCAGTCCGTCGGCGCATCGTTGGCACCGAGCAGGTCGGCAGCGTGCAACCACGGCGCAACCTCTTGGGGGCCCGCAGGGCTTTCGGGCGGGGTCTCGGAACGGTCGGTGCCGCCGAGCAGACGGCGCGCGAACTGCTGTAGGTGATCCATGCGGTACACGAGACGACCGTCCGGCGCGTCAAGTGCCCCGTGCACATAGGTTGCCCATCTCGACGGGATCCCCTGCACGCTGTAGCGAGCGCCTGCAAGTGCTCCAGCCACACACGCCACGGTGTCGGTGTCGTTGCCGAGCTGGATTGCTGCCACGATCGCACTTTCGAACGAGGCGGTCGAACGCACTGCCCACACCGCCTGCGCGAGGCATCCCCACACCGAGCCGTTCGACGGTGCAGGGTCGTTGGGTGTCCAGCCGGAGAGCAGCACGCTCGCGAAGTCTTTCCGTTGGGCCTCCGGGACGGAATCAACCAGCGCCTCGAGGTTGTCGAACGGGTCCTGCCCGCGCAGCGCCTGGCGCATCATCGCCACGGCGAGCCACGCCCCCCAGCCGGCCGCCGGATCCGGGTGCGTGAGGCCCGCGTGGTGCAGCACTACGTCGCGAGCAAGGTCGTCGTCCGCGTCGAGGAACGCGAGCGCGAGCGGAAAGGCGCGCATCAGCGCGCCATTGCCGGCACTCGACTCGGTATCGCGGGGAACGTCGCGCCAATCGGCGTGACGGAGTGCCCAACGGGTCTGATTGCCGACATCGTTCGCGGTGTCACACCACGCACGGAACCACGCCCACACGGTGTCGGGGTCGTACCCGCCGTGCTGCAGGAGCGCCTCGCCGAGGGCGATAGCCATCTGGGTGTCGTCGGTGAACTCACCGGGGGCCCAACCGAAGCTTCCTCCGCCGATCATCTCCCCGCGACCACCGAGTACCGGTGTGGGGAACCGCCTGCGGTAATCGCCTGGTGCGCCGAACTCGAACGGTGCACCGAGAGCGTCACCGACTGCGGCGCCGAGCACGAGTCCGAGTGCCCGCTGGTTTTGTTCGTCCGTGAAGCGTTCGCGTGTCGTTGCCATCTGCATGCGGGTGTCAACGCAACGGGCGGACCACAGCGTGACATTCCCCAGGATGTGGGTGCTCTTCAGCGCGTGAGGAGTACCCGGTCAAGCACGGCGGCCACCACGACTTCCCATGCCTGTGGCTCGAGCGGGGACGGAGCCACGTCGTCTACCGCCCGCCCGAGCAGGAAGGCCTGGACGAGCACGGAAAGCGCCCGGGGGTCGAAGTCGGGCGCAACCCATCCATTGGTCTGGGCCTCGCGCAGCACGCCCACGTGGGCGTCGGTGTAGCGCTGTTGCTCCAAGCCGAGCGCGGTGCGCATCCGCTCGCTGCCCGCCGCCGCAGCGAGCGGGATCACCTGCTCGAGGCGCAGGGCCGCCTTCGACGAATCGTGACCTGCGCGGACAGTCTCCACGAAACGCTCACGGAACTCCTCAGGGGACGCGGACTGGGACAGCGTGGACTCGATGGCTGCGATCGAGTCGTTGACGTATCGGGAGTACCGCAGCACGAGTGCATGCTCGACGAGGTCGCTGAAGTCCTCGAAGTGGTAGTACAGCGACCCTCGGGAGATCCCCGATGCGGCGAGAACCGAGTCACAGGTCACCTGCCCCACCGGCACGCTGTCCAGCATGGCTACGACAGTGTCGATGAGCGCCCGCTTCGTTGGGTGCTCCGTTGTCTTCGGCCGCGGAGGCCTGCGCTTCACCAGCATGGAAACCTCGCAGTGGGCGGGTGCAGGGGCAACACGCAGAACCTCGACCGGTTCGTATGCAGCGGTTCACTCACCCGGTGGGAACTGACATAACTATACCCACCGTCGTGGCCCCATCCGGACCGTGCTACCAGCCGAGCGCTTTGGCGGTAGCGGTGTCCACCACACCGGTCACCCGCAGCCCAGCAGAGCGTTGGAAGGCCCTGACTGCGGTTCGGGTACCCGAGCCGAAGCGGCCGTCGGCGGTGATGAGGGCGCCTCGCTCGCGCAGGACCTCCTGCAGGAGCAGCACGTTGTCGCCCCGCTGTCCGTATCGCATTGGCAACTTGGGCACGGGGGTGAGCCCGAGGAGCCTTGCAGCCCGGAGCGAGAGCGTGGACGACACCGGCAGACGGTTGGCGCGCTGGAACGAGTGCAGCGAGCGGGCGGTCTGCGGGCCGAACAACCCGGTTGTTCGGACCCGATAGCCGGCAGCAGTGAGGGCACGCTGGAGCGCGTTGACCACCTGGCTCCGCGTGCCACGGGCGAGCGGGACGTACACCTTTGCTGCGGTCGGTGCGACTGGGCTGCTGGTGGTCGTTGTCGAACTGTCATCGGGCGGCGCGGTTGTCGTGGTCGTTGTGGTCGGTGGTGTGTTGACCCTCAGCTTCAGGGCAGCAGCGGTAGCGGTGTCGGTGACGCCCGTGGGGGCGAGTCCGTGCGCCCGCTGCCAGGTTCTCAGGCTGTTCATCGTGGTGTATCCGATGGAACCGGTGACCGTGAGCCCCAACAGCGATTGCAGTTTCTTCACGTGTTCACCGCAGGAGTTGCGGTGCAGCACCGGGAACACCTCGGTGTGTCGCACGGTGACACCGAGGGCTGCCGCCGTTGCCGGGTCGAACGTTCCTGTTGCCGGGAGCCCATGAGCGGTTTGCCACTTGGCGATCGCAGCGGCGAGAGCGCTGGTAAAGGTGTTGACGAGCGACGTAGCCTCGGCCGGCCGGTACCCAGCGGGGAGCAGCGCTCGGATCTCGGCGACCGCCGGGCCGCGGTCACCGCAGGCAAGCAGCAGATCCCCCAGAGCCGGTGCGGTTGCTGTGATTGCTCCCTCGGCGTTGTTCTTGGCGATGATGGCCTGGGCGAGTTCGGGGGTGCCGCGGTACTCGAAGTGATGCGGGTCCTTGACGATCGAGTGTTGTCCAGCCTTGGGGCACGAGTACCAGCCACCCCAGAAGAGACCCCAGTGCTGAGCAGCCTTGAGGACCCAGTCCGGCATGGCGTGCGTGGTGGGGGCGGCGCACGCGTCGGTGGCGTGACGAACCGTCTGCAACGGGTTCGTGCTGTAGTTGAGGTCCACGGCAAGGCCCCATGAGTGGTACGACAACTGTGCCGGGGTGAGCCCCTTGCAGTTGCGCACGGTGGTGGCGGTGCAGCGGAACGAGTAGGTGCCTGCCTCGTCGATCCGGTAGTTGCCGCGGCGGACGTCCGCGAGGAACCCTTCGAACAAGCCGGCAGCGAGTGGGTGCGAGCGGACACCGCCCCTCGCGAGACTCTGTTCCCACGCAGCGAGCGCTGCAGAGCCGCTCCAACTGTTGCCGGTCCACGTCCACCCCGTTCCCGGGAACGTGCCCAGCTCGGCCCGCTCCAGCATGTCGAGCGCCGCGGCCGTCGCTGCATCCACAATCCCAGTTACGGGGAGCAGCAGCGTACCCTGCGCCTTGCGCACCGCCGCCTCGGTGATCGAGCCGAACTTGCCGTCCACCACCACGTCGCTCGAGTCGACGATCAACTTGTTCTGGAGGATCGTGACGATCGGCCCGCTCGAGCCGAGTGTCAGCGGCACCCACTCCTCGGGTGTGATCGGCGTGATGATGAAGCCGTTGCCCGGGAACGGTGGTGCCGGGAACCCGTGGGTTGCCGGGTTGCCGTCCACCATGAGGGCGCAGTTGTCGAGCGTGACCGATGCCATCTGTTCCTCGGTGCAGTGCGCCGGCCGCACGGGTGCTGCCGTGATCGCGGAAGCGGGTGACCCCGGGGTGACGGCGGCGGCATTCGAGGGAGCTGCGTGCCACACCGTTGGCGTCAACGCGATCGTGGCCGCCAGGGCGATGCCGGTCACACGAACACGCCGGGCACGGAACATCCCCCTATTTTCTCACAGTCAGCATGCTCTTGACCACGCCTAGCGACAAGATTTCAGTTGTATTACGAAAATATTGCTGCTCAGCAGGGGGTTCGCGTCACCGAAATCTCGGGTGGGGCCGCGTGCTGCCCCGCTTCAGGGCGCCGGATGCTGCAATCGGGCGGAACCGGAACGGCTTGGTGGTCTCGTCGGAGGGTACGACGGCGAGGTTCTCCGCCCCGGCGATGTCGTCCAAACGGAGCCGAAGTGCTGCTGCGGTTCTCGTGTCGGTGACACCCGTGGGGGCGAGTCCGTGTTCGGCCTGCCAGGTGCGCAGCGCCACCATGGTGGCACTGTCGAACACACCCGTGACCGGCACGCCGACTGCCCGCTGCACGAGATCAACCCCTCGCCCACAGGAATGAAGATGGAGCACTGGGAACACCTCGGAGTGTTTCACCTTCACCCGGAGCGCCCGGGCCGTCGCTGCGTCGAGCACACCGGTAACCGGCAGTTCGTTGTCCTGCTGCCAGCGAGCAAGTGCCGCAGCGAGTCGCGGACTGAAGAGGTCGGCCGGAAGCCTCGGTTCACGAGGTCGGTACGAAGCAGGCAGCAACCTGCGCAACCGCGTCACGGCGGCGCCTCGGTCGCCGCACGCGAGGAGCAGATTGGTGATGCCCGGCACGGTGGCTCGGGATGCCTTCTTCGCGGTGTTCTTGGCGATGATGGCGCGCGCGAGTTCGGGTGTGCCGCGGAACTCGAAGTGATGCGGGTCCCTCACAGCGGATTGCTGCTCGCCCGGGCGGCACGAGAACCAGCCACCCCAGAACAGTCCCCAGTGCAGCGCGACCCTGAGCACCCAGTTGGGAACGGCATGCTCCACCGCAACACCGCAGGCGTCAACCGGGTCGTCGAGGGTCTGGAGCGCATTCGTGCTGTAGTTGAGGTCTAACGCGAGGCCCCATGCGTGGTAGGAGAGGCGTGCGCTCCCGACGCCTTTGCAGTTCCGGGTGGTTGACGCGGTGCAGCGGAACGAATACGTGTCAGCCTCGTCAACACGAAGGCTGCCCCTGCGGAGATCCGCAAGGAACCCCTCAAACAGCGGTGCCGCTGCAGGGTCCGCCCGAACCGTCCCGGAAGTGAGTCGGGACTCCCACTCGGCGAGCGCCGGTGAGCCGCCGAACGAGTAACCCTTCCACGCCCAACCCTTGGGCGGGTACGACGGAACGGTTGCACGCACCATCACACCGAGAGCGCTCGCCGTTGCCGCGTCCACGGTGCCGGTAACCGGCAGTTCCTCCTCGGACTGGAACCGCTGCACGGCCGCTTTGGTCTGGCCACCGAAGCGCCCGAGCACAAGCACCTCCGGGTACCGAGCCTTCAGGCGCTCCTGCAGAACGATCACGCCGGGCCCGGTGGAGCCCAGAGACAGTTTGCGCCACTGCTCGGCAACGACCGGGGAGGAAACGATTGCGTCGGTCGGGAACGGGGGTGTCGCGAACCCGTGGTCCGATGGGCTGCCCTCGGCGAACACTGCGCAGCGTCGCACGGTTGCGGCGGCGATCTGTTCGGCCGTGCACAGTCGCGGCCTGCGCGGAACTGCTGCGATGTCCGAGGCGGGCGACCCAGGTGGCGGCGTGGACGCCGCATGAGCGGCGCCTACGACAGAGCGGGGTGCAGGGGCGGCAACGAGCGCAACAGCCGCGACAGCAGTGAGGAGGGCAAGCGCTGCAGCCCGTGCCCCGTGACCAACCCGCATCACCGCTGCATCCTCATCGCCGAACCGTCCGCAGCGCGAGCCGAGGAGCGATTCAGTCCACCAGTTTCGTGAGGCGCTCGCGGTCAACCGGGTCGAGCAGGTCGATCACCGCAGTGATCGTGCCCGGCACCGCGGCACGGAGCGTGTGGTCGGCGTCGCTGCCGGGCCGGGGCAGCGCGGTGGTGAGCACCACGAAGGCAAGGTTGGGGACACATGCCCGCACGGCAGCGGCCCTCCCGATCGTGCGCCACACCGTCTCGGTGCGGACGAGGCCCCCACGGTGCGAGGTGTACGGGCCGGCCACGTCGAACAGGCACGCGGCGCCGCCCGGGGCGGTGGCAAGGAACGACACCACCACACCGCTCTTGGGCACGCGGTACCCGGTCTTGGTGATCGTGAACCCGGCAGCGATCAGCGCCGCTTCGGCCACCTGGCCCGCCGGCCGCCCGTCGTCTGCAGCGGGAAGCAGCGTTGTCGGTCGGTGAGTGGGTGCGGCGACTTCTTCGGAGATGCGGGTACGTGCGAGCTCGACGTACGAGGCGTCCATGTCGTAGCCGACATACCGGCGACCGAGTCGGGCCGCAGCGACCAGCGTGGTACCGCTCCCCATGAACGGGTCGAGTACGAGATCGTTCTCGAACGTGTATAGCGAGATGAGCTGCTCGGGCAGTTCAACCGGGAACGGGGCAGGGTGCCCGACACGCTTGGCACTCTCGGGCTGCAGGGACCACACGTCGAGCGTGAGCGACATGAAGTCGTCCGCGGACAGCGTGGTGCCGTGCGGGAGCCCGCGCTTGGCCCGCTGCGACGCAGTGAGCGCACGGTCGAAGCGACCCTTGCTCGCCACGATGACGCGCTCGGTGACATCGCGTAGCACCGGGTTTGCCGGGCTGCGGAACGATCCCCACGCGCACGAACTGCTCGCGCCCTCGCCCTTCTGCCACACCAGTTCGCCACGCAGCAGCAGGCCGAGGTCGTGCTCGAGGATCCGCACGACGTCGGCGGACAGGCTGCGGTATGGCTTGCGCCCGAGGTTCGCCACGTTGACCGCGATGCGGCCGCCCGGCTCGAGCTTGCGCGCACACTCGGCGAACACGTCGGTGAGCAGTTCGAGGTACTCGAGGTACGACGACGGAACACCCTCGCGCTCCAGTTCCTCCTCGTACTGCTTGCCCGCGAAGTACGGCGGAGACGTGACTACGAGTGCCACCGAGCCGTCGGTCACGGCGTCCATGTGTCGCGAGTCTCCGCACACGAACGGCTCCGCGACGGGGACGGGATCGAGCACGGTGTCATCGTCGGAGGTCTCCGGTGCGCGGAAGCGGTCGTAGAACCCACTCGCGTCGTGACTCTCCCGACCACCGACGCCAAAGTTGGACGTCTCAGTCCTGCGCCGGCTGCTCATCGGGGACAGGGTACGCGACCGACGCGCGCTGCTACCGTCCGGCCATGAAATTTGGACTGGCATTCGCGAACACCATGGGATGGGCCCAGCCTGCAGGCGCAATCGCAGCGGCCCGGGCCGCTGAGGCCGCTGGGTTCGAGTCGATGTGGACCGTCGAGCACGTGATCTTCCCCGACGACTACGAATCGGCGTACCCGTACAGCCCCTCGGGCAAGATGCCGGGTGGCGCGTCCACCCCGATCCCAGACCCGCTCGTGTGGCTTGCGTACATTGCGTCGGCCACCACCACACTTCGCCTCGCCACGGGCATCCTCATCCTCCCCGAGCGCAACCCCTTGGTGCTTGCGAAGGAGGTTGCCACGCTCGACCACCTGTCCGGCGGTCGGGTGGATCTGGGTATCGGTGTGGGCTGGTTGAAGGAGGAGTTCGACGCACTCGGTGTGCCGTGGGAGGCGCGCGGTGCGCGCACCGACGAGTACATCGAGGTGCTGCGTGCCCTCTGGAGTTCGGACCACGCGTCGTACTCGGGACGGTTCGCGAACTTCAAAAACGCGTCGAGCAACCCCAAGCCCGTGCGCGGCTCAGTGCCGATCGTGGTGGGCGGTCATTCGCGAGCCGCTGCCGAGCGCGCCGGCAGGCTCGGTGACGGGTTCTTCCCCGGCAAGGGCGACATGGCGGGCCTCACGGAACTGTTCGACGTGGTGCGTCAGACGGCTGCCGATGCCGGTCGTGATGCATCAAGCATCGAGTTCACCGCTGGTCATCCCGGCATCTTCGGTGACGACCCGATCGCGGCGGTGGAGGAAATGGCGTCCCTAGGGGTGGGCCGTATCATCCTTCCGGCATTCACCATGTTCAAACCAACGCCGACTGAGGCGATGGAGGCGTTCGCCGAACGCGTCATCCGCCGGGTCGCCTGACTGGACGCTCCACGGCAACCGGCGCTTTCTGTCCGTACGGGCCGGTGTGCGAGGCTCAGCCCATCGAACCAGTAGCCATCGTCACTGCTCTCGTGGAGCTAGAGCCCGGTATCCCCGGCGCGCGCCGTCGGTCGATCGAGGACTACTTCAGGCTCGCCACCGACGTGCTGGCGATCGACCTGCCGATGGTGGTGTTCTGCGACGAGCAGTTCATTGATCGCATTTCCGAAATGCGTCGTCTGCTTGCCCCGGAAGCACCGACGGCTGTTGCGAGGTACGAACCGCATCCCGAGGCTGCCGAGGACCTCGAGTTCCTGCGCACCTCGCTGGGCCGCCGGCGCACGGCGAGCACCTCGAATCAGGTGAAGGACACGCCGGAATACTTGGCCGTCGGATGGTCCAAACCCTCCCTCCTCCGACGTGCCACGGGGCTCATCGATGCCGGTCGGTACTGGTGGATCGATTTCGGGATTGCCCACACATCGGCGGTCCCCAGGGGCCTCGCCGACGCGCTTCGCTACGATCCGGCGACGCTGAACCTTCCACCGGTGCACTTCGTGTCACTCGCGAATGGCGACTGGCATGGCCAGCCCGGGAACTTTGAGTGGACCTGGGAGGGTGCTACTGCGGGTTCGAGCGACTGGTGGCTCCACGGCGCGCAACTCGTGTGTGGCGGGGTGTTCGGGGTGGCCAGAGGTGCCCTCGGTGGCTTCGAGCAACGTGTCCGTGAGGCGGTCGCCGAGGCATACCAGCACGACGCAGCGGTAACCGACGAGATGCTTTTTTCCCGGGTGCTTGCGCTGTTCCCGGATGCCACACGTGTTACCGCGGCCTCTTACCCGACACTGTTGACCGCCCTGCGGGATGATCTCGTTCCCTCGCTGCGAGATCTCTGTCCGTCTGCACGCGTCGTTGAGTTGCCCGGTCCGGAGCGTCCGGATCGCGCGGCACTCAACCCGTCAATCGCCAACCATCCCGAGGGTGGGTACGCGGTGATCATCCGTCACGCAAACTACCGATACGAGGACGGCCGGTACACGCCGCTCGACGGGTCGGGGCTGATCAAGACCGACAACGTTCTGGCCCGCCTCGACGACGATCTCCGGGTGGTGTCGATGCAACCTATCGATGACTCCTTGGCGCGCACCGTGTCGGCGAGGTACCCCGTGCACGGGTTCGAGGACATGCGGTTGTTCCACCACGACGGTGCATGGTGGGTGTCCGCAACGGTGCGCGAACACCGAGATGATGGACGATGCGAAATTGCTGCATGTCGGCTCGACGAGGGCGGTTCGATCGTCCGCGCATTCGCGATGGCCTCCCCGCTCGGGGATCGCCACGAAAAGAACTGGGCACCGATTGAGGGGGCCAAGCGGATGTCGTTCCTCTGGAACGCCGAACCGGCCGTGATCGTGGAGGTTGACGATGTGCTCGGCGCAACGCTGTTGCCTCGCCCGATCGCCCCCGAATCGGTGAGAACCTCAGCACGCGGCGGTTCCCAGATCATTGCGGTGCCGGGAGGATGGCTCTCGGTGGTGCACCACGCCCATCTCGTCGGCACCGAGGGGAATGAGCGCCGTCACTATCGCCATCGCATCATCTACTACGACGCGGAGTGGAATGCCGTGGCTTCCTCTCGTGAGTTCTTCTTCCAGTTTGTGGGGATCGAGTTCTGCGCGGGTGTGGCGCGCCATCGAGACGGCATCGTGCTGTCCTATGGCGTGGAGGACCGGGTGGCGCGCCTGGCCACGATCTCCTGGGCCGATCTCTGGAACATGCTCGGGCTCCGCGCGGATGAGCGATCGGTAGCCTGACGGCCATGGGGCGACCAGACGATGTACTCGCATCAGCGCTGAAGATCCTCGCCCCCGCATTGGGCGGCACCCCGTTGGTTGACCTGTCGAAAGGCCGCGACGCCCCCAGCATTCGTCGGGTGGAAGCGCAGATGCCACCCGTCGTGTTCCCCGGCACCCCCACCGGGCTGCGCCCTCGTCTCGGACTCGTGATGATCGTGAAGGACGAGGCTGCGGTGATTGGGCGGTGTCTCGACAGCGTGGCGCATCTCCTTGGCTGGTGGACCATCGTTGACACCGGTTCGACTGACGCCACAACCGACATCATCAACGACAAACTCGGGCACTTGCCCGGTGTGCTGTACCGCCGTCCGTGGAGGGATTTTGCGTCGAACCGCAGTGAGGCGGTGGCGCTTGGACGGGGGACGGCCGACTACTTGTTGCTGCTCGATGCAGATCATGTAGTGATCACCGAGGACTTCGACCCGTCCGTACTCGATGCCGATGTGTACGACATAGCGGTGCGCGGCGGGATCACTCACCGAATGCCCTATCTCGTTCAGGGTGACCGCCCCTGGTATTACCGGGGCAAGACCCACGAGTACCTCACCTGCCACGAGCCGACGCGGCGGGATCGCTTCGATCGGCTTTCCGTTCATCACTACGGCGACGGGGGCACACGCCACGAGAAGTTCGAACGGGACCTTGTGCTGCTGGAAGAGGCTCTGGCGGACGATCCGAACGACGTGCGTACGCTGTTCTATCTGGCGCAGACCCGCCAGAGCCTCGGTGATCATGCTGGCGCGCTCGCCGCGTACCGCCGCCGGATGGAGCTCGGCGGCTGGGACGAGGAGATCTATTGGTGCCTGTACCAGTGCGGCATCATCCTCGCCGGGCGTGGCGACTGGGTGTACGCACAGCAGGCCTACCTCGCTGCCTGGGAATACCGTCCGTGCCGTGCCGAGTCGCTCGTGAAGCTCTCCGAGGGGGCCCGTCACCGTGGCCTCCACCGCACCGCAGTGTTGGCCGCCGAGCGTGCCGCCGGCATCCCGCACCCGGATGACCTGCTCTTTGTGGAGTCGTGGATGTACGTCTGGGGAGCGGACTTCGAGTTATCGATCTCGCTCTGGTGGGTGGGCGAGTTTGAGCGCGGACTCGAGGTCACCGAGCGATTGTTGGCGAGAACCGATCTCCCGGAGGGTCATCGGCGCAGCACCGAGGCCAACGCCGAGGTCTATCAGCGGGCCCTCGGGCGGTAACGGACACGTAACTAGACTCTCGTCGCGGTTGACTTGTCACTGGTTGTCGGCAAGGGTGATAGAGATTTGTGTGATTCAGGGTGTCTGGGTCTGAGCGCGGGGTGGGCGAGATGGAAGACAATTCCGGCGTTGCGGGTGACGAAACCCAGAACGAGGCCGACGAGCAGAAGACTCGTCGTGCTTGGATAACCGGTGCTGCGCTGGGAGGCGCGGCCGTGTGGGCTCCCTCGCTGCTGAACCCGGAAAGTGCTTCTGCGCATCCGAAGCCGCCGCCGAGCTCCACTGGAGGGTCGACGGGACCGACCGGACCTCGGGGGGCGACTGGTGCGACCGGACCTCGCGGGGCGACTGGTGCGACCGGTCCGACGGGCGCGTCCGGCGCTACTGGTGCGACGGGCGCGTCCGGCGCTGGGAGCACGGGTCCGACTGGTGCTACTGGGTTCGGTGAAACCGGCCCGACCGGCCCGACCGGTGACGCGGGTGCGACTGGGTATACGGGTGCGACTGGGCCGACCGGCCCGACCGGTGACGCGGGTGCGACTGGGTATACGGGTGCGACTGGGCCGACTGGCCCGACCGGTGACACGGGTGCGACTGGGTATACGGGTGCGACGGGCACGACTGGTCCGACGGGTGACACTGGTACGACTGGTACGACTGGTCCGACCGGTGACACTGGTACGACTGGTACGACTGGTCCGACGGGTGACACTGGTACGACTGGTACGACTGGTCCGACGGGTACGACTGGTACGACTGGTCCGACGGGTACGACTGGTCCGACGGGTACGACTGGTCCGACGGGTACGACTGGTCCGACGGGTACGACTGGGCCGACGGGCACGACTGGTCCGACGGGCACGACTGGTCCGACGGGTACGAGACTCCTGGTCGGAAGCGGCGGCCCCTCCGCTGCTCCGGGCTGGGGAGACTCGTATCTCGACTCAACAACCGGGGACCTCTACGGACCGTATCTGGGTGCATGGAGCGGTTCGAGCGGATCGCTGCTCGGACCCACGGGTCCCACCGGTCCGACGGCCAATATCTCTGAGCTCGAGGCTCGGCTCAGCGCTATGGAATCGTTCTTCTTTGGCTTCACCGGCGGAACCGGCTACACCGGGTCGTTCTCGATGACTGGGCCAACAGGCCCGCTGGGTGACACGGGTGCTACCGGTCCTACTGGTGACACCGGGTATACGGGTGACACGGGTCCGACTGGTGACACCGGGTATACGGGTGCTACCGGTCCGACTGGTGACACCGGGTATACGGGTGCTACCGGTCCTACTGGTGACACCGGGTATACGGGTGCTACCGGTCCGACTGGTGACACCGGGTATACGGGTGACACGGGTCCGACTGGTGACACCGGGTATACGGGTGACACGGGTCCGACTGGTGACACCGGGTATACGGGTGCTACCGGTCCGACTGGTGACACCGGGTATACGGGTGCTACCGGTCCTACTGGTGACAC
>WLJO01000031.1 GCA_009701715.1 Actinomycetota bacterium
CTGCCGGGCAGACGTTTAGCGTTGGTTACTCACTATCCGGAACAGGCTTCGCTTACGGCCAGTTCGCGTCGACGTCAGTCGGCCCGTTCACGATTGCTGGCGGGTATTACCGGTACACCGATCAGGCGGGGGCGTTTCCCGACCAAAACTTTGGGACGAATTACTTCGTGGACCTCGTCTTTTACGCGTCTGGTACGCCGCCACCGCCACCGCCACCACCACCCCCGACAACGACAACAACGACGACCACGACAACAACGACGACGACAACAACGGCGACCACGACGACGGACGTAGCCGTGACCGATCCGACTACGACCACCACGACGACCGAAGTGGTAGGCACCGATCCGACTACGACCACCACGACGACCGAAGTGGTAGGCACCGATCCGACTACCACCACCACGACGACCGAAGTGGTAGTCACCGACCCAACCACGACGTCGACCGCTCCGTCCACAAGCGTGACGACGTCGACAGTTCCACCGACGACCACGACGTCGACGGTTCCACCGACGACCACCACCTCATCCACCGTGTCGGTCACGAACCCGCCGTCGAGGACGACGTCGACTGCTCCGCCCGCCAGCTCAACGAGCACGTCTAGTTCAACGAGCACGTCTAGTTCAACGAGCACGTCTACCTCGACGACTACGACCACCACGACGAACCCGAAAGATGCAAGTGCGCCGCCACCGCCACCTAGCGAGGGCGACGTCCTCAGCGCAGCAACAACCGAAGTCCTCGACATCGTGTCCTCCGCCTCTGCGAGTCCTGATGAGGTTCAACAGGCGGTCGCTGCTGCCCTCGAGGCGGGGCTCAGCCCGGACGATGCTGCGGCGCTCGTGTCGAACGCTGCAGTCCTTGGCTCCCTGGAGAGCGAGCAGGCAGAGCAGGTGATCGCGTCCCTCCAGGTCGACGAACTCGATGAAAGGCAAAAGTCGAAACTCGGTACGGCCCTCTCGTCGGCATCCCCAGCCGTGAAGGAAGCATTCGAGCGTTCTGTGGACGTCTACGGCGGTGGAGTCGATACGTACGTCCCCACTGGTTCGACGGTCAATGTGGCGAAGCGGCGAACGCTCGTGGCTGCCGCAGCGATCACCAGCGGGATCGCTGCGGGCGTCGCGGCCGGAGGTGGAGCGGGTAGAAATGCAGGGGGCGGAGGCGGCTCGGGCTCCGGCGGTGCCGCCGAAGCCGACGAGCGCCGTCTCGTCGAGCTTGGGTCGGGCTCGGGGCCGACGGCGAACATCGGCTCAGCGTCCTCCGACTCGGCAATCGCGCGGCGGGTCGCTCGCAGATTCGGAAAGCACAACTCGACAGCGTCAGGAACCCTGGCGTCGTCAAGGGGATGGGAAGTCTCTGGACTGGGAGGTCTACTTATGAGGATCCTCAAGAAAATACTTCGGGAGATCGGCCCGATGTCGTTCACCTTGGCAGGTTCGGTGATCGTCTTGAGCACGCTGTCGGGGCGTACGCAGAAGATTGCGCTGGTCGCTACGGCAGTCGCCGTGGCCTTGCACTTTGGGCATGTCGTGCTCAACCACGTTGTAGACAGCAGTGTCCAGGACGACATCGACGCCTGATCCCGTTGGTGTAATCGTTGAGCGGGACCTAGGGTGCCACCATGGCTCCCAGAACAAAGATGACCTATCGCCGGCTCGGCAGCAGTGGTCTGCAGCTTTCCGTTCTCTCGTTCGGTAGCTGGGTGTCCTTCGACGCCCAGATGAAGGATGACATGGCGCTGGAGTGCATGCAGGCCGCGTATGACGGTGGCTGCAACTTCTTCGACAACGCCGAGGCGTATGCAGGCGGCGAGAGCGAAGCGATCATGGGCCGTGTCATCAAAGAACTCGGCTGGTCGCGCCAGAGCTATGTGCTGAGCAGCAAGTTCTATTGGGGCGTGGATGGGAACCTGCGCAATATGCGTAACACCCTCAACCGCAAGTACCTCATGCAGGCCATCAACCGTTCGCTGGAGCGCTTTCAGACAGATTTCCTTGATCTCGTGTTCTGCCACCGACCGGACCCGAACACCCCGATCGAGGAGACGGTCTGGGCGATGAGCGACCTGATCGCGTCGGGCAAGGTGCTCTATTGGGGCACGAGTGAGTGGTCCGCCGACGAGATCCGGGCGGCATGGGAGATCGCCGAGCGCCACCACCTGCGCAAGCCGGTCATGGAGCAGCCGCAGTACAACCTGTTCGCACGTGATCGCGTGGAGAAGGAGTACGCCCGTCTCTACGAAGACATCGGCCTCGGTACGACGATCTGGAGTCCACTCGCCTCCGGACTCCTCACGGGCAAGTACCGCGGTGGGGTTCCCCAGGACAGCCGCGGTGCACTGGCTGGCTACGAGTGGCTGCAGCAGCGTCTGACGGAGCCAGACACGCTCGCGAAGGTGGAGCGCCTGCGGCCGATCGCGGACGAACTCGGTTGCTCCATGGCGCAACTGGCCCTGGCATGGTGCGCGGCGAACCCGCGCGTGTCCACGGTGATTACCGGCGCAAGCCGCCCGAGCCAGGTGCTCGAGAACTTCGAGTCGTTGGCTGTCATTCCGCTGCTCACGCCTGAGGTGATGACCCGCATCGACGCTGCCGTCGCGTAACCACCCCTCCGGGGCACGACGGGCACGTCGCCATTAGGGTTCGAGCATGACGAACACCGGCAAGACTGCGCCCACGTTGTACGGCCCCGGATCCCGGGCGCTTCAGGAAAGCTTCGACAGCACGCGTCTGGCTAACCGGCTCGAGGAGCGCGTTGCGAAGGACGCGCTCGAGGACTGGCAGGTGGCCATGGTGGAGAAGGCCTCGTTCTTCTTCCTCGGCACCTCCGACCTCGATGGGTGGCCCGACGTGTCGTACAAGGGCGGTGTTCCCGGATTCGTGAAGGTCATCGACCCCTCAACACTCGCCTTCCCGTCGTATGACGGCAACGGCATGTACCGGTCGATCGGCAACCTCATGGACACCGGCAAGGTGTCGATGCTCTTCATCGACTTCAACAGCCCGGGGCGCACACGCATCCACGGCACTGCCCAGGTGCATCTCGAGCAGGAATGGCTCGACCGCTTCCCGGCGGCCGAGGCCGTGGTGGAGGTGCGCATCGGACGTGCCTTCCCGAACTGCCCGCGCTACATCCATAACCTGGCAACGGGGGAGATCTCGAACAACGCACCGCGCGATGGTCACGTGGTGGAGGCGCCGGAGTGGAAGTCATGGCCGGAGTGGAAAGAAGTGCTTCCCGGAACCTGACCGCGGTCTTGGTAGCACCTCCCCTTCGTGCTTAAAATGTGGCGTGTCTTCGAGAACCAAGCGAGCCGCCGCACTGTTCAGCATCGCCACGGTGGCGGTTGCTGGGTCCCAGATCATGCCGACCGGAGCGCACGCGACGGATACCGGGCCGAGCGAACCCGACTCAACGGATTCCGCCTCGGCCGGCCCGCACCTCGACAAGCGGACCACGCTCGAGACCTGCAGCGCGAATTTCGGCGGCGCGAAGCGGACGGTTGGTTTCTTCCACTCGATCGAGTCCGACGGCTCGCTCAACCGTGCCAAGTCGGGAAAGCGCCAGAGACTCGAGTACCGCGTGGAAGATGTTGACAACTCGTGTGTGATCTCCGAACCCGCACGAGTGGGCGCCTCGTCGTTGGAGGTCTCCTGTGCAGACACCTCCGTGGTCATTGGCCCGGTCGGAGGGCTCACGGTCCCGACGTACCGGCCGAAGCAGAAGTATTTCCGGCAGTACTGGGTGGTGCCAGAGGGAAAGAATCGCTGCTACTCGGTGTCGGTGAACGGCCTCCGGGCGTTCTTCCGCACGAAGTAACGCAGTGCGGGGAATCCTCGGGAGCAGCGAGCAGAGCCCGGGCGTGTGGGCGCTGCGTACTGCATCGCTCCCCGGTGGTCGGTTTGAGTTAGTGGGTCTGTTGTCTGGCCACTTCCCCGACGGCGCCACGGTCGGTCCGGGACCTGACCTCGCGGAGTTCCCTGACGCGATCGAACTGCTCACGGTTCGCCTCGACAGCCTGAGGCGCCCGGTGGTGGCGATTGCTCCGTGGGCAACGGCGGGCGCGCCCGCCCTGTGGTTCGTGGAGGCGGATGCCTCGACCCCCGATCGTTCGCTGCATTCGCTCGTGGCGTTCGGCTCCGGGCATCACACGGATGGCACCGTCATCCCGAATGCGGCGTTCTTCACGCTGCCGGTGCGCAGCGACCAGCAAGTTGCCGCGCTCCGTTGGGACACGATGACCGGGGAGATCGACCAGATCTATGTAGCGCCCGACGTGCGTGACCGGGGAGTGGCGAAGAAGATGATCATTGTCGGCGGGGCGTATCACGCCCACCGGGGGTGGGAGGGCAAGATCTACGTCGGTGGCAGGCGAAGCGACACGGTGGAGGAGATGCTCGTCGGTCGATCACCGCTGCGCGTCACGCCGCGCACAGAACGCACGGTGATCATTGATCCCCTGACGGGGGAGCCTGCGGAGTGAGCCGCCGCCGGTCAACTGCGTAGCGAAACCGGCAGCCTGGCTCTGCGCTGCGGGTCAGTCGGCTACGACTTCGAGCACGCAGAGACGGCTGCGGCAACGCGACCGCGGAGAGCATCGTCGGGTTCCTGTAGGTTCGCGACGGTCTCGGTCCGCATGACGACGTCGGTGGCGCACGTCGCGACGTCGAGGCTGCCCGAGTTCTCGATCAGGGCCTCGAGCACGTTCGCCCGTGTGTAGAAGTAGTCCACGGCTGTCTCGGCCACGAGGGTCTGCGCGATTGCGGTGCCCGGATCGCAGAACCGGACCTTGATGGGAGAGGTTGACGGGTCCACCGTTACCGCCGACTGCTTCACCCGGGTCGTTACCCACTTCGACAGTGCACTGTGGAGCGTCTTTGCAGCGGTCTCACTGTCCGCGACGAGGTTCCACGAAACGCAGATGGGGGACTTGTCGTCCGCCCGAGCGGCCGTGTACGAATCGTTTCCCCACCCAGCAGCGGCCTCCCACGCCTCCTGCGGGGACATCGCCGTGGCGAGCGTCAGGTACAGCCGAACCATGCCAATGGTCCCCTTCTCTACGCCTGATCCCGGCTCGGTTGGGGCATCGACGGTCTCGGGGATGTCCTCGGAGAAATACGCCCAGGGATCGAGTACCTGATCGAGCGCGAGCGGCGGCCGCACGAAAAGCTGTTCGATGCCGGCCTTGGTCAGCGCGGCTGCTGCCACCAGGATCGGCCCCGTCAAGTACGGCGCCTCGAGTCCAGTCGTGATGGCCGGTGCAACGTCCTTCGTCGCCGCGTCCACCTCGTCTCCCGCCTTGTTCGCGTAGTCGAAGAAGGCCTGCTGCTCGGCCTCGGGCAGGGAGAAGATGTAACGGCGCTCGACGTAAACGGCATGACCCTCAATGAGTGCCGTCACCGACCGGGCCTGCTCCTCGCCCTTTGCGTTGCTCTGTAGCTTGCGGACGTCTAGATGCTGGTCCTGGATGACGTGCACCATCTCATGGGTGATCGTTGCCCGGATGGCAACGCTGAACGTTGCGGCGTTGGGCTCGTCGGTTCTCACGACGATCTCGCGGCTCGCGAAGCTGTAAAGCGCGAGGACGCCGGCCGAATTCAGCTGGTTCTTCTGCTCGACAACGTCGGTTGTGCCCGTGTACCAGCCGAACGCCCTCCCGATCGCCTCGTCATCGGCGATCTTGCGCCGCTCGCCGTCAGAAAGGCTTGACGCCTCGTCGGTCACCAGCTTGTCGAACTCTGCGTCGTTCAGGAAACGGACGCGCACGGGGCGCGTGAACGAGAGGCCGGTCTCTCGCTCGACGAACACGGCAAGGTTGCTCACCCGCGGGTCCCACGAGGTTGGGTTCTGGTCGTTGCTCACGAACCGGTACGCGAGGTACCCACCCAGCGCAGCGAACAGCACACAGATGGCGGTGAACACCACGAGCCAACGCGACGAACGCGGTGTGGGCTCAATCGGGGTGAGGTCCCAGCCGGCGCGTCGGCCGCCCGGCTCGGGAACAGGCGGCGGGACGGGGGGCTGGAACCGTGGGCCGTACGCGGCGTCGATCACCGGGTGGGGCGGCGGCCAGGGCTCATGAACCCCTGTGGTGTCGCTCATCGTCTTGGCAGCGTAGAGGCGCCCCCGTGGCTGAGATTGAGCCGCTCACGCATTTTCGGTGGCAGTTCGCGGTTCGCCATGTCGTTCGGTATCGCCGTCAGTCTTCGTCGTCGTCATCGCCGCTGATCGCATCGAGGAAATCCTCGACGTCGCTGTCCTCGCCGCCGACGAGCCACACCGACTCCACGCCGGTCTCGTCATCGGGGACCGTCAACACCTCGAGGAGGGCTACTCGGATGACATCGAGGGAGTTGTCGTCCTCGGTATCGGGCTGGACGAATGACAGGTCGACCTCCGCATCCGGATCTTGGAGCCGGAGGAAGTCGATGAGTTCACGGACGAGCATGGTGGGGTCTCCCGGGGGATTAGTCCTCGTCGAGCCACGCCGGGGCGTGTTCGAGGAGGAAGAGGCTGACTGCTTTGCAACGGTCGAGCAGCCCGCAGAAGGGCTGGTCGTCGGACATCAGGACATCGGCGAGGTTGATCGGCACCTTGGCGACAAGGCTCAGGCTGCGCTGCGGTGCGTCGGTCACCGACTGGATGGAGTCGATGGCGGTCACCTCGACCGGAAGCTCCATGCCGCCCACACCTGCCAGTTCCGTGGCGAGCACCAACAGGTCCGGTGCCGAGGAGAGCGGGGGCAGGGTCCACGTGAAGTGGAGCGGGAAGGAATACCCCTCCGGTGGCTCGTCGTCCGGGCTGTCCTGCTTGAGGATGGCATCCTCGAAGCCGAGCAGGGCCCGGGGGTCCACCTCGAGCGAGAGATGCAGGTCGGTCGGGCCGTCGCACGCCTCCTCGGGGTGCAGGTCCACCTCCCAGAGCTGGCGGAGCGAGTAGGTCTCCACGAAATGTCGTTCATCGTGGACGTGGAACCCGTGGTCGACCGCATGGGTCTTCAGGTCTGCGATGAAACCGGCGACGTCGATGACGGCCAACAGAACTCCTTGTCGCGTCGGGCGCGAACGTAGCGGTGCGAGGAAGCACTTTGGACACTACCGTCCGGTCAACGATGACCGACGAGGCGCTGCTCCAACTCCTGCACGACGCAGCCGACGCCGTGGCACTTGCTCTCGCATCCGTGCACGACTGGGGGCCCTCCGGGTTGCGCCTGGGGCAGTACGCCGCCGACCTCGATGCCGACGCGGCAGTCCTGTCGGTGCTCCGTCGTGCCGGGGTGGGCGTGCTCTCCGAGGAGAGCGGTCTCGAGGGCGCGGACCGCCCGCTCGTTGTGGTGGTCGACCCGCTGGACGGTTCCACCAACGCGTCCCGCGGGCTCCCGTGGTTCGCCACGGCCCTCTGTGCCATCGACGCAGACGGTCCGCGGGTGTCGCTCGTCGCCCACCAGGGTGGTGGGCCGCGGTTCAGTGCCGTGCGGGGTGCCGGGGCGAGCGCGGACGGCCATCGTCTCTCGCCGTCGGTGTGCACCGACCTCGGCGCTGCGGTGCTCGGGCTCAACGGATTGCCGCGGGAGCACTACGGCTGGGCCCAGTACCGAACCATGGGAGCCGCGGCGCTCGATCTTTGTGCAGTTGCCTCGGGGGTGCTCGATGGCTACGTGGACTGTGTCGACGAGGCCCACGGGGTGTGGGACTATGCGGCAGCGGTCCACATCTGCCGGGAAGCGGGTGCAGTGTGCGAGGAAGCCTTCTCGCGTGATCTGTTCGTGCTCGACCACTCCGCGAGGCGCACACCGGTTGCGGCAGGGACATCCGAACTGCTCGACGCGCTGCTGGCTGCCCGGGCTCGTTAGTCGGCGGTCAGGCTGGTACGGGGGTCTTCGCTCGGTCCGGCCAGAGCCGCCGCACGCTCGGGTGGCGAAGCTTGCCGAGCGCGCGTGCCTCGATCTGTCTGATTCGTTCGCGGGTGAGATCGAAGCGCTCACCGATCTCGGCGAGTGTGCACGGCTCATCGCCGAGCCCGAAGCGGAGCACGATCACATCGCGCTCACGCTCGGATAGGCGGGCGAGCTGCGCATCGAGGACGCGTCGGTCGATCCGCCGGATCATCTCGTCGAAGGCGGTCTCGGCCGATCGATCGGCAATCAGATCACCCAGGTCTGTGTCACCCTCGGCCCCGACCGGCGCAGAGAGCGAGACGAGAGCGTTCCGGTGCTGACGTGCGAGATCGACGTGGTCCTTGCTCAGGCCGGTGTGTCTGGCTACCTCTGCCGAGGTGGGTGGCCGGTCCAGTTCGGCTGCGAGACGCTCGGTGCTCTGGTCGATGAGCGAGTAGGTCTCGCGCACGTGGCTGGGCACTCGGATTGTGCGGGACCCGTCTGCCAGGGCCCGGCCGATAGCCTGACGGATCCACCACGTTGCGTAGGTGGAGAACTTGAAACCCTTCGTGTGGTCGAACTTCTCGACAGCGCGCATGAGTCCGAGGTTGCCCTCCTGCACGAGGTCGAGCACCGAGAGTCCGCCTCCGTCGAAACGGCGGGCAATGGACACGACGAGCCGAAGGTTCGCGTTGATGAAGCGGGTGCGGGCATCCTCGCCCGCGCGTACGGCCCGCTTCAGCGTGACCCGTTCCGCGGTGCTGACGGGGCCTTCCTCGAGGCGAGCAGTTGCGGCCCGCCCAGTGATGATCACCGCAGCGAGTCGCTGTTCGTCCTCAGCCGTCAGCAGCGGATGAGCACCGACTTCTTCGAGGTAACGACGGAGCGAGTCGTTGTCTGAACCACTGGATCGGCCGGCCACATAGGAAACGGTAGTTTCGGCCGCGCGTGTGATCGGGGATACCCACGGTGTTCGCCGGATACGATCAGGGGCCGAGCGGGCGCATAGCTCAGTTGGTTAGAGCACTGCCCTTACAAGGCATAGGTCGGGGGTTCGAGTCCCTCTGCGCCCACCGCTACGCCTACGTCGTGTAGTCGGCGTTGATGCGCACGTAGCCGTCGGAGAGGTCGCAGCCCCACACGGTTGCCGTTCCGGTTGCGATGCCCAGCGATACATGGATGCGCACGTCGGCGCCACGCATGTACTCCGAAAGTCGTTGGAGCCCGGCGGCATCCACCTGGACCGGGAACACCTCTTGGGAGCCGAAGCGAATCACGACCCGACGCTCGTCGATGTCTGATTCGTCGGAGCACTTGCCGACCGCCATGGCGACCCGGCCCCAGTTGGGGTCCGCGCCGTGCACTGCGGTCTTCACGAGCGGCGAGTTGACGATGGCCTTGGCGATCCGCTTCGCCTGGGTGTCGTCACGCGCCCCGTCCACGCACACCTCGATGAGCTTGGTCGCGCCCTCGCCGTCGCGGGCGATCTGCTTGGTGAGCGAGAGGGCAACCTCGAAGAAGGCCGCTTCCAAAACATCGTGCCCCACCGGGCCGGCGGCGCCGCTCGCCAGCACGATTGCGGTGTCGCTCGTCGAGGTATCGGTGTCGACCGACACCGAGTTGAAGGTTCTCTCCACGACCCTGCGGAACATCGCGTCGAGCGCGTCTGGGGCGATCTCGGCATCGGTGAAGATCAGGGCGATCATCGTGGCCATGTTCGGCTCGATCATGCCGACACCCTTGGCCACGCCGACCACACGACACTGACCTGTGTCGGCCGCGGCGATCTTGTGGACCGTGTCGGTGGTCATGATCGCTTTCGCAACCGCTTCAGCGTCGTTGTTCGGTAAGGGTTGCGGAAGGACGGCGAGACCTCTGCGGATACGGTCCATCGGCAGGAGGCGTCCGATCACACCCGTCTGGGCGATGAGCACCTCGCTCGCGCGGGCACCGAGGTGGGCCGCAACAGCGCTCACGATCTCGGATGCGTCGGCGAGGCCCTGGTCCCCGGTTGCCACGTTCGCATTCTTCGAGGTGACCACCACCGCCTTCGCTCGTCCGGATGCAACGTTGCTCCGGGAGATGCGCACGCTCGGCCCGGCGAAGTGCGACTGGGTGAACATCCCAGCGGCCGAGCACACATCGTCTGCCGCAACAACCACGAAATCGAGGCTGTGGTCCTTGATCCCTAGGTTGGTTGCATGGCAGCGGAATCCGGCGGGCAGGAGCAGGGTCACGGCACAGAGTTTGGCCGAACGGTAGGCCTCGGCGCGACCTAAATACGGCGCGACCAGCAAAAAAGTGGTGGGGCGGGAGGGTGGCCCCCGCCCCACCTGTCGCTCAGCGCCGGGTGGACAGCGCGATCAACGCAATAGATGTTATCTCACTTTCAGGGACTCGCGCAGTCCGTGGTCATCCTTCTGTACAACCTCACGTTTGGTGCTGGAACATTTCGTGCTTACCGGCGCTTGAGCAGGTGCGTCAGAGCGCTATGCAGAGTCGGGTGCTGAAAGTGGTAGCCGTCCGCCTCGAGCGCCTTGGGCAGCACTCGCTGGCCCTGGAAGAGCAGGTTGTCGGCGAGTTCGCGGCCCACCGCGAGGCGGGGTGCGAGGGGCGGGACAGGAAAGAGCGCCGGCCGCTTGAGCACCTTGCCGAGCACACGGGAGAACTCGGTGTTCGTCACCGGGTTCGGTGCCGTGAGGTTCACTGCCCCGCTCACCGAGGAGGTGAGCATCGATTCGATTGCGGCAACCTCGTCGTCAATCGAAATCCATGACTGCCACTGGCGTCCGTTGCCGAAGCGGCCTCCGAGGCCGAGCCTGAACAGCGGGAGGAGTTTCTTGAGCGCGCCACCGGTCGGGGTGAGCACGATCCCGGTACGCAGGTGAACAACGCGCACGCCGGCTGATTCAGCGGGGGCGGTCGCGCCCTCCCAATCGCGACACACATCGGCGAGGAAGCCGCTCCCGAGTTCGCTGGTCTCGTCGAGCTGTTCGTCGCTACGGTTCCCATAAATACCGATTGCGGATCCAGACAGCAGCACCTTCGGGCCATCGGCTGCAGCCATTGCCCGTGCCAGCAGGTTGGTGCTCTGGACGCGACTTGAGCGAATCAGTGCCTTGTACTCGTCGGTCCAGCGGTGATCCCCAATGCCTGCCCCCGCGAGATGGATCACCGCGTCGATCCCATCGAGCAGCACCGGGTCGAGCGCTGCAGCAGTTGGGTCCCACTGACGATCCCCGCTGGTAGCTGCCCTGCGCACGAGGCGCGTGACCGTATGGCCGTGTTGGCGGAGTGCTCCGACCAACGGTGTTCCGATGAGGCCGGTTGCTCCGGTGATGGCGACGTGCATGCCCCGTACAACCAATCGTGCTCCCCGTTATTCCCCCGGGGGTTGCCCCGGGCGCTACGGGAACCGCAACTACCATCACCGCTAGTGACCAAGCGCAGGGCCGGAAAGGCCACCACTTCAACACCTGGCATGCCGCAGGTCCCGCCCCGACTTCTGTCCCCGGCATCGCAGCGCGCCGTCGTTGTCGTGACGCCGCTCAAGTCGCGTTGGCCAAAGATCGTTACCGCAATCGCGTTGGTAGCCGCTCTCATCGCGGCAGGGGTCTACGCACTCACTTCGCTCCTGGGTTCCGAGCAGGCGGGTGGCACCCGAACCCCCGAGGAGGCGATCGCCCGTTTTGTGCGCGACGCAAATGCCGCTGACCTGCTCGGGGTGCTTGACATCCTCGTCCCCTCCGAGCGCGAGGCGTGGATCGACCCGCTGAAGCAGATGTTCGTGGACGGACGGCGGTTGCGGGTGCTGCCGGGAACCGCGGATATCGACGCGCTGAGGGGCGCCGATCTGCAGCTGACAACCCCCACCGAGGCAGCCGAGATGGTTGCCCCGGACGCCGCCGCGGCCGAGGTCCGGGGCTCGGTAGCGTCCTCGCTGACGTTCGGTGGGTTCAACCCCGTCGGCACGACGGCACGGACCGTTGCATTCCGGGTGGTTGCGGTCCGAGACGGAGCGCGCTGGTACATCAGTGTCTGGCACTCGCTGGCAGAGAACCTGCGGACACACTCGCTGCGCCAGTTGTCGTGGCCGTCCACGCAGAGTGCGGTGACACTCGGTTCGCCAACCCCGATCGAGGCCGTGAGCAGGATGCTCTCGGCCATCGAGGCGCTGTCGCTCAAGGAACTGATCCCTTTGCTTGACCCTGTCGACGCCGCTGTGCTGCAGCGGGTTGCGCCGTGGTTCCTCGACGGCACCCAGCAGGCGCTCGACGAGTTGGTGCGACGATCGGGCCTGACCCTTCGGCTCTCGGACCCCCAGTTCGTGGCAACCACCAAGGGGAACAACTCGACAGTTACCTTCTCCGACCTCCAGATCGTCGCCAAGTCGAACAACGTCAACGTTTCGATCCGGGACAACTGCGGAATCTTCACCTCCTACGGCCAGGCCGACACCCGCGAGTGTCTCGGTGACGCCGAGGGCACTCGCGACGCGCTCGAACAACAACTGGTTCGCCTGGGTGTCGCTCCCGTGACGCTGCGAGGGATCCTCGTATACGACGACGTCCGCCGGGCCCTCGACGGACTCAAGGGCGTCGGGGTCGCGGTCCACAACGTCGGCGGCCAGTGGTACGTCGATCCCACCGGGACGGTCGTGAGGCTGATGCTCGGCATGCTCTCGAACGGAACCCCCGACGAGGCCCAGTCGCTCGCCGACGACCTCCGGACCTTGGTGTCTCTCGTCGGCGGCGACCCGGTCGAAGGTGCAGGAACGCAGCCTGATGTGACAAACAGTCGTCCGGGGCAGGCCGGCCAGCCGGGGACGGTAGACGAGTACGGGCGGTACACCGAGTGCCTCGCAAAGCCGACCTTCGACGATGCGCGCTCCTGTATGGGGGAGGGGATCCTCAACGGGCGGTTCCCCCGGACGATGGTTGACGGGTCGTTCCTCGCACCCGAGTGTGGCTGGCGGGGGAGCAGGTTCGATCCCTCGATCGCGCGCTTGTCCGGAGACTCGTATGTGCGACTCGTTCGTGGCGCCGCTGCCTGTATGAAGGTGCGGATTTCCTCAGGCTTTCTGATCGCCTCCCAGATGCCGTTCGAGCTGGTTCGCTCGGAGTGCCTGAAGGGCGTCAATCCGTCGCGGATGAACGCCACCCAGGCCAAGGAGTACTTCAACTGTCAACTGGCGGGCTGACGCCTGTTGGGCGCCCGGCCGTAGGATCTGGTTCTCGTGAGCACGCGTAAGTTGATCCTCTTGGCTCTGGCGTGCGGGTTGGCAATCCTCATTGCCGGAAGTGTCCAATTGCTCCGGATCGGGCGCAACGAGACGGGCACCCTGGGGGTAGGCGACTCGACCCAACTCGCCACGGTGACAGCTCGAGTCATCTCGGGCGCCACGGTCGGCGATGCTGTGCGGGTGGTCGTTCACCTGACGCTGTCCCCGTCGGCCTCCGGCCCGCTTGAGGGGCCGATCGTTGGTTGGTCGCTGCTCACCGGGGGTCTGAAGCGGCCGGTCGAGGCCGTAACGGCCGCGGATACCGGTACGGAGTCGTGCGCCGACACGGTGCTTTCGCCGGGGGAGGAGGCTGACTGTCTCCTGGCGTTCCGCGTGTCCCCGGGGGTCGAGGGAACCACGTACGTGACCTTTGCCTTTGCCGGCGCATCGGCCACCTGGCGCCTCGGAATCTGAGCGTCGTTCTCAGGAGCAGGGTGGGCGGTTACGCTCAACCCTTGTGCCTGATACGCAACAGTTCGACCTCATCGTGATCGGCGGTGGCCCTGCGGGCTACGGCGCTGCCTTCTATGCGGCATCGGCCGGCCTGCAGGTCGCCCTTGTCGAGCGAGACATCATCGGTGGTACGTGCCTGAACCGGGGCTGCATCCCTGCGAAGGCCTTCCTCGAGACGGCCTCCGTCGCTCGCCACGTGCAGCACGCCAAGGACTTCGGGATCGAGGTAACCCAGACGGGCATCGAGTTCGGCGTGGCGCAGAACCGCAAGCAGCGGATCGTGGATGGTCTGGTGAAGGGCCTCATGGGCCTCACCCGCGCCAAAAAGGTCACGTACCTCCTCGGAGTGGGCTCGCTCGGGGCAAACCGGACGGTCACGGTGACCGGCGCCGAAGGCGTTCAGGTGCTTCAGGGCCGGTACGTCATCCTCGCTGCGGGCTCGGTACCCCGCACGATCCCGGGCTTCGAGGTGGGTGGACCGATCATGACGAGCGACGAGATCCTCATGCTCGACACGATTCCGGCCCGCATGGTGGTCATCGGCGGAGGCGCGATCGGATGCGAGTTCGCTTCGGCATTCTCCGACCTCGGCTCGCAGGTCACGATTCTCGAGGGTCTGCCCAAGGTGCTCCCGGGGCTCGACACCGACCTCGCCAACGTGGTCGTGAAGTCGTTCGGCAAGAAGGGGATCAAGATCCTGACGGGTGCGAAGGTCAACGGCCACACGCCACAGCCCACCGGTGGCACGCGGGTGCACGTCGAGGGCATGGAGGACATCGAGGTGGACGCCGTGGTGGTGTCGGTCGGCCGCAGGCCGTTCCCGGACCTTCTCGGCCTCGAGGGTACCCAGGTGCAATTGACCGACCGGCGCTTCGTGCAGGTTGACCCGTACTGCCGCACCGGGGAAGCGGGTGTGTACGCAATCGGCGACCTCATCAACACTCCGCAACTCGCTCACGTCGGCTACGCAGAGGCTGTTCTTGCCGTGAAGGATCTGCTCGGCGAGGACCCGAAGCCAATCGACTACAGCAGGGTGCCGTGGGCTATCTACTGCCATCCCGAAGTGGCGTGGGCCGGGCCAGACGAGGAGCAGGCGCGTGCGGCCGGATTCGACGTGGTGGTTGCCAAGCACCCATTCCGGGCAAACAGCCGTGCCCAGATCCTTGGGGAGATCGACGGCCTCGTGAAAGTCATAGCCAAAAAGAATGCTGATGGCACGGCAGGCCAGATTCTCGGGGTTCATATGGTCGGCCCGTGGGTAACCGAACAGTTGTCGGGCGGCTATCTCGCCGTGAACTGGGAGGCGACCGTGGCCGAGGTGGCCGAGTTCATCCAGCCGCACCCGAGTCTGTCCGAACTCTTCGGCGAGACTGTCCTGTCCCTCACCGGCCGTTCGTTCAACGGCTGAGCCACGACGCCCGAGTACCGAGAAAGAGAGCAACTCCACATGGCTGACATCACGCTTCCGCAGCTGGGCGAGACCGTCACCGAGGGAACCATCCTGCGGTGGTTCAAGAAAATCGGTGACGCCGTCGCGGCCGACGAGCCGTTGTTCGAAATCTCCACCGACAAGGTGGACACCGAGGTTCCCTCGCCGATCGCCGGCACGTTGATGGAGATCCGGGCTAACGAGGGCGACACCATCGCGGTGGGCACCATCGTGGCTGTCGTCGGTGCCGGTGGTGCTGCGACGATCGTTGCACCCGCGGCGGAGGCTCCGGCCCCTGTCGCTGTTGCTGCGTCGCCCGTGCTGGAGGCTCCGGCCCCTGTTGCACCGGCCCCGGTCGTTGAGGCACCGGCCCCGGCCCCGGCCCCGGCCCCGGCCCCGGCCCCGGCCGCGGCCTCGGAGAGCGGCGATCAGACAGCGGGTAACCGTTTGCTCTCGCCAGTGGTCCGTCGTCTGGTCAATGAGCACGGGTTGAACCCCGCGCAGATCACGGGCACCGGCCTCGGCGGTCGCATCACGCGTGAGGACGTGCTTGACCATATCGACCGCCTCGCAGCGGGTGGACGTGCCGCCGCGCCGACCCCGGCCGCGCCTGCAGCCGCCGCTGCTCCTGCCCCGACACCTGCTCCTGCAGCCGCCGCTGCTCCGGCTCCCGCCGCTCCGCGCGGTCCGCGCACCAGCACCATCAAGCTCTCGAAGATTCGCAAGCTCACGGGTGACCACATGGTCATGTCCAAGGCCACGAGCCCTCATGCGTTCAGCGTTGTCGAGGTGGACTTCGCGAATGTCGATCGTGCGCGCCGCTCCATCAAGGACCGCTGGAAGGAGGAGGAGGGCTTCTCGCTCACCTACCTGCCGTTCATCTCGCGGGCGGTGGTCGATGCCCTCGGTGAGTTCAAGAACCTCAATGCGTCCGTCGGCGACAACGAACTCATCGTGCACGACAACGTCGATCTCGGCATTGCCGTGGACATGGACTATCAGGGTCTGCTCGTGCCGGTAGTTCGCGACGCCGGTCTCAAGCGTCTCCGTGCTCTCGCCCGCGAGGTCAACGACCTCGCCGCCCGCGCTCGCTCACGAAAGATCCTTCCTGACGAGATTGTCGGCGGAACGTTCACCATCACCAACAACGGCTCGGCAGGCTCGGTCCTGACGATGGCCATCATCAACCAGCCACAGGTAGCGATCCTCTCCACCGATGCGATCGTGCGCAAGCCGGTGGTGGTCACGTCGCCCGACGGCAGCGAGGGCATCGCCATTCACCCGGTCGGCAACCTCGCCATGAGCTGGGATCACCGGGCATTTGACGGCGCGTACGCAGCGAACTTCCTCTCCCGCGTGAAGCAGTTGCTCGAGACCCGCGACTGGACCGCGGAGTTGTGAGATGACACTGCGGGTTCGGTGGCTCGGGCGTGTTCCGTACCGGGAGGCATTGGACCTGCAGACCGCTCTGTTTGCGCAGGGCTCGGAGCAACACCTGCTGCTGTTGGAGCATCCGCACGTGTTCACCCACGGCTCTCGCTCCGACCTCGAGCGGAACGTGTTGGTGAATCCCGCGCAGGTGGGCGCCGAACTGGTCCCCGTGAACCGCGGAGGAGACGTTACGTATCACGGCCCCGGGCAGCTTGTCGGCTACCCCATCTTGTCACTCGTGCCAAAATGGGGACGTCGCGAGAGTGGGCTCGCCGATTCGGTTGCGTACGTGCGCTCGGTCGAGCAACTGGTGATCGACACGCTCACCGATCTCGGGCTCAGCGACGTAGGACGTCTGCGCGAATACCCCGGTGTCTGGGTGGATGCCGAAGGCCTGAATCCGCGTAAGATCTGCGCGATTGGGGTCCGCCTCACGCGCGGCAGGACGATGCACGGTTTCGCAATCAACGTCGACCCAGACATGCGGTATCTGCGCGACTACATCGTTCCGTGCGGGATCGCGGACCGTCCGGTTACATCGCTCGCCGAGGAGGGCGTCGACATCCCGATGCAGGTCCTCGTCAACGCCCTTGTCGTGCGGGCATCGATGCTCTGGGGGGACGGGGCGCTCGAACGCCAGGACGTGGCATGGCGCGAAGACCGGGAGGGCATGGATCTGAGCCCGTTCAGCAGGGGCGAGGGACCGGGCGAGATCGTGCGTGGCGCAACCGAGCATTTCGTCCCTGACGCTGCACAGCCTGCGGGGCAGCCTGTTCGTCTGCTCGGGAGACTGGCGCGTGCGGGCGTCACTGATGGGCTCCCGGTATCCGAACGCAAGCCCGAATGGTTGCGCCCGAGGGTTCGTCTCGGCGCAGAGGTGCTCGCAGTCAAGGCGACGCTGCGCAACCTCGATCTCGTCACCGTGTGCGAGGAAGCCGGCTGCCCGAACCTGTCGGAGTGCTGGTCCGATGGCACAGCGACGTTCATGGTGCTTGGAGAACGGTGCACACGGGCCTGCGGCTTCTGCCTCGTTGACACCCACAAACCCGAGGCACCGTCTGCTGACGAGCCCGCACGGGTTGCAGAGGCTGTCGAACGGATGCACCTTGCCCACGCTGTGATCACGATGGTGGCGCGGGACGATCTTGATGATGGCGGTGCACGTCATGTCGCCGCCACTGTTGCCGCAATTCGTGACCGGAACCCGGGCACCGCGATTGAGGCGCTGGTGAGCGACTTCCGTGGCAACCAGGCCGCTGCCGACATCGTGTTCGCCGCCCGGCCCGACGTGTTCAACCACAACACGGAGACGGTTCCACGCCTGCAGCGGGCGGTCCGCCCCTCAGCCGGCTACGCGCGCAGCCTCGGGTTGCTTGCCCGGGCACGTCTCGCAGGAATGCGGACGAAGTCCGGTCTCATCGTCGGCATGGGCGAGACTGACGACGAGGTACTTGGCGTGCTTGCCGATCTCGCGGCGATCGGCTGCGGGATCGTGACCATCGGCCAGTACCTGCGCCCCACGTCAAACCATCTGCCGGTGCACCGTTGGGTGCCGCCGGAGACTTTCGAGGCGTATCGCGAGGTGGGTCGATCCCTTGGCCTTGGCCACGTGGAGGCGAGCCCGCTCACACGGAGCAGCTATCACGCCCGCGAGGCGGCGGCCCCTGCGCGTTGAGTACCCTTCGGGCCCCAACGATCCGCATAGCGCTGGGCCCGGCTCGGTGCCTTGGGGAGACAGAGCACGAGCACCATGAAGGCGGCAACCAGCGACCTCTGCCGAACGAGGATGCCGAGGTTGCCGAACGAGCTGAACACCAGGCCGAAGAGCACGGCGGTGACGAGGCAGTAGGTGACGTACGGTGCGTTGCGAGCTGTGACTCGCAGACCTTGAAGTCGGCGGTACCCGATCACGACCGCAACGAGGAACAGCGAGGTCTCGAGCGCCGGCAGCAACGAAGTTGCGCCCGAGACGTCGAACGGGAGCGGGCGCGTGAGTGTACGGAAAACGGCCCAGGGCCAGTTCAGCGGGTTCCTCGTGCTGATCGGCGTGAACGACGAGCCGCCTGTTTCGCTCATGGTTGCAGCCCGATTGAGCGCGCTGTCGAGGTTGGACAGGAAGTCCCCGTTGGAGTCTCCGAGTTTGAGGTGTCGCGCCGCGACATACGAGAGCACCCCCATGACGGTCACCGAGACCGCGGCGAAGAAGGCGGGCCCGCCCCGACGTTGCGCTCCGCTGCCGCCCGGCTGGAGCAAGATCCCCTGCACGAAGGCAACTGCTGCGCCGGCAACGAAGATGACTGCGAGGTGGATGCGCACCGCGCCGATCCCGGTCCCCGCCAGCACGGCCAGGAGCAGACCGAAGCCGGGACGGTCCCAGTTGAGGATCCGCGCCACCCCGAGCGAGAAGACCCCGATACACAACAGGATCCATGCCTCCTTGCCGAGGCTCGAGGGCCAGAACACCAAGGTGGGGGTGAGGCAGCAGAGCAGCGCATACCTCCGTTGGGCGAGCCCGGGAACCGCTCTGCACGCGGCGACGACGAGGAAGACGGCCCCCCAATAGCCGAACGTACCGAACACGAGGAATGCGCCGAGCCGGGTCGGGCCGGTGAAGGCGAGGACAGTGCCAGTCAGGCGGATGACGAAACCCAGTTCCCGCGCGAGGGGGAGAGCGGACCACAGACTGCGCTCGCCGGAGCGGACGCCGGCCGCGATGATTGAGCCTTTCTCGTAGTAGTACGTCGCGTCCGCCACGCTGCCGTACACCTTGGAGAACACGTAGAAGCGCAGGATCGTGCCGAGCATCTTCAGCGCGAAGCCGACGGCTAGCACGTTGAACAGGTGCTTGAGGTCCTTGCGAAGCACCCAACGGAGTGCCGGCAGAGAGATGAGCGCAAGCACCGGCAGAGCGAGCACTCCACCCCACACCTCGTACGAGGTGGCGTTCATGAGTACGGCACCGAGCCCCAGCAGTGCGACGAGCACGATCACGACGAGAGTGCTCTGGCGGCGGTACACGTTCTGTCCGGTCGTCAGGACTCTCTACCGCTGCGCCCGGAAGCTCGCGCCTTGAGGCTGCGAAGGGCCTCGGTCGCAAGTCCGCGCCCACGGTCGAACGCGGCGGTCTCCCCGGTAGAGCCGTAGTAGTAGGCGTCGTCGTGGGGGCCCGGTCCACCGATCACGACGAGCAGGAAATCCTTCACGCCGAGGGCTCGTAGCGTCTCGGCAGTTCGCGCTGCAGCCTCGATCTTGGTATGCCCGAGCCGTATGAGCACCACGATCGTGTCGGCAACCGGGAGCAGTTCGAGGATCTCGGCCGCCATTGCCACGGGGGCCGAATCGATCACGACCTCTTCGTAGTTGGAGGTCAGCCAGGGCAGTGTGCGGACCACCTTCCGGGCGAGCTCGCTCGGCGATGCTTCAGCGTCGGTGAGTCGCTCGTCGTATACCCGCAGTCCGCTGACGCTGTTGGACAGCACGAGGGGCATGTCTGGCAGTGCCTCGGGTGCGGGGTTGTCACCGGCACCGAGCAGTCTGGCGAGTGACGGCCTGCGGAAATCGGTATTCACCGCAACGGTGCGGGCACCGGTCTCGGTGTACGCCGCGGCAAGGTTGGCCGTTGCCGTGGTCTTGCCGTCGCCGGAACCCGCCGAGAGCAGGAGGGTAATCGGGGCGATTGACCTGTCGGAGCGATCGCTGTTCGCGAGGCTGAGCACGCTGCGCAATGCACGGTAGGAGTCTGCAACGGGATCGTGTCGGTCACGTCGGACCGCAACGAGGCGCTCGCCGACGCGGACCGAACTCGGGATGGTCAGCTGTGCCCGCACACCGAAGATCGACTCGGCCTGCTCACGGCGACGGATACGCGGGTCGAGGAAACCGAGGAGCAGAACGAGGCCGGAGCCGAGCACCACTCCGACGATTCCGAGGAACAGGCCGCGCGTGACGCGTGAGCGGGGTGCCCGAAGACCCCGCTGGTTCACCGGAACGGCCTCGGCGGATTCCAGCGTGACGAGGCTGATGGTTCTCGGCTGGCCCTGCAGGGTGTCGAACTCCTCGAAGACCGTGCTGTAGCGGCGAGTTGCTGCGTCCAGCTTGGCCTGAATGATGCGGTCGTCCGGGTTCCGAGCGATCTGGATACTCAATTCGCGAACGTTGCTCTGGAGCACGTCAAGCCGCTCGGTTGCCGCGGTGAGCCGCTGCTCTCGCACCTCGTCCTGACGGGTGACCACGAATTTGCTCAGCTCGTCGGCGAACGTGTCCGCAATGAGTTCTGCACGGGAAGCCGTGGCGGCCCGTGCAGAGATCGTGAACGAGTTGCTCGAGCCATCGAGGTTCACCTGGATCTGGCTGACGAGCAGCGCGGTATTCGGCTCCGACAGCCTCGCAGCCGCCTTTTTGGGCACTTGACCGGCGGTGCTGAGCAACTGGATCTCGTTGAGGTTCAGCGTGTCAGAGACCACGGATCCGGACGGATCGTTGGACGAAATGAGCAGTGTGTGCGTGGCTTCGTACGACGAGACGGCATCGGAGGCCTTCTTCGGGGAGGGGATCGCGCCGATGCCGAAACCGGCGATGAAGGCGATGAGAATCACCCACCACTGGCGCCGCAGCGCCCCGACAAAACTGTCCCGTTCCATACCCAAGGTTTCCAACCTCCGCAGGCTACACGTCCGCTCGGTCTCCCCTACGAGCAGCGACTATCCGTCTGTGCACGCCAGAATGTCGACATGCAGACGCCGGGAGCCCTGTCACCCCTACCCACCTTGGTCTATCTGGACCGTCTGGCGCGGGCGCGTGCCGAGATGACACGCCTCGGTATCGATGTCCTTCTGCTGTCGCTCGGGCTCGACCTGCCTTACCTCACCGGCTACCACGCGATGCCCCTCGAGCGGCTCACCATGCTCGTCGTGCCGCGCGATCGTGAGGCGACCTTGGTGATTCCTCGGCTCGAGGCGCCACGTGTTAGCGAGCAGCCCGGTGTCTTCTCCCTCCGTCCGTGGGGTGAGACCGAGAACCCCGTGGAGATCGTCTCAGCGCTTGCGGGTCGTCCGCGCATCGCTGCAATCGGCGACCAGACTTGGGCCCGTTTCCTCGTCGATCTCCTCCCGCTCATGCCGTCGACCACGTTCCGTCGCGCTGTCGACGTGGTTGGCGCGATGCGGATGGTCAAGGACGCTGCGGAGGTGGAAGCCCTCCGTGCCGCCGGTTCCGCTGTCGACAGGATCGCGGCCGACCTCCAGGCAGGCCGGATCCCACTCGTAGGGCGCACCGAGGCTCAGGTCTCTGCGGACCTCGGTGCCCGGATCATTGCGGAGGGTCATCAGGTCGTGAACTTCGCGATCGTTGCTGCGGGCGAGAACGCCGCCTCACCGCACCACACGCCGGGCGCAAGGGTGATCCGTGGGGGGGAGGTCGTCCTGTGTGACTTCGGCGGCACGATGAACGGCTACTGCTCCGACATCACGCGCTGCGTCTCGTTGGGCACGCCCCCGGCCGAGGTGCTCGCAGCCTATGACGTGCTGCAGGCGGCCCAGGAGGCGTCGGTGCGTGCAGCCGCTGTCGGCACCGCGTGCGAGGACGTTGACCGCGCTGCCCGTCGGATCATCGCGGAGGCGGGGTTCGGTGAGTACTTCGTGCACCGTACGGGTCACGGCATCGGGATGGACGCCCATGAGGACCCGTACATCGTGGAGGGGAACCGCTCACCGCTCGTGGCCGGGCATGCGTTCAGTATCGAGCCGGGGATCTACGTACCCGGTCGCTGGGGCATGCGGCTCGAGGACATTGTGGTGGCGAGCCACTCCGGACCGGATCCGCTCAACCGGGTGGATCATTCGCTCGTGGTGCTCGACGTCTGATTCCCGTCGAGGCCTGCGTACGAGCGCATGAGTACTGCCAGTTCCTCGGCATCGATGGCATACGACATCGGCAGTGTGCGGTGATAGCCGTCCATCGCCTGGGCGATTGCTGCGGCATCGGGGTCCGCGGCGACGATCTGCGGTGCCATTCGGATCGCCACCCGTCGCTCCCTGACGCCCTCAATCGTGCCGATGAGCTCAACGTCGCCCCACGCCACGGTGCTCGACCTGAACGTTGACCTCACGGTGTAGCCGTGCCCGTCCAGCGACAGTTCGTTCGCCTGCGGGCGCAGCGACATCCCGAGCACGATGGCCGAGGGGAGGAAGACGATCACGAGGAACCAGCCCGCCCAAGCCCCACCGGTCACCATTACGACACCCGAGGCTGCGCCCATGGCGGCGACACCGAACCACAACCCGGACCACGGCCGGTGCCCGGAAAGTGTGAGGGACCCCGGGTTTGAGGTTCGGTTCGTGCTCATCGTGGGACCTGGTGCGCTGTCATGGGGAATCAGTTCCCCGGGAACTTGGCCCAAAGCTGCTCGTCGAAGGTGTCGGAGTACGCAACGAGCTCGATGACAACGCGAGCCGTGCTCTTGCTTGCGAGCATGCCCGTGGGCAGTGCGCAGTAGCGAATGGTGAGGTCCGGCCCCGGCACGTCGATGCAGACGGCGGCCTGCCCGGCGACGGTGGTGTCGGTGGCGGTCACTGGCCCGATCCGCGACGCCAGCGTGGGCGAGCGCAGTTCCTGGCGTACCGATGGTCCCCAGAACTGGGCCGAGATACCGAGATCGCTGAGCGGCTGCGAATTGAACCCCGGGGTGCACACGTTGGTCTGCTCGCGGCACGTGGAGGGTCCAGCGACGCCGGACCGGAACTGGACGTCCCGGATGCTGACGACGGTCCGTGTGGCGTCTCGCGTGACAACGGCGGTGACGGGTGTGGCCTGATCGGTCGGGCGGATCTCGAAGGTGGCCGTCTCGGGTCCCGTCGCCGGTGTGCCGAAGAGGGAGGCGAGCGCGGCGGCAGTCCTGCGCGTGCCGGGTGCGATCGTCGTGTCCGGCGCCTCCAGGGTGGTGCTGACCGGCGACGGCATGGTGTCCGAGGTGTCTACCGTGGCCCGTTCGCCCGTGAAACACGCCGTGAGCATGGACATGCTGACGGTCAGGATGCCGAGAGCGGCCAGGGGGGATCGGGCCGAAGTTCGCACGGAGTCCGAGCGTACCGGTGCCGGTACCCTCGGCAGCCGTGATCCGTCTCGACGCCGCAACCGTGCTCCTGCAGTGGGCGAGCGGCGGGATGCTGTTCTGCTGGTACACCACCCGTCGTCGGGAGGTCGGTCTCGGCTACGGGTGGCTGCTCCGAGGTGTCTACGGCCTCATGGCCGCAGGCGCAGTCGTTACGGGGCTTCGCTACGGGCGGGTTCCGGTGCGGGAAGTGTCATCCGCCCTCGTTGCCCTCACCGCCCTCGCCGGGCTCGCCTCGTCCGTCCGTCGCAAGCGTGCCGGGGTTTCGGGTCAGCAGGCCGAGCACGACCGCCGCACGGAGGCAATCGCTGCCCAGACCGGGATCGAGCGCAACAAGCAGACCGAGAATGGTTCGTCCGGTGGCCCCGAGTTCGACCCGCGGTGGGATCTGGCGGTTCCGCTCGTCGGCCTGATCGGGCTGGTCGCGGCAGGGATGGCCGCGGGCGGCAACGACGTGGTGGCTGTATCCCGCACTCTGGTGGGAGCAGCGTTCCTTGGCGCGATCAGCGATGCGATGCTGCTCGGCCACTGGTACCTCGTGCAGCCCGGCCTGCCGCGGCGCCTCCTCAACGAACTCGTCTCGTCGCTGGTGTATCTCTGGCCCTTCGAGGTTGCGGTCATGCTGCTCCCCACCGGGATGATCAGCGTGATCAAGGGAACCGTGGACGACGGCTGGAACGGCACGCTCGGATGGATGTGGCTGGCGTGCACCATCACCACGATCGCGCTCGTCATCGTGACGCAACTCGCCCTCCGCGAGCGGTACTACTCGGCCGTGATGGCCGCCACCGGACTGCTGTACCTCGCGATCCTCACGTCGTTCGGTATGGACCTCGTGGCCCGCGCCGTGCTCGCTGCCTGACGCTCACACGCTCTCGGCGGGGCGAATACGCCTGCCCGCAAACGCACCACCGAGCGCTACGACGGTGGCCAGTACGAATGCCGATCCGAGCGCCGTGCGCAGGCTGAGCGACGTCTGATCAGCGAAGGACACCAGCGCACCCCCAACTGCGGCCATGACGGAGAACCCGAAGACGTCCGCAACGCTCAGTTGTGTGGAGGCAAGCCCCGCTGCCTCCGAACTTGCCGAGCCCATACCGATCTGGGACGTCGGGTTGAAGAGGACGCCCATGCCGACGCCGCCGATGCTCCACGTGATGAAGGTGACCCAGAGGGGCGTGTCGCTGCTGAGCACCGCGATCGACGAGGCGGTCCCGGCAGCGAGCACAACGAACCCGGCCGGGACCATGCGGTGGAACCCGATTCGATCCCCTGCCCGGACGGCGAACCACTGACCAAGATTCCACCCGACTGCGGCCCCGAGGATTGTTGCCCCCTGCACCGTCGGCGACGCGTCGTGGATCCGCCGGGCAGCAAGGGGGATGAAGAAGTCAGCGCCGTTGAAGGCCGCCATCGCACAGATGCGGGCGGCGATGGCGGCAGGCCGGCCGGGGTGGGCGGTGAGCAGACCGGGGGGCATCAGGCGCCGGAGGGAGGCAACGACGATGACCACCCCCACGAGCGCGAGCGAGGTAACCAGCCACCACCGGGACGAGTAGGACGCCGCTGTCATCAACCCGATACCGGCGGCGATAGCGATCGCCAGTGGGATGCGTGAAGGCGCCGGTTCGTCGGCCAGTTGCGACTGGGAGTCGACTCCAGCGAGTTGCGGTACGGCGAGCAGTACCACGATCCCGGCGAGCGGGAGCATTCCGATGAATACCCAACGCCACCCGACGGTCGAGGTGATCCATCCGGCAACGAAGGGCGAGATCAGTGAGGGCAGTACCCATCCGGTGGAGATCAGCGCGTACATCGCTGCCTGGCGCTCATCGGAGTAGGCGCGGCGCACCGCTACGAACGAGAGGGAGACAAAGATCCCGGAGCCGGCGCCCTGCATCGCACGCCCGATGAGGAGCATCCACATCGAGTTCGCCGTCCCCGCGATGAGCAGTCCGACGGCAAACGATGCGGCACCGAAGAGGAACGGACGGCGCAGACCCGTTCGGTCCGCCCGTTCACCCGCTGCGACGAGCGAGACGAGATTCGCAAGCATGTAGACGACGAACGTCGCGCCGTACAGGCGGTCGCCGTCGAACTCTTCTGCGATCGTCGGCAGCATCGTGCCGACGGCCAGGGTCTCGAAGGCCGTGGCCGACACGGCGAGGAACAGGCCGATAGCAAGCCTGTCCACCTTCAAGCGCGCCATCCGGGGCGACGCTAGCGGTCCGGTCCCCCTAGAGTCGCCTGCGCCATGGACGGTCGCAGTTTCCTCGGACTCAAGTCAACGGAGAGCCCCACGCGATGGGTGCTGCCCGTCACCCCGGGTCTGTGCAGCGGCCGGAGCTCGCTCTTTGGCGGGGTCGGTATCGCTGCCGGCGTCGCTGCGCTCGAGGCCGCTTCGAGTCGTCGTTGCATCTGGACCACGGGGCAGTTCCTGACCTTCGTCGGCCCGGGGGACGCGGTGGAAATCGATGTGGAACTCTCTGTCGTCGGTAATCAGGTCACACAGGGTCAGGCGGTCCTACGGGTGGGGGATCGCCGGATTCTGGTCGTGAGCGCTGCCCTCGGGGACCGAAGTTTTCCCCACTCCGGTCAGTTTGTCGCGATGCCGTCCGTGCCCCGTCCATCGGAGTCCCGGGTGCGGATCCGGCTCGATCAGGACGAGTCCCTGAGCGGTCGGGTGGAACAGCGCCCGGTCAAGTTCCGTCCGTGGGAAACCCTCGACGGCACCGTTCCCGGCGACGGCAATACCCGCGTGTGGGTGCGGGTGCCGGAGTACGTCGGGACACTCGACGCAGCGATGCTGTCGATCCTCGGGGACTTCATGTTCCTCGGCACGGGCCAGGCGCTGGGCATCGCCGGTGGCGGCAGCAGCCTCGACAACACGATGCGGTTCGGCCGCACGGTTCCCACGGAATGGGTGCTGCTCGACATCCATATTCAGGTGGCGGAGCGCGGGTTTGCCCACGGCTCGGTCAATATGTACGCGGAGGACGGCACGTTGCTCGCCGTCGCCGGACAAAGTTGTGTAGTGCGTTTCTGGGACAATCCCAAGGACCGCAGTCTCGAACCCGTCGAACACCAGGAGAATCAGTCATGACGTTGCCCAAGCGCCCAGGGATGACCGTGCCCCTTCCGGGACACCTGCACGCACAGCGGCAGAAGCTCGAGGAACTCGCGGATCTCGGGTACACCGACATCTGGTCCGCCGAGGCCGACGGTATGGACGCCTTCACGCCGCTGGCGATGGCCGCCGCGTGGGAGCCGCGCCTGCGGCTCGGCACGGCAATCGTTCCGGCCTTCACCCGGGCTCCAGCCTGTATGGCTCAGTGCGCTGCAACTCTCGCGGATGCGGCCCCTGGCCGCTTTGCGCTCGGGCTCGGCTCGTCGAGCAACGTCATCGTCGAGCGCTGGAACGGCGTGCCATTTGTGGAGCCCTACAAGAAGGTCCGCGACATGGTCCGCTTCCTCAAGGACGCGCTGTCGGGCGAGAAGGTCTCCAAGTCGTACGACACGTTTGAGATCAACGGGTTCAAGCTGAACGTGCGCCCCGAGCAGCCGCCGAAGATCCTGGTGGCGGCGTTGCGCGAGGGCATGCTGCGACTCGCGGCGCGCGAGGCCGACGGCACGATCATCAACTGGCTGTCGGCCGACGACGTGAAGCGTGTGGCCTCGGTGGTCAACGAGACCGGCGAGGACAAAGAGATTGTCTGCCGCATCTTCGTGTGCCCGAGCGAGAACGCCGAGGTGGTGAGGGCCGCGGGTCGCTTCGCGATTGCTGCGTATCTCAACGTGCCGGTATACGCCGCGTTCCACGAATGGCTCGGGCGGGGCCCGCAGCTGCAGGGCATGTGGGACGCATGGAAGGCCGGCGACCGCAAGGCGGCCCTCGCCGCGATCCCGGACTCGGTGGTGGACGAACTGATCGTTCACGGCTCCCCGGCCCAGTGCCGGGCGCAGATCCAGCGCTACTTCGACAACGGCGTAACCACCAGTTCGCTGGCGATCCAGCCGCTCGATCCGGACCTGAACTTCTGGGACGCCGTGCGGAGTCTGGCGCCGTCAGCCGGCTGAGTGCCGGCTAGGCAGCGCGCTGTTGGCTCTGCCGGTTGGGGGCGGTGCGGCACGAGGCCCGTTCCGCCTCGCGGGCTTCACGCCGTGCGGCCTGCTCAGCGAGCACGGCGCGGGCGTGGGCGACACCGGCAAGGCCGATGCGCCTCGTGCGCTCGTTGATACGAAACCGACTGTCGACGGAGGCCGGCAGCGCGGGCTGCGTCTGGGCGGACGTGGTTGGCTGCTCGGCTGATTCGGGTCGGGATGATGCGTGACTGGGTGCTTGCTGCTTCATGTCCACAGTGTCCCAAAGGGGTGTGACAGGGTTACTTGGCGACGAAGTACTTGGCCTGCGGGTGGTGACAGATGATTGCCGAGGTGGTCTGCTCGGGCTGGTACTGCCAACCGGTTTCCTCGTTCACCACGATGCCGATCCGGTCGGCGCCGAGCAATTCGGCCACGGTCGCATTGTCCTCGAGGTCCGGGCAGGCCGGATAACCCCACGAGTAGCGCCCACTTCGGTATTGCTGGCGGAACAGGCCGGCAAGGCTCGGCCCGTCCTCGGTCGCAAAGCCCCATTCCTCGCGGATCCGGCGGTGCCAGAATTCCGCCAGCGCCTCGGCCATCTCCACGCCGAGTCCGTGGACGAACAAGTACTCCTGGTACTCGTTTGCGGCGAAGAGGTGGGCGGCCTTCTCGCTGATGCGCTCACCCATGGTCACGATGTGGAAGGCCGCGTAGTCGGCGTTGTCCGGCGTGGGCCCGTCGCCGATCGGGCGGAAGAAGTCTGCAATGCAGAGATACGGCGGCTCGCCCTGGCGGGGATAGTGGAAGCGGCACGCCTCAGCCGTACGGGACTCGTCGGTCCAGATGATGAGGTCGTCGCCGTCGCCGTTCGCGGGGAAGTAGCCGTACACGACCTGTGGTACGAGGACGCCCGATGCCTTGGCCACAGCGAGGCGCTCACGCAGCATCGGGCGGATTCGGGACTTGAAGTCCTCGTCGGTCTCGCCGGCCTCGGGGCGAAATGCCCACTGGTTGCGGAACAGGGCGGTCTCGTTGATGTACGTGGCGATCTCGTCGATCGAGAGGCCCTTGACGATCCGCGAGCCGATGAAGGGTGGGTGGAACACCGGGTTGTCCGCAACGACGTCGGGCGAGCGCAGCGGGAGCGCGATGGATGGGTCCCGCACCCGCTCGCTGCGGCGCTGGGGGAGGTTTCGACCGCTGGGTACTCTGCCGAAATCCGGGTCCCAGTCCCCGCTCCGTTTCATGGACATCAGGCGGTCCATGGTGCTCAGGCCCTCGAACGCATCCCGCCCGTAGAACACCCGGCCGTCGTACACCCCCCGCAGGTCCTTCTCGACGTACGTCCGCGTCAGTGCAGCGCCGCCGAGGAGCACCGGGATGTCGGAGAGACCCAGACGGTTCAGCTCCTCCAGATTTTCCCGCATGATGAGCGTGCTCTTCACGAGCAGGCCGCTCATCCCGATCGCGTCGGCGAGCGTCTCGCGCACCTTCGCGACCATGTCGCTGATGCCGATCTTGATGCCGAGGTTGTGGACCGAATACCCGTTGTTGGTGAGGATGATGTCAACGAGGTTTTTGCCGATGTCGTGGACGTCTCCCTTCACGGTAGCCAGCACGATGGTGCCCTTGGAGGTGGACCCCCCCGCCCGCTCCATATGCGGTTCGAGGTGGGCCACGGCGGCCTTCATGGTCTCGGCGGACTGGAGCACGAATGGAAGTTGCATCTGGCCGGAGCCGAACAGCTCGCCCACCACCTTCATGCCCTCGAGCAGGACATCATTGAGCACCGCAAGGGCGCTCGTGCCCGATGCGAGGGCCTCGTCGAGATCCGCCCCGAGACCGTCACGGTCACCGTCGATGATCCGGTGTTTGAGCCGCTCGCTTACCGGCCAACCGCTTCGGTCCTGCTTCTCGGCCCGCACCGACTTCACGTCTGCGAACACGTCGAGGAGTGTGAGCAGAGGGTCGTACCCGGGTCGCCGCCGGTCGTGCACGAGGTCGAGCGCAATCGAGCGTTGTTCGTCGGGGATCCGGTTCAGCGGGAGGATCTTTCCTGCATGCACGATGGCGGCATCGAGGCCGGCCACGACGCACTCGTGGAGGAACACGCTGTTCAGCACCTGACGGGCTGCCGGGTTCAGGCCGAACGACACGTTGGAGACGCCGAGTACGGTGAACGCCCCGGGGATCTCGGCCTTGATGCGGCGGATGGCCTCGATGGTGTGCAGGGCGTCGCGTCGCAGGTCGTCGTCGCCCGTGGACACCGGGAAGGTGAGTGGATCGAAGATGAGGTCGGCGGCGGACAACCCGTACCGCTCGGTGGCGATCCGGTGGATGCGGTGCGCGACCTCCATCTTCCACTCGACGTCGCGAGCCTGGCCGCGC
>WLJO01000032.1 GCA_009701715.1 Actinomycetota bacterium
GCCTCCTTGGCCGAATCAATACTCTGGGGGAGATCGGACGCGTCAACGGCCCGAACGGCGAGTGGGGCAACGCTCGCATCGCCCTAAGCAGGGAGGACGCGCTCGGCCGGGATCTGGTGGTTTCGTGGATGCGCGACCTCGGGATGAGTGTCGCGGTCGACGCGATCGGCAACGCAGTCGGCACTTGGCCCGGTTCGGACCCGACGGCTGCCCCCGTGATGATGGGCTCGCACATCGACACCGTGCGCACCGGGGGCCGCTTCGACGGCAACCTCGGTGTGCTAGCGGGTCTCGAGGTAGTGGAGGCGGTGCAGCAGGCGGAGTTGCGCCCGAAGCGCTCGTTGCAGGTGGCGTTCTTCACCGATGAGGAGGGGGCCCGATTTCCCCCGGACATGCTCGGCTCCCTCGTATACGTCGGAGGTCTTGCCCTCGAGGAGGCGCTCGACGCAAGCGACTCCGATGGCGTGCGCCTCGGCGACGAGCTGAACGCCATTGGCTATGCGGGATCCATCCCTTGCCCCGCAGCAGCGTTCCCGCACGCGTTTGTGGAGTTGCACATCGAACAGGGCCCCTTGCTCGAGGATGAGCAGGTGACGATCGGGGCAGTCACCGGCGTGCAGGGGATCTCCTGGACCGAGATCATCGTGACGGGGCAGTCCGCCCATGCCGGCACCACGCCGATGAGGCTGCGCCGCGATCCGATGGTTGTTGCGGCTCAGGTCGTCACCGAGGCACGGGCCATCGCCCGGCGAATGGGTGGCACGCAGGTGGCAACCGTCGGGCGCCTCAACGCCTTCCCGGACCTCGTGAATGTCGTCCCTTCACGTGTCACGTTCACCGTGGATCTCAGGAACACCGATGAGGATCGCCTCCAACAGGCAGAGCAGGCCCTCTTCGCGTTCGCCCACCGGATGGCGGCCGAGGAGGGTTGCGACATCTCGATGAAGCCGCTCGCCCGCTTTGAGCCGGTTGAGTTCGACGCTCGGATGATCGATCTTGTCGAGAAGACCGCACAAGTGCTTGGTCACTCCGTGAAGCGCATGCCGTCAGGCGCAGGACATGACGCACAGATGCTCGCTCGAGTTTGCCCGTCCGCCATGATCTTCGTCCCCTCGATCAACGGGCTGAGTCACAACATCGCCGAGGATACCGCTCCGGCGGACCTCGCTGCCGGCGCGAACGTACTCCTGCAGACCGTGCTGACGCTGGCCCACGAGTAGCCGGCCGTTACCATCGCCCCATGAGTTCACACCGTCGTCTTGCGGACCTGAGAGCATCCGAGCTTCCCGGCCGGCTGAGCGATCGCTCCACCCTGGTGCTGCCTCTCGGGGCTATCGAACAGCATGGGCCGCACCTGCCGTACTCCACCGACCTCCTTGTTGCGCAGTCTGCGGCCGAGGCGACTGTGGAGCAGTGCGGAGACGATCACGATCTCTGGTTGCTTCCTGCGCTGGCGTATACGAAGTCGAACGAGCATGCGTGGGACACCGGCACGTTCTGGCTCTCGGCCACAACGATGCTCTCGGTGCTGGACGACATCGGTCGTTGCGCAGCACAGACCGGGGCGGAACGTCTGGCAATCCTGAACGGACACGGTGGGAATACGTCGCTGCTCGGCATGGCCTGTCGAGAACTCCGGCTCAAATACGGGCTGAAGACGTTCTTGCTGCATCCGATGGTGCCGCCCGATCACGGCGGTGCCTCCACCGGCGGGGAACTGGGTATGGGGATCCACGCCGGCATCGACGAGACATCAATGGTCATGCATCTGCGGCCCGACCTCGTGGATCTCACGCTCGCCGAACGCCACGTTCCCGAGGGTCTGGCGCAGAACAAGCACGTTCGGTTCGGGGGGTCGGTCTCATTCGGGTGGCTGTCGAACGATTTCGGACCCTCGGGAGTCATCGGCGATCCCACCGGTTCCAATGCTGCGCTTGGCAAGCGACTGTTCGACTCGTGTGTGGGATCGCTGTGCGAGGCATTCGGCGAGATCGAGCGCTTCGACTTCGGGCGCTAGTCGGCCGCTGAACCGGAGGCCGGCAACGTGTCGACCACCGGCAGAGCGATGCCCGCAGCGAGGATCTCGATCGTCGCAACCACCTGCTCCTCGCGTCGTGAGTGAGCGGACTGCGTCTCTGTGTGAGCATTGAGGTCGTAGCACGGAAAGCGCGAGCCCCCGAGGGTAAGACGAATCGATGATCCCGCCCGCACCCGTACGGCGATCGGTCGGAGCGTGATCTCCCAGTGCCTCTCCGTGCCGACCTGCTTTCCGTGGCTCATACGTTGGGCGTAGGAGGTAACTACACGAGCGGAGAGATCCGGGGCCACGACACACAGCGTCGCGATCAGGTCATGCCGTGGACGGTCGCTGCGGGTTACGACGCGGACGGTCGGGCTGCCGGCAATCACGAGGTCCTCCCCGAGGGCCTCGGTGTCGAAGCACGCGAGGTCCCGACGGTCGTGGATCGCTGACTCGTCCTGATAATCGATCGGGCCGCCCGGGACCGGGGCGTGGGGCTCGACCACTACCGGAACGGGTGCGCCGAGCACGCGATCCTCCTCACCAATGATCTCAAGCAGGCGACCGTCTCCCCAACGGGACAGCGCGGAGCCCGACTCGGACAGCGCTGACCATCGGCGGGTGTGTGCCAGGGGCGGCCACTGCTCCGCCTCACGCCATCCCTCATTGATAACGAAGTACCGAACGGGAGGCTTTGACGCTGCTTGGCTCCTGCCGAACGCCCGGTCGAAGAAGGCCAGCAGCGCCGCCGGTAGGCCCGAGGGGGACCCATCCACGCCGAACTCGATCCCACCGTGCACCGTGCCCCACGGCATGTGCGACCATGGGCCGAACCAGGCCTCTGCGCCGAGGCTTCCCACCAGTTGTGCAGTGCCGCTCGAGAAGTCGTCGAACCAGCCGAGAACGCTGAACGCCGGCACCTCGATTGCCTGGAGATCGGGGCGCCTTGCTGTCCAGTACCCGTCGTCCTCGGGGTGCGCCAACCACTCTTGGAACCACCGGGGCGGATCGGCCCCGAGCGCGTCGATGATCGGGACCATCGAGGTGTCGTACGGCACCGGTGGGCGGTGCGCGTCCTGGCCCGCGAGTTGGGCCGCCCAGAAACAGGCAAAGGGCCAGCGCAGCGTCCCTCCCTCGTAGGTCCAGCCCTCGTACGGGTCGCGTGCACACATCATCGGCGCGATGGCGCAGAGGCCCTTGGGCCGTCTGGCTGCTGCGTACAGCTGGTTCAGGCCTTGATACGAGAATCCGTACGTGGCGACTCGCCCGTCCGCGAATGGAAGCCCTGCAGCCCATTCGATCGTGGCCGCGCCGTCGGCTCCCTCGTCGACGAAGGGCTCAAACGTGCCCCCAGAGTCCCCTCGGCCCCGGCAGTCCTGCACGACGACGGCGTAACCGTGTCGGGCGAACCAGGACGGGTGGGGCAGTACCAGGCTCGACGCCACGGTCCTCCCGTAGGGCAGGCGCTGGAGCAGGACGGGGTACCGCCCGCCGTCGGACGGCAGCCACGCATCGGCAACGAGTTCAGTTCCGTCTGCCATGGTCGCCCGCAGACCGACCTGATGCGCAATGTTCATCCACCAAAACTTGCCACGCGCCCGCCATCGGCCACAATTGGGGCATGTTATTCCAGCAGCTGCTCCGAGACGGGGCCCACCGAACGCCCGACAAGATTGCACTCCACTGGGTAGAGCGCAATCGCTCCCTCACCTACGCCCAGGCCGTCGAACAGATGGACCGGGTGGCCGGTGCGCTGAGCACGCTCGGCGTGGGGCATGGGGACCGCGTGGGCATCTTCGCCCACAACGGTCTGGACTACCTGACGGCGATGTTCGGCACCTGGCGCCTCGGTGCCGTCAGCGCACTGATCAACCTGCAGTACGCGGACACCCTCGATTACTACGTCAACGACTCGCGGCCGAAGGTGCTGATCTACACAGGTGACTACCTCGAGACGATCGATCGTCACCGTGCCAACCTGCCATCGGTGGAGCACTACGTGTGCATGGATGGTCCGCAGCCGGGCGCTCACGACTGGTCTGCCCTGCTGGCCGATGCCCCGGCCCCGCCGCCGGACATGACCGTCGAGAGTGACGTTGCACACCTCTCGTACACCTCCGGCACCTCGGGGAACCCCAAGGGAGCCTGCCTTTCTCACGAGCCCACGCTTCGGGCAACCCGCTGCATTGCCGAACGTCTCCGTCTGACGGCATCCGACGTGAGCCTCGGGCCGACCGCACTGTCTTCTTCGTACCAGTTGGTGGCTAACCTGCTTCCGGTCCTCGCGGTCGGAGCGACAGCGTGTGTGATGAGCAAGTGGTCCGGCGCGTCCGGCTGGGAGGCGGCGGAGGCACTGGGCGTTACCTCGATCCCGGCGAACCCGACCGTGCTGCGCGATCTCCTCGATGAGTCAACAGTTCGCGGGAGCGCACCGGGCCGCCTGCGCCTGACCGTCAGTGGCGGCGGACCCGTGCCGCCGGGGCTCAAGCAGGCGTGGAGGGACCGCTTCGGCATTCCGCTCTGTGAGTCCTACGGTCAGTCCGAACTCGGTGGCTTTGTCGGGCTCTGGGCGGCCGACCAGCCGGTCACCGATGACCGTCTGCTGTCGTGCGGGCGGCCGCTGGCGGACAAAGAAGTCCGAGCACTCGACGATAACGGGGTCGAGGTGCCCACCGGTTCGCTGGGTGAACTCTGCCTGCGCGGCGGGTTCATGGCTGGGTACTGGGACCGGCCGGACAAGACCGCGGAGACCCTCCGTGATGGTTGGCTTCACACCGGCGACGTTGGCTTCATAGACACCGGGGGCTTTGTGTTCATGAGGGGCAGACTCAGCGAGCGACTCACGGTGCTCGGCGAACAGTGGTACCCGAGGGACGTGGAGGAGGTGCTGATGCGCCATCCATCGGTGCGCGAAGCGGCACTGGTCGGCTTCCCGGACCCGACGCTCGGTCAGCGGCCGGTTGCCTTCGTCACCCCCGTCGAACCGACGCTTCATCCTGCAGACACAAACGCCCTCGTACAGTTTGTACAGAAGGAACTCGGGCGCTGTCCGGCGTCGCTTTCCGTGGAAGTATTGGAGTTCATGCCGATGACACCGACCGGAAAGATCAGCAAAGCCCAACTGCTTGCCGAGGGCAACCGGTGAGTTCGGTCATGCACCGCGGTCGACCGGCTTGGTCGGGGCGTGTGTCGAAGACGCTGCCCCCGGTGCTTGTCCTCGGGCTGTTGATCGGGGTCTGGTACCTCACCAGCAAGGTGCAGTTCGACAATCAGTTGAGCCGGAACCAGTTCCAGCCGTACCCGCATGACGTCGTTCGCAAGGGATTCCTCATCTCGCGCAATCTCACCGAGATGCTGCGTTCGCTCTGGCAGACGGCGCAGGTAGCGCTGATTGGGCTTGCCCTCGCCATCGCTATCGGCGTGTTCCTAGCGCTCCTCATGAGTCTCGCCCGTCCGATCGAGCGAACGCTGTACCCGTACGCAGTGGTGCTCCAGACCTTGCCGATCGTCGCAATCACCCCGATGATGATCATCTGGTTCGGCAGCGGCCAGTTGTCCAGGGTGTCGGTCTGCGTGTTGATCGCGATCTTCCCGATCATCACCAACTCGCTGTTCGGGCTGAAGGCCGCAGAACGTGGACAGCGGGACTTGTTCCGTCTGCACGGGGCCGGACGCGCAATCAGGCTCGTGAAACTCGACGTGCCCGGTTCGCTTCCCGCCATGTTCACCGGCTTCCGGATTTCTTCCGGGCTCAGCGTGGTTGGTGCGATCGTCGGGGAGTTCTTCTTCAAGTCCGGAGCCGTCGGCATCGGAAGCCGGATCCAGACCTACACCGTGCGCAGCGAGACGGCCAAGCTCATGGCCGCCATCTCGATGACTGCGGTGATGGGAATCGTGATTTTCCTGTTCTTCGGTTGGCTTGCCAACCGTGTCACCAGCTCGTGGCGGTCGGATTCAGTGTCCGGCCGCTAGCACCCATCGCTACCAGTCAGCGACCGGCCCCGGCCGGAACAAACACCACATATTGGGGGAGGACCCAAACCACATGAAGAAACGCACTGTGACACTCAGCGTGTCCGTGGCGGCTCTCGCGCTGATCGCAGTTTCTTGCGGCAGCAAGAGCAGCAGCACAACTACTGCTGCCCCGGAGACCACCGCAGCATCGGTGGAAACCACGGCAGCGCCGGAAACAACCGCCGTCACCGAGACGACCGCCGCGATGTCAGCAACGGCTCTCAAGGACGCCGGTTGCCCGGATCCGATGGTCATCCAGACCGACTGGTTCCCCGAAGCGGATCACGGCTGGACATACCAGCTCATCGGCCCCAACGGCACCCAGGACCCGAAGAAGGGCAGCTACACGGGCCAGGTCGCTGGCATCACCATCGATATCCGTGCCGGTGGCCCGGCGATCGGCTATTCCTCCCCGGCGAAGCAGATGTACCAGGACCCCGATGTGTGGGCCGCATACGTCGACACCGGCGATGCCATCCGCAACGCCACCACTCAGCCGGTGGTTGCGGTGTTCGCGAGCTACGAGAAGAGCCCGCAGATGATTCAGTGGGACCCGGCCAAGTACCCGGACGTGAAGACCCTCGCCGATGTGGGCGCCACGGCCGGTGAAGGCCAGATCCGTGTCTTTGAGGGCGGTGCCTACATCGACTACATGGTCGGCAAGGGAATCTGGAAGGCCAGCCAGCTCGACACCTCCTACGACGGTTCCCCGTCGCTGTTCGTGTCCAAGGGCGACCTCTTCCAGCAGGGCTACGCCACGGCGGAGATCTACTCCTACCAGAACCTCATTGACGGCTGGAAGAAGCCCATCGCCACGGCCCTGACGTACGACGCCGGCTTCACCATCTACCAGTCGGCTCTGTCGGTCAAGCCCGAGTCGATTACCAAGGACGCAGCCTGCCTGAAGGCCTTCGTGCCGATGGCACAAAAGGCCCTCGTGGACTACATGGCGGACCCGAAGGCGGTCAACGACATGCTGGCTGGCTACGGCACGTCCATGAACTGGGCAGAGTCCTCTGAGGGCAACGCCGCCGCCACCGTCGTCATGAAGGAGCAAGGTCTCGTCGGCGACGGCGTCACCCCAGTCGCTGGCGACATGGACTGTGAGCGCATCCAGAAGCTCATCGATGAGTTCAACCCCTTGGAGAAGGCGGCGAACGTCGAAGGCGTCAAGGAAGGTCTGCAGTGCGCCGAGATCATCGACAATCAGTTCATCGATCCGAGCATCAGCCTCGGATTCTGACCTGATCGAACGAGTGAGTTAATACGTCGGCCCGGGGTCTCTCGATCCCGGGCCGATGTCCCTTTTCTGAAAGAATGAGGCGGTATGAGTGAGTCCGACTCCCCGACACGACCGTTGACCCGCTCCCGCGCCCCGGTTGGTTCCGCAGTGCGAAGCCGTGTCCTCAAAGTGATGGGTCCCACGCTGTTCCTGGCGGCGTTCGTTGCGGGGTGGCACCTGCTGTCGGCAAACCTCAGCCCGAGCAAGAAGGCGATCGTTCCGGGTCCAGCTTCGGTGTTCCGCGTGGGGTTCTGGAACTCGTCGAACTGCAAGGTGGACGACGCAGGCAAGGTCATCTGCGAATACGTGCGCGGCGACATCCTCCACGCACTGCTGCAGACCACCAAGGAGGCTGCGGTCGGTCTGCTGATCGCGAGCATTATCGGGGTGGCGATTGCCGTGCTGATGAGCCAGGCCCGATGGGTGGAGCGCTCGGTATTTCCTTGGGCAGTTGCCCTGCAGACCATCCCGATCCTCGCGCTCGTGCCGTTCATCCAGATCCGTTACGGCTACGACTTCAAGAGCCGGGTGATCGTATGCGTCGTCATTGCTGTGTTCCCCATCCTCACAAACACCTTGTTCGGGCTCCAGTCCGCTGACGATGGCCACCACGATCTGTTTACGCTTCACGGGGGCGGGCGTCTGCGGCGACTCTGGAAACTGCAGTTCCCGGGTGCGATGCCAGCGATCTTCACCGGGCTGCGGATCTCGGCAGGGCTTTCGGTTGTCGGCGCGATCGTCGGTGAGTATTTCTTCCGTCGTGGTGACCCCGGTCTCGGTCACCTCATCGAGAACTATCGACGGATGCAGTCGAAGTTCGACATGCCGAGCATGTTTGCCACCGTGATCTACACCTGCCTGCTCGGGGTGGCCGTCTTTGCCATCTTCTCCGTGCTCGGAACGCTCTCCACCCGCCGGTGGTACGAGCCCGCAGGTACCACTCGCGACTGACCCGGATCTAGGCGTCGAGCGAGCCGAGGAAGGCGAGGAGTGCCTCATTGACCTCGGCCGCACGCTCTTGCTGAATCCAATGGCCTGCACCGGGCAGCAGTTCGCAGTGGCGAAGGTCGGGAAGCGCTGCTTTCATGGCAGCGATCGAGTCGGGCGTGTTGCCTGCGATAACGTCGAGGTCCCCGCCGATGTAGAACGACGGCCGGCGGATGGTGCTGCCGACGAACGGCGCAAGGATGGCCGGGATCGAGTTGATGTTCCGGTACCAACTGACCCCGCCAAAAAACCCCGACCGTGAGATCTCGCCGACGTAGTAGTCGACGTCGGCCTGCGTGAGCCACGCCGGCAACGTTTGGGGCAGGACGAGTTGGTCGATGAAGCGTTGACCGAGCGGGAAGTGTCCGTCCCATCCCTGCGGGTGCACACCATCGTGCACGATGTCGCCGCTGATCGTGTACAGCATCCCCAGCATTCCCCGGGTCGGGTCCGCATCGAGCTCGGTGTCGGCGAGTGCCGGCTCCTGGAAGTAGAGGCGGTAATAGTCGAGTCCGTTCGCCTTGATCCGCATGAGATCGTTCATGGTGGTTCCCTCGGGGAGGGCACCGATTGGCGGCAGGTACGGCACGCTCATGCAGGCAACAGCACTGAACAGGTCGGGACGCATCAACGCGGACCACCAAGCCACCGGAGCCCCCCAGTCGTGCCCGACTACTACGGCCGATTGCTCTCCTAATGCCGCAACCATGCCGACGACATCGCCGATCAGGTGGCTGATGCTGTACGAGGCGATCTCTTGCGGTTGGGTGGTGGAGCCGTACCCGCGCATGTCCATCGCCACGGCGTGGTATCCCGCTGCAGCGAGCGCAGGCAACTGATGGCGCCACGAGTACCAGGACTCGGGAAACCCGTGACACAACAGAACGAGTGGGCCCTCACCCTGTTCGGCGATGTGGACGGACAGCCCGTTGGCCTCAACCTGACGGTGGGTGATCCCGCTCATGTCGCGAACCGTAGCTGAACGGTTGGATACGCCTTCGCTTGCACCCGGGAGGGCTGAGCCTGCTCGTGTCAGGAGTGGGCGTCGCGGAGCGCGTGGCTGACCTCGCCGGTCAGTCTCGCGAATTCTGGGTCGAAGCGAAGATCCGGCGAGCGCGGGTACGCGAACGGCACCTTGAACTCTGCGGTGATGCGCCCGGGACGTGAGCTCATGACGAGCACCCGTGTGGACAGGAACACGGCCTCATAGACCGAGTGTGTGATGAAAAGCGCACCGAACTTTTCACGGACGAACAACTGACTGATCTCGTCGTTCAGGCGCTCTCGGGTGATTTCGTCAAGCGCGCCGAACGGCTCGTCGAAGAGGAAGACTTTGGGCTTCATGGTGAGCGAGCGTGCCAGCGACACCCGCATCTTCATGCCGCCGGAGAGGCGTTTGGGATGGTGACGCTCGAAGCCCTTGAGCCCGACGAGTTCGATGGCCTCGGCGGCGATCGTTGAACGCTTGGCCTTGTCCACCTTGTGGAGCTCGAGGAACAGTTCGACGTTCTTCTGGACGGTGCGCCACGGGAGCAGCGTGGCGTCCTGGAAGACGTAACCGAGGTCTTCCGCGTCGACATCGATCTCGCCAGACGTGGCGGGAATCAGCCCGGAGGCAACCTTGAGCAGGGTGGACTTGCCGCAGCCGGAGGGACCGACGACGGTGACGAACTCCCCGGGCTGGATGTCGAATGACACCGGTGAGAGCGCGGCGGTGCCGTCGGGAAAGGTCTTGGAGACATTCCTGAACGACAGAACAGCGCTCGTGGTAGCGGCAGTGGGGGTGGTCGGGGCCTCGGACACAGAGGTGAGGTTAGTGCCCGCAGCGGGTGCCGGCTGAATGAAACACAGCGTTCATCCATCCCTCATGGGCCGTACCACCGAGTAGCCCGGTTTCGGCGCGTACGATACGGGCAGTCCAGTAACCGTTGTTGAGGAGCAAACCCATGGAAACCGGCGTATTCATGTTCGGAGCAGTGGAGATGGACGATGCCGGCCCCGGGCTTCCAGCGCCCACGGACCGCCGGTACAGCCAGCAGGAGATGTGGAACGCCGCAATGCGTCTGCTCGACATGGGAGTCGCCGCCGAACGGCTCGGTTTCGACGTGTTCCAGCTCACCGAGCACCACTTCCAGCACGAGGGCTACGAGGTGGTGCCCAATGGCCTGCTCTTCGGTATGGCACTCGCAATGAAAACCGAGCGGATCAAGATCGGGGCGATGTTCCACATCATCCCGCAGTGGCATCCTCTGCGGTTCGCCGAGGATTTCGCCACCCTGCACAACCTTTCAGGCGGTAGGGCTGTGCTCGGTGTCGGACGGGGAACCGTCCCGCGCGAGGCGCAGGCCCTCGGTACCCAGGTGGGTTCGTTCGACAACCCCGACCAAGCCGTAGCGGATCAGATGAACCGTGAGGTGATGGAGGAGTGCATGGACGTAATCCTCACTGCCTTCGAGAACGAGTCCTTCTCGTACCGGGGCAAGCATTTTGTGTTCCCCCCGGACGGCATCCCCGACCGGGGAGGCTTCGTCGAGACGCTCACGCTCGTGCCGCGCCCGCTGTACCCGTATGAGGTGTGGCAGGCGATCACGTCTCCGCCGTCCCTGCAACACGTTCCCGAGCGCGGCTTTGGTGGGGTCTTCTGGTTGATGCACCACCAGTTCATCAAGCAGCGTTGGGACCGGTTCGCCGAGGTGTGGGAGCAGCACCACGGAACGCTCGCCCCTGGAGAGAAACGCAATCTCGTGCTCAACATCCGCATTGAGGACAGTCACGAGCAGGCGTGGAAGTCCGCCCGACCGGGTCATGACGAGTACTGGAAGTTCCTCGGCCCGTACGGATGGTCCAAGGGGTACATGGGCAAGGACGGCAAGCCTGCAGCCAGTGGGCTGATCCCGACGCTCGAGGAGTCCGTTGACCAGAAGGTGTGGGTCATCGGGACAGCAGAGGAAGTGGCGGAGGGAATTCAGGAGTACAAGGACGCCCTAAACCTCAAGCACTTCACGATCTACCCGAACTTCCCGGGAGATTCGTACACCTATTCGGAGGAGCAGATGCAGCGGTACGCCGAGGAAGTTCGTCCACTGCTGCGCTGAGCGCTGTGCGCTTACGTGCGGAGCGACTGAACTTCGGTGAGCCACGACGCAGACGATGCGTCGCTCGGCATGCGCCAGTCACCACGGGGGGACAGGGCGACCGAGCCCACCTTGGGGCCGTCGGGCATCGACGATCGTTTGAACTGCTGTGCGAAGAAACGGCGGACAAAGACCTCAAGCCAGGACAAAATGGTTGGACCGTCGTATCGGCCGCCAAAGGCTTTTTGTGCAAGCGCGAAGACCTTGGCGGGTCTCGAGCCGTAACGAACGATGTGGAAGAGGAAGAAGTCGTGCAGGTCGTACGGGCCCACCACCTCCTCGGTCTTCTGGGCGAGTCTGCCGTCCTTGAGGGGAAGGAGTTCCGGTGTGATCGGCGTGTCCACGATGTCGTGCAGAATGCGACGGGTCTCGCCCTCGAAGAGTTCGTCGGCCGCCCACTGGACGAGATAGCGAACGAGGGTCTTGGGCACGCCGGCATTCACGTGGTACATCGACATGTGGTCGCCGTTGAAGGTCATCCATCCGAGCGCCGCCTCGCTGAGGTCGCCGGTGCCAACCACCATCCCGCCAACCTCGTTGGCAACATCCATGAGGATCTGAGTTCGCTCGCGGGCCTGGGAGTTCTCGTACACGACGTCGTGGGTGTGCGCGTCGTGACCGATGTCGTCGAAATGGGCGAGCACGGCATCAGCGATCGGGATCTCCCGGGGCGTGGTTCCGAGAGCGGTCATGAGCCCGAGTGCGTTCTTGTACGTCCGGTCCGTGGTGCCCAAGCCGGGCATGGTGATTGCCTGCACACCAGACCGGTCGATGCCGAGAACGTCGAGAGCCCTGCATGCCACCAGCACCGCAAGGGTGGAGTCGAGACCACCACTGATGCCGAGAACGACCCGCTTGCTGCCGGTGTGCCGGAGACGCTTGGCGAGGCCGGTCGCCTGGATGGCGAAAATTTCCTCGCAGTTCGCCCGGCGCCTGGCGGCGTCCGATGGCACGAACGGGTGTGCGTCAATCGCACGCTTGAGGTCTGCGAGCGGCGCAGGGGCGGGCCGGAGCGGAACCGACACCATCCGGTGTGGCCCCGGATCGGCGCTTGCGAAGCTCGAGTTCGTTGCCCGCTCGTGCAGCAATTGGGTGAGGTCGATGTCGGTCGTCACGATGTGCTCACCGAATTCGAAGCGCTTGGTCTCCCCGAGAATGACGCCGTTCTCGGCAACGAGGGAATGACCGGCGAACACTACGTCCATCGTGCTCTCGCCGGGGCCCGATCCTGCGTAGAGATACGCGGCGAGACAGCGGGCTGACTGCATGCGGACGAGTTCGCGCCGATAAACGGATTTGCCGAGCACCTCGGGGGACGCACTGGGGTTGGCGATGATCGTTGCCCCGGCGAGCGCGAGGGTGCCGCTGGGCGGGCTAGCGGACCACAGGTCCTCGCACAACTCAATACCGAGCACAGCACCTTCCGCCCCGAGATCGAACAGTAGGTCGGTGCCGAACGCGATCCCCTCGATGCTTGCGGGCAGGGTTCGACCGAGCGCCCGGGTGAACCAGCGGTCCTCGTAGAACTCCGCGCGGTTCGGCAGGTATTGCTTGGGAACGATGCCCCAGATCGTTCCCCCGGACACAACGGCCGCCGCGTTGTACACGCGGGAGTCCGTTGCCCGAACCGGCAGCCCAACGACGGCGGTTACGTGGCCGAGGTCCGCAAGATTCTCCGCGAGATGTCCCAGGGCGCTCCACGCACCTGCGAGCAGTAACTGCTGGGCGAAGAGGTCGCCTGCCGAATAGCCAGTGAGGCCGAGTTCCGGTGTGACGACGACGGTGGCGCCGAGGGCCGCTGCCGACCGGACGGCGGACTCGAGGGACCTGCGGTTGGCCTCCAGATCGGCGACAGTGACCTCGGCGGTTACCGTTGCAACGCGGATGAAGCCGTGTGTGCGCCAGTCATCGGTGGTGGGCATGGCGCCACGATAGGTCGCCATGCCTCGCGGACCACGTGTATTCAGCGGTCCGGGAGCTTCGCCGGGCCGTAGTGCGGCTCGTTGCCGGTGATGGCTGCCCACCGGCGCGTACCAAACTCGAAATGCCACCACTCGCAATGCAGCACCACGAACCCGGCCCCCCGCATGGTGTGGTAAAGCAGCCGCCTGAGCTCGCGCGAGGATCCCGGGACCTGCTCGAGGCTCTCGGTGAACGCTGCGGCGGTGAAATCGTCGAAGCCGGTGCCGAGCGCGAGGGGTGTGCCGTCGAGTGTGAGCGTGAGGTCCACTGTTCCGCCGGTGAGGTGCGGTGGCGGAACAGTGGCATCGGGAGTGGGCTCGGCCACGAAGCCATCGGGAAGGCCTGGCTCGTGGTACGCCGCGTCGTACAGCTCAGCCTGCAGAGCGAGCGGACGCCACGCGTCGAAGATGGCGAGTCCGAGGCGGTTGGGCAGCCGTTCGGCAGCGTGCGACAGCCGATCGAACGCCTCAGCCCGCAGCCAGGTGGTGGGCAGTGCTGCGTCCCACCCGGCGTGCCAATAGTTCGACAGCACCCTGATGCGTCGGTGCGAGAGTGGGACGAGTGGCTCCGACGAGGGCCGAAGCACCGGCGGGTACACCGGGTCCTGCATCGCAGGCAGCGCTGGCTGAGGACCCAACACGAGCCCCGCCCGGCTTGTCGCCTCGTCCGCAGGTTGGGTGTAGCAGGGGAGTAGGAAGCGCTCCGGGCCGACACCGGGGGGACCGGACATCAGTTCACCCGTTTCATCACGTCGGACACCGTGTGGAGGAGCGTCGGTGCCCGGTGGAGGTCGAGGAGGGGCAGGAGGAATTCCTGGATCCCGTACCGCTCGACGATCCTCGCCAGCTCGGCAGCACAGTCGCTCTCGGTACCAGAGACGACGAAGGGGAGCACCCACTCGTCCCGGACGAATTCCGCGGCCGCATGCAGGCCGCCCGACATCGCGTTGCGGATGCGCGCAACATCGTCCTCGGTGATACCCAGAGCGTCCTTCACCTCGGCGGGTGAGTCCACGATGCGGTATGTCATGTGCGGTTTCGTCTGCTCCATCGCCTCGTCGGAGGTGATGACCATGGTGGAGTAGCAGATGCGCGCGGCTGGTGCCCCTGGGCGCGTACCCGAGTGCACCTTGGCGATGTAGTCGCCGAGCGCCGGCTTGTGGATGAAGTCGAGCATCACGCCGTCGGCGATCTCGCCGCCGAGCGCGAGCATTCTCGGGCCGCGTCCGGCGAGCCAGATCTCGAGGTCAGCGCGAGCCGGGAATCCCAGCCGCGCCGTGCGGAGCGTGAAGCCCGTGCCCGCCATCGTGACCGCCTCGCCGGCAAAGAGCGACCGGCACGCCGTGATGACGTCGCGCACGGAGCCGAGCGGTGAGGGTCGCTGCAGCCCGAGCGGGTCCAGCGTGAGCGATCCCCCTGCCCCGATACCGAGGAATGCCCGCCCGCCGCTCATCTCGTCGAGACTGACGGTTGCTGCCGCAGTGGTTGCGGGGTGTCGTGTGTAGGGGTTCGTGATTCCGGTGCCGAGCTTCATCCTGTCGGTGGCCGCAGCGATGGCGGCGAGCGTGACGTACACATCACGTGTTGCCAGACCCTCGTCGTACACCCAGCAGCGCCCGTAGCCGAGGCGTTCGGCGAGCACGGCGAGCGCGACGAGTTCGGGGATCGGTCCCTCCGGGATGATGTTGACGCTGGCAGTAACCACGAGATCCGACACTAGTGACGGTTGGCCCGGGGCAGTGGGAACCCGACGCTGTCGGGGTCCTTCTCTGGCGGTTCGGGGATCCGTTCCAGCAGGACGACGGACACACCGACGTCAGCGAGGAGGGCGGTGAGGTTGTCGGCGTCGGTCCGTTGGCGTGGACCGACGCGGGTGATCGCCACCGCGAATCCTGCGCCCTCCGGCACGTGCTTGCGACCACCGCGCTCGCTGTTGAGCAGCGTGCACGCTCGCTGTGGGGTGAGGCGTGAGTACGGCCCGCACCCGCACACGGCTGCGACAAGCATGGGACGGTGGGCAACGTCCTCGATCACCCGATTGATGGCATCCGCAGCGATCACAGCGATCACCAGCGTGGTGCTGCCCGGGATAACGGGTTCATTCTGCGAGGGAGCCTTGACTCGTCGGCTCCGGGCACCGTCTGCCTCGATGACACACAGGTCCGGACGGTGTTCGCGCACCCACTGGTCGATGTCCTCCGGTGGGAGCCCTACGAGCTTGTCGCCCTCGCGGCGGCTGTGGAGGAAGCCCGGGAGCGCGTCCGCCTGACTCGCGTACACCTTGGTGCTCGTGCCGGTGGCGCAGCGCCAGCCGCGTGTCGAGCCCGCACGGTGGAGTTCCTGCATCAGCGTTGACTTGCCGCCGGCGCCGACGAGCGCCACGACTGACCCCGGGCGGATCCCGAGCGCGTCGATCACGAGGTCGCCGAGACCCAACTCATCACCGCTTCCAACACGCCGCCGCCGATGGCAAGGGCCTTGTCGGAGATTTCATCGAAGCGTGTATCGGACCGGGGATCCACGTCGCCAATCTTCATGCCGATCCAGACGGGTGTGCCGCCGGCGATCAGGCCGCGCACCACGCCGTCGAAAGGCGCGCTGATCACCGCGCCTCCAACCCGACCGATCTCGTCCCCCTGTCGCACCGAGTCGCCAATTTGCACGCGCCACCGCGTCATGCCGCCGATCGGCGTTCGCAGCACGCGCTCGGCACCCTTTCCGCCGATCTCGCCCGGCACGCCGGTATTTGGCAGCGCAGCGCCCTCCCGCAGCACCCGACCGAGCCGCGGGCCACGCGCTGTCTCGACGACGGCGTGACAGTCGACGCCGACGGTGAAGCCCGGGCCGAGGGTGACGACAAGTGGGGCGTCATCGATCCGCGTGTCGAGGTTGTACTTGGCGAGGCGCGCGTCGACAACGACCGAGCGCGGAATGCGCGGGAGCGTCTCGGACACGAGAACGGGGATTGAGCCCTCGTGTGCAACTTGCATCGCGAACTCGGCTGTCTCCACCCTGCGCGCATACATCCCCTCAACGGTGATCTCCCCATCGAGCACCGCGGACGAGACGGCAACGGTGCGGCGAACTGTCAGCGGGTGGGGCAGTTCGGTGACGACCACCGGGAAGCCACTTCGGTGGAGTCTCGCCACGACTCCGGTACCGAGATCCCCGCCCCCGCGGACGATCACGAGGTGTTGGTCGAACAGCACCGGGTCAGAGCGCCCCGCGCCGGAGGCCAACAACCTCGGCGAGGATCGACACGGCGATCTCCTCGGGCGTCTCGGCGTTCAACTCGACCCCGATCGGGGAACGGACACGACCGAGTGCCTCGCTGTCGAATCCCATTCCGATCAGGCGTTCCCTCGTGGTGTCCCAGCGCCGCTTGCTGCCCATCAGCCCGATCGTCCGCGCCGACGTCGCGATGGCAACGGGCAGTAGCTCGAGATCGAGTGCCATGTTTCGGGTAACCATCACGATGTGGGTGTCCGTTGTGGGTGGGTGCTCGAGGAGAGCGTCAGCGAGGCTGCCGGAGACGACGACGTCGGCGTGGGGGAGCGAGGCAGGCTCTGCCTGATCGGGCCGGTCGTCGTAGGCGATGACCCGGAATCCCATCCAGTGGGCGAGGTCGATCACGGCGCGACCGACGTGTCCGCATCCGATGACCATGACGGTAGGTGTGGGCATGTGTGGCTCCAGGTAAAGACGGACCTCACCACCGCAGACGCCGGGATCTCCCTGCGCGGGGTTGACGAGTTGGTAGTCGACGAGCCGAGGACGACCCTCGGCGAGGCAGGCGAGCGACTCCCGGATTACCCGCGCTTCCATCTCGCCACCCCCGATCGTGCCGAGCGTGGTTCCATCCGGGTACACGAGCATCTTCGACCCGGCGTGCCGGGGCACGGATCGACTCGTACTGACCACGGTGGCCATCGCAACTGCATCCCCGCGATCGAGCGCAGCGAGCAGTGCCCGGATCAGGACCTGTTCCACAGCCGAAGGGCCTGCTCCCCGACGTGGGCGCGCGCTGCGGCGGTGTCGAAGCCGGTGACGAGGTGGTCTCGCACCCGCCACGAACCATCTACCATCACGTCGCGAACGTCGGTGCCGCTGCGCCAGAGGACCAGTTGGTCATAGAGGTTGTGCGCCGTGGCCGGTGTAGGGAACGACGCATCGATCAACTGCAGATCGGCGCGATAGCCGGGTGAGAGACGTCCGATGCGGTCCCCCAGGCCGAGAGCCTCGGCACCGCCTGCCGTGGCGAGCCGGAACACGACTCCGGCGGGCATCACCTGCGGGTTGAGGAGCCGGGCCTTGTGGAGCATGAAGGCCCCGCGCATAACCGAGAACATGTCGTTGAGGTATCCGTCGCTCCCAAGCCCGAGTACGACCCCTGCCGTGAGCAGTTCAGGCACGGGCGCGATGCCGCCGCCGACCTCACAGTTCGACAGCGGCATGTGGGTAACCCGCACACCGCGCTCGGCAATGATGTCCCGTTCCCTGTCGGAGAGCTGCACGCACTGCGAGGCCATCATCCGGGGCCCGGCAACCCGAAGGTCGTCGTACAGCTCGAGCGTGCGCTTCCCATAGCGCTCTGCGCAGAGGATGCCTTCGTGCGTGCCCTCGTTCACGTGGGCATGCATCAGCACCTCATGCTGTTCTGCCAGCGCGAAGGCCTGTTCGATGAATGGCGGTGGGCACGTGAACGTGGTGTGGATGCACATGAGGCCCTGCACCAGCGCGTCAGGACCGCCGGCACGTCCGGCATCGATCATGTGGAGGTTTTCCTCGAGACCCGCCTGTCCGTTGGCGACACTCACGCGTTGCGTGGCCTCGAACGACAGAATGCCGCGGAGCCCGAGCGAGCGAACCGTCTCTGCCTGCCGAACCAAAATCCCAGACAGGGCGTTGGGTGCCTCGAGGATGTCGTAGAAGCAGGTAGTACCGGTTCGGAGCATCTCAGCCCCCACCCAGTGGGTTGCAGCGAGCACCATGTCATGGTCGAGTGCGTCCTCCACACGCGGCCACCAGAAGTCCTCGAGGAACGGCCAGAAGCCGCTCGGCGCCTGCACGAGCGGGATGCCGTGAGCAAGCACCCCGTACAGGTGGGCGTGCGTGTTGACGAATCCCGGGGCGAGCACGCACCCGCTGCCATCCACGACCTCGTCGTTGGGGAAGTCGGCCCGCAATCGAGATGAATCCTCGACGTGGGTGATCCGATTTCCCTCGACCCTGACCGCAAAGTCACGCAGCGGGGTCTCGCCCGGCTCCGCGATCACCCAGTCAGCCGTAATGATGCTCATCAGCGTGCGTTCTGCAGTGCCCGCCAGACACGCTCGGGCGTGAAGGGGATGTCGTCGATTGCGACACCCGTGGCGTTCAAGATGGCGCTTCGCAGCGCGGGGGCCACGCCGTCTTTCGGGATCTCGGCAACGGCCTTGGCCCCGAATGGGCCGGAGTCCTCCATCGTCTGCACGAGGAAGACCTCCATCTCGGGCATCTCGTCGGAGCGGTAGATGCGGTAGGTGTCGAACTCTGTGTTGAGCATCCGGCCGGTCTCGTCGAAGGCGAACTCCTCGCAGTGGCCGTAGCCGAGCGCCTGCAGCATGCCGCCCTCGATCTGGCCTGAGGCAGTCACCGGGTTGATCGCAACGCCGCAGTCGACGGCCATCACGAGCCTGGTGACGGTGACCTGCCCGGTATCGACGTCGAGCTCGATCTCTGCAAACTGGGCACCGAACGGCGGGGGACAGTCCGGCGACACGAAACTGGCCGTGCCCATGATCTGCTCGTGGTCCTCGGTGTGCAGCGAATTGAGCGCTATGTCCTCGAGGGAAACCGAACGGCCGTCGGGTGCCCACGCGCGTCGGTCACGCAGTTCGATCGAGCACGCCTCGTCCTCGGGAAGGCCGAGCAGTCGAGCAGCCCGCAGCTTGATCCTCCAGCGGACAGCGTCTGCCGCACGCTTGACGGCGGTACCGGAGATGTACGTGGTGGAGGAGGCGTAGGCGCCGACGTCGAAGGGGGTCATGTCGGTGTCGCCCGTGTACATCTTGACGTCCTCGAGGGGAACGCCAAGCACCTCCGCAGCGATCTGGCCGAGCACGGTGTCTGCACCAGTGCCAAGGTCTGCTGCGCCGGCAAGCACGTTAAACGACCCGTCGTCGTTCATCTTGATGGAGCAACCGCCCATGTCGAGGAACGGGATGGCGGTGCCGTGCATGCAGAACGCGAAGCCAATCCCTCGGCGGATGTTGGGACGATCGACTGGCTGCACCCAAGCCGGATCGTTGCGGCGGTGCCAACCGATGGAGCGCATGCCCTGCGCAACGCACTCCTCGGTGCCGCACGTCATCACCGGTGGGTAGCTAGCGGGATCCACCTCCCCAGCGGCTGTACCCCGCTCGCCGAGGTACATCACGATGTCGAGTTTGTCGCCAACCTTGACCCAGTTCTGGCGCTTGAACGCAATCAGGTCCATCCCGATGTCGCTGGCGATGTCCTCCATATGGCACTCGAGGGCGAACTCCGCCTGGGGGGCGCCGTACCCCCGGTACGCGCCCGGTACGGGGATGTTCGTGTAGACGACGTGACAGTCGAACTTTTTGGCTGGGCAGTTGTAACTCGTGAGTCCGCGGATCCCCGCCACGTTCTGCACGGTAAATCCGTGAGTGCCGTAGGGACCGGTGTTCCCGATCATGCGCATCTCCTGCGCCACGAGGTAACCGCGATCGTCCACGCCGGTCCGATAGGTGATGGTCTGCGGGTGGCGTGTGCGGGACGAGGCGAACTCTTCCTCGCGGGAAAGCACGAGGCGAACTGGCTTGCGCGTCTTGAGCACGAGATGGCCGACGATGTCCTCGAGCAGCATCTCCTGCTTGGCCCCGAAGCCACCGCCGATACGCGGTTTGATGACCCGGATGTCTTTGACGGTCATGCCGAGGAGCGGGGCCACCATGCGCCTCGCATGGAAGGGAACTTGCGTTGCCGTGCGGAACACGAGCCGCTCATCCTCGTCGAGCCAGCCGACACATACGTGGGGCTCGATCGGTGTCTGCTGAACCTGATGGACTCGGAAGGTGTGCTCGTACACCTTATGAGCACTCTCGAACGCTGCGTCCAGAACCGGGTCGGGAACCGTTGCTGCGAGGATGTGATGCACGATGTTCTTGCTTGCGTCGTGAACGCCGACGGCATCGGGCTCGTCGTGGATTACCGGTGCACCGGGCTCCATTGCCTCGCGCTCGTCGAGGATAAAAGGCAGGACCTCGTAGGTCACCTTGATGAGTGCAAGCGCTGCAGCGGCGATGTCGGCGGTGTCTGCCGCAACTGCGGCGACACGGTCGCCGACGTGGCGAACCTTGTTGTCAAACGACACTTGGTCCCACGGCAGCGGGTTCGGCCAGCTCTGGCCGCCGGAGGCGTACATGACGCGCTTGGTGTTCTTGTAGTGGATGACGGCGTGTACGCCCGGCAAGTCCACCGCCTCGCTGTCGTCGATGTCGAGGATGCGGGCATGTGCGTGCGGGCTGCGGAGCACCCTGGCGGTAAGCATGCCGCGCATCTCGATGTCGTCGGAGAACGCAGCATTTCCCTTGACGAGCTTCAGCGCGTCCACCTTGATCTCGGGCTTCCCTACGACGTTCATCTCGGGCACATCTGGCGACGGGATGACGCGGGGCACTGCGGGCGAGACGCCGGGTGCGGTGGGTCTCGGCTCGTAGGGTGCAGCGTCGCGACCGTTGGTGAGCGGGGTGAGGATGTGCGGGCGGAACGGTTCGACTGCGTCGCCGCGCAACATCGCCGCCGCACGCTGGACCGCCTCGATGACTTTGACGTATGCGGTTTCGCGATCGAGCACACCGGACAGGGCGTCCCGGATCTCGCGTTCGCTTGGCCTCGGGTTGCTCGCCAGCAGTGCCTTGGTGACCATGATCATCGCCCCGGCGGAGTAGCCGGACTGGAGCGCTCCGGTCACCATGAACGCCTGTTGGATCGGGTGAAGCTCGCCGTAGGGACCCTCAAGCCCCTCCACGGTCTCGACACTTCGTCCGGAGACCTGTTCCGCGAGCACGACATCGGCCGAGACTGGAATGCCGTCGAGGAGGACCGTTGCGGCGCCGGTGGAGCCATCATCGGACCCGAAGCGGACACTGAAACAGCCCTGTGCGCGCAGGACGTCGCGCAGGGAGGTTCCCGGATGGCTGGAAGCCGTGCAGACCTCACCGTTAAGTGTGAACGTGGTGGTTCTCATGCTGCCACCGCCGTGCGGACACGGGCACCGAGCACCAGGGCGAGGTGGCGTCGGTACTCGCTGGTACCCCGGAAATCCGATGGGGGAACGAGGCCCTCGAGGTTCTCCACGACGAGCGGGGTGGTTGCGATGCCGCTGAGCGCAACGGTGACCGCTCCGGCCGCCGAGCGGCGGGCGACGGCTAGCACGATCGCTCGGTCGCCCGGCGTGCGGCCGGTGCGGTCTGCAGCGAAGGTGCCGTCGATGAGGAGCGAGACCTCAGTGATCAGTGCCCCCCGCAGGAGTTCGCAGTCCGCGAGCAGCGCGGCCAACCCGACTGTCTTCGTTCCGGCGGCGGTCCTTAGTGTCACCTCTGCACCTGCAGCAAGGAGGCCGGTGACCAACTCGCTCTCCCAACCACCGGAGGCCACGGTGCCCCCGACGGTGGCGAGCGTGCGCAGGGTGCTCGGCTCCTCGCGGCGGGCGAGTTCGCGAAGCACGGCGGGAACCGCCGGGTGGTCCGCCACCTGCTGCAGGGTCGTCGCCGCCCCGACGCGAAGGCTGGAGGCACCGATGGCCTCGATGCCAATCAACCCGAGGGCCTGGATGTCGATCGCTACGACCTGGCCGTCGAACGGCGTCGCGTTGATCCGGGTGCCCCCGGCGAGGACCGCTGCATCGGGCAGTGCCAGCAGGCTGACGGCTTCGTCCAGCGACACCGGACGGTGATACTCCAGCACCTTGGGCATGGTTCCTCCTCGTAAAAGCTGACGTACAGCGCAATAACTACAGCGCTGTACAGTCGTCAATCTAGTCGGAGTGGCTGGCCGAGCCCCGCCCTCTCGAACAGTTCACGGCAGCACTGGACGGCGGCTCGTAGCTCGGCCTGCTCGTCGGCCACCAGCAGATCTCGGTCCCTCATCACGAGCCTGCCATCCACCACGACGTGGCGGACCTCGCGGGGCGTGACGTTGAACACGAGCGCGGACACGACGCGATGGACCGGTGCGACGAAGACGCTGTTGAGGTCAACGACCACTAGATCCGCGAGACGTCCTGCCTCGATCGCCCCGATTCGGTCACCGAGCCCGGCGGCTCGGGCGCCCCCTCGGGTTGCCATGTGCAGCGCGTGTTCGGGCTGGAGGATCACGGGATCAAGGTGGTGGACCTTCTGGAGCAGCACAGCGACCTTCATCGCTTCGAAGAGGTCCTGGCGATTATTGCTGCCGGGTCCGTCCGAGGCGAGTGCTACCGACACACCCCGTCGCAGCATCTCGGGAATGGGAGCCACACCTGACGCGAGGTACATATTGCTCACCGGGCAGTGGACCACCGTCGCACCTCGGGCGGCAACAAGGTCGATCTCGTCGGAGTCGAGCCATACCGAATGGGCCAACTGGGTATCGGGACCGAGCACGCCGAGCGAGTCGAGCCAGTGCACGTGACGCATGCCGCGCTCCTGGAGGTTCATCTCCACCTCGACTGCGGTTTCAGCACAGTGGACGTGCATTCCCGCCCCCCACGAGCGTGATGCTGCAGTGGCGGCGCGGACCGCTTCGTCGGAACAGCCCCACGGAATCAGTGGGGCTGTCTCCACCCGGATCCGCCCGTCCCCGGCACCGTGCCAGCGTCTCGCCACTGCGGAGGTGCGCTCGAGCACCTCTGGGACCGTCTCGGTAAGGCGCGGCTCGTAGTTGCGATCCGCCCAGCCACGGGCAAGGAGGAACCGGACACCGAGACGGTCCGCCGTCTCCAGCACTGCGTCGTCGTGGGCTCCACCGGGGTGGAGGTACTGATGATCGATCACCGTGGTAGCCCCGGTGCGGAGGTTCTCGATGATGCCTACCGCCGTTGCAGCAGCGATCTCTGCCGGGGTCATCACCGACGCAGCCGGCCAGATGTAGTCGCGCAGCCAGTCGAGCAACGACTTGTCGTCCCCGAGACCCCGGAACAGGGTCTGGAACAGATGGGTGTGCCCATTCACCATCCCGGGCATCACGGCGCAACCGCGGGCAGTGATCACCTCATCGGCCGTCCGTGCCGACGGCGGGGGCTCCCCGGCGCCAACTCCCACGATCTCGTTACCCACCACATGAACCCACCCGCGAGGATGAACAGTGCCCACGTCATCCGAAGTGACGATGGCAGCGTCCTCGATGGTGAGCGAACGGGTCACGGGGTCCAGCCCCCGAAGGCATCCACGACAGAGTGAATGTCATCCATCATCGGGAACAGGATCGGACAGGTCACACCGGCGTCGATGTACTCGGCCACCTTCTCACGACACTCATGAGCCGTCCCGACCGCCATCAGGCTCCGCACGAGGGAGTCGGGAATGATGTCGGCTGCCTTGCGATAGTCGGCTTCCGTGGCGGGCCAGCCGACGATCTCCTGCACCCGACGCACGAGGTCTGGATCCGCGCCGCTTGCTTCCATGATGTGCGGTTCGGTTCCGAGGTAGTACGCAACCAGCGCCTTGCCGGTTCGAATCGCCTCAGCCGGGTCGTCGTCGGAGAGCGAGCACACCAGCAGTTCCGGACGATCGATCTGGTCGATTGTCTTGCCCGACTTGGCACCGCCCACCGCGAGTTTGTCCACGGCGGACCGGATGTACTCGACGGGAACGACATAGTTGAGCACGCAGCCGTCGCAGATCTCGCCGGTCATCTCCATCATCTTGTCGCCGGTGGCGCCGATGTAGATCGGGATATCCCTCGGTGAGCGATCGCCGTAGGCAACGTCGAGCTTGACTCGATCGAGTTTCACGAACTCGCCCTCGTACGTCACTTCCTCCATCGTGAACAGTTCACGAATGGCCTCGACGTGCTCACGCATGGCCTTGAGGGGCCTGCGGCGGTCGGCGCCGACACGGCTCGCAATGGGTTCCCACCACGCGCCGATTCCGCACATCACCCTGCTCTGGCCGTCCTCGGTGAGACCGCCGAGCTCCCACATCGTGGACCAGGTTGCGGCGATGACCGCGGGATTGCGGGTCCAGATCGGCAGGACGCCAGAGCCGATCCGGAGCGTCTTGGTCCGGGTGAGCAGTGCACTCATCATCACCACGCAATCGCGCGCCAGCCGGGTATCGGCCTGCCAAATCTCGGTGAAACCCTTCGTCTCGGCATATTCGGCCACCTCGAGCTCGTACGCCATTGGGTGCTTGTCCTGGAGATAAAGAGCCATCCGTTGCATTCGCGTCAAGGTAGTGGCTGGCTAACGTCGGTTCGTGCCCCGTCCCACCCTGCGCTCCTCGCTCGCCTCTGCCGGCGGGGTGGTCGCGCTGCTCGGAAGCTTTCTTCCGTGGCTGCGGACCGGTGAGAGGGAGCGGACCAGTTACGAGCTCTCCGGCCTGGCCCGGAGGCTGGGGGTCGCTACCGGACCGCTCGAGCGGGTGGCCATCGTCGGCTGGCCGATTGTTCCGTTTGTGCTGCTCTGTGCCGTCGTGCTGCTCGTTATGCGCTGTTCCATCGGGGCGCGGGTCTTCGGGTTGGCGGTAGCGGCCTACGTGCTCGCCGTGCCAGCCATCGTGCTCGGGAGCCCACTGGAGACGCGCTTCGGCGCGGTCGTCACGGTGGTCGGCGCGTGCTTACTCATTGGGGCCTGCCTGCTGCGCGAACGGGGACACGCGTGAAGCAAGGAGCCCTCGAGGCCGAACTCGCGGCTGCGGTCGGGGGCTCCCATGTACTGGCGGATGCGGAGCGCCGAGCCGGGTTCGAGACCGACTGGACCCGTCGGTTCGTCGGCTCGTGTCGCGTTGTGGTGCGACCGAGGGACACCGGCGAGGTTCGGGCCGTGGTTGACATCTGTCGCCACCACGGCGTGCCGCTCGTCCCGCAGGGCGGGAATACCGGCCTGGTGGGGGGTGGGGTACCGGGGCCGGAATCCGCAGGCGGGGTACTCGTCTCGATGCAGCGCCTCGACGGGATCCGGGACATCGACGCCACGGCAGGCCAGGCAACTGTCGAAGCCGGTGTAACGCTCGCCTCGCTCGAGGCTGCCCTGCTCGGATCTGGTTGGGAGTTCGGCGTTGACCTCGGTGCCCGCGCTAGCGCCACCGTCGGGGGGATGGTCGCTACGAATGCGGGAGGCACCCGCGTGCTCCGGCACGGCACCATGCGCAGCAATGTTCTCGGTGTGGAGGCCGTGCTCGGGAACGGTTCGGTGATCTCTCACCTCGACGGGCTGGTCAAGGACAACACCGGATATCACCTGGCGGGACTGCTCTGCGGGTCGGAGGGCACGCTCGGGCTCGTGACTGCAGCACGCCTCGCACTGGTCCCCTCGTGGTCGGATCGCATCTGCGTAGCCGTCGCCTGCACCGACTGGGCGGATGCGGTCGGGTTGGCGTCGAGAGCGCGGCGCGAGATCGACGGTCTCGACGGGCTCGAGGCAATCGATGCGGCGGGGGCGCAACTGGCGGGGGACACCCTCGGGCTTCGGGCCCCGCTCCAACACCCGGGGATCACGCTGTTCATCGTGTGGGCGGGCCGCGGTGAGCCCCCCGCGTCGCTCGTCGGGCTCGTCGCTTCCCGTGAGCACGTCGTTGGGGAACCCCGGCGTCTGCTCGAGATACGCGACCGACAGTCCGAGGCGATTGCCCGCTCGGGCATACCGCACAAATTCGACGTGACGCTCCCGCTCGGCCTGCTCGGCGAGTTCACCGATGCCGTCCGTCTGTTGCTACCCGCCCGGGTTGCGCTGTACCTGTTCGGTCACCTCGGAGACGGAAACCTCCACGTCAACGTTGTCGGACCTGACCCCGACGATCAGCGCATCGACGGCGCAGTCCTCGAGGCCGTCGCCCGGTTCGGGGGTTCGGTGAGCGCGGAACACGGGATCGGTCGGGCCAAGGTTCCGTACCTGCATCTCTCACGGTCGGCCGCAGAGATCGAGGCGATGCAAGCGGTCAAGCGTGCACTCGACCCGGGGGGCATCATGAACCCAGGGGTGATCTTCCCCGCCTGAGGCCATTCATCTCATCCGTCGGTGGCCCGGTCACTGGTGCCAGAGTGCAAGTTCGGTGAGCACCTGTTTGAGTACAGCGGGGCGGTCCGTCATGATGCCGTCCACCCCGAGGGCGATGAGGCGCCTCATCTCGGCGGGTTCGTCGATCGTCCAGACGTGCACCGCCATGCCGGCGCGGTGCGCCCGGTCCACCGTGCGCGCAGTGACTACCGGTAAGCCGTTGAACGAGACCGGAACCTGCGCACACGGAACGGCCGGCATGCCCGCCAGTCCGCCAATGCGGGTGCTGAGCAACCACCGGGCGGCTTCAGAGGGACCGAGGCTCGTGCACACCCGGGGCCCGAGCGAACGACGGAGCCGACGGAGCCGAGTGGACGAGAAGGCGCCGAGGCAGACGCGGTCGAGTGATTGCGTGCGGCGTAACGTTGCAGCGAGCGCGTCCACCGCTCTGTCGCTCTTGCAGTCGATATTCAGGCGCGCCGCGGGGAAGGCGCCGAGCAGGTCCTCGAGAAGCGGAATCGGTTCTTTCCCGTCGACCAGAGCACTTCGCACCTGATCCCACGGAAGATCGCTGATCCTGCCGGGACGGCCGGTGGTGCGCAACAGGTCGTTGTCATGGAACGCGACGAGCACGTCGTCTGCGGTGAGCTGGACATCGGTCTCGAGGTAGCGGTAGCCGAGGTCGATAGCGAGTTGGAATGCCGGCAGGGTGTTCTCCGGAGCGTCCCCAGCGCCGCCTCGATGTGCGAACGGGATCGGGCCGGGGTGGTCCAGGTACGCAAAGCGGTGTCGCACATCAGCAGTATTGCCGATGCTCAGATCGAGCGGCCTGCGTCCTTCCAGTACTCGTCCTTCAGCAGGCGCTTGTACAGCTTCCCGGTCGGATGCCTCGGCAGCTCGGGCCGGAAGTCGATGGACCGGGGACATTTGATATCGGCGAGCTGAGACCGGCAGAAGGTGATCAACTCACTGGCGAGCGCCTTGGCCTCATCCTCAGTAGTGGGCATCACCGCAGGCTGGACAACCGCCTTTACCTCCTCGCCGAACTCCTCGTTGGGAACGCCGAATACTGCAACGTCGACCACCTTCGGATGGGTCACGAGCGCGTTCTCGGCCTCTTGCGGGTAAATGTTCACCCCGCCGGAGATGATCATGTACGCCTTGCGGTCGGTGAGGTACAAGAAGTTGTCCTTGTCGAGATACCCGACGTCGCCGAGGGTGGACCAACCCTTGGGGTGGCGCGACCCCTTCGTCTTCTCGGGGTCGTTGTGATACTCGAATGAGGCACCACCCTCGAACCAGATGGTGCCGGACTCGCCCTGGGGCATCTCCGCACCGTTCTCGTCGCACACGTGCACCGTGCAGCTGATGGGTGTGCCGACAGTTCCCTCGTGCGCGAGCCACATCGCGCTGTTGCAATAAACGAACCCGTTGCCCTCGGTGCCGGCGTAGTACTCGTGAACCACCGGTCCGAACCACTCGATGATCTGCTTCTTCACCAGTACGGGGCAGGGCGCTGCGGCATGGATCACGCACTCGAGGGACGAGATGTCGTACTTCGTCCTCACCTCCGGATCCAGCTTGAGCATCCGCACGAACATCGTCGGAACCACCTGGCTATGGGTGATGCGGTACTTCTCCGCGAGCCGGAGATAGTCCTCGGCGTCGAAGTGCTCCATCACGACGATGGTGGCGCCCATTGCCTGCGCTGACAGGCAGAACCTCAGGGGTGCAGCGTGGTACAGCGGTGCGGGCGAAAGATAGACCGACTCCTGCTTGAAGCCGAAGAGCATGCCGAGCAGGCCCACGACGCCCATGGGCGTGGCATCGAGCGGGAGTGGTACGAACGCCCGTGTGACGCCCTTGGGCATGCCGGTGGTCCCCGAGGAGTAGAGCATGTCCATGCCCGCAACCCGATCGGGCAGCGCGGTTGCCGGCTGCGATGCGACTGCGGTCTCATAGGCCTCGTAGCCCGTCACGGTTCCGTCCAGCATCAGGCGCAGGGATGCGTTGCCGATCGAGGGGAGTACCTCGGTGGCCTGGTCCGACTTGTATTTCGAGGTGATGAACGCCTTCGCGTTGCAGTCGTCGATGATGTACGCCAATTCGTGGCTCGTGAGCCGCGAGGAGCACGCCGTGTACACCAAGCCCGCGTAGTGACAACCCCAGATCACCTCGAGGTACCGCGGGTGGTTCTCCATGCAGATCGCGATGTGGTCACCGGGGCGCAGGCCAGCCGAATACAGCAGTTGGCTCAGACGGTTCGCTGCTGCGTCCAATTCGGCGAAGGTGACGATGCGGCCCGAGGAGCCCATGATGAGCGCCGGTTTGTCGGGGTTGGATGCTGCGAAGGTTCCCGGATGCATGACCGGAACGTAGTCGCACGGCGGCCGAGGTTGTACGGTCCCCGGGGTGTCAGCGAGCATGAGCCAGCGATTTCGGGACCTCATGGCCCAGGGACCAAATGGGTTCGCGCTCGACGAAGCCTGCTTGCTGATTGCCGCACATGCGCGCCCGTCGCTCGACGTGGGCGGGTACCTGAGCCGTCTCGACGAACTTGCCGGGGAGATCCTTCCCCCGACACTCGACGGCCTGATCGACTCGATTTTCGGCCCGCATGGCTTCCACGGCAACACCGA
>WLJO01000033.1 GCA_009701715.1 Actinomycetota bacterium
CCGCAGTCATGCTGCTCGACCGCCACTATTTAGACCCCTACAACACCGCAGCGGGGCAAGCGGTGCTCCTGGTCGTCGGGTCGGTGTTCGCAGGCTCGCTCGTCGGGATGGAGCGCATGGGCCGGATCCGCATGCCCCAGCGCTTTGTGGGCCGTCCGATTGCTCCGGAGCGGGCCCGATGATGCTTGTGTCGGCGGTGCTCCGCGCGCTCGGCGGCTGTGGTGTGCTGGTGGTCTGTCGCTCCATGCGGCCCGCCCCTCTCGCGGCGGCACTCACCCGCCTGGCGCAGGCCCGGGGTGCGGGGGGAGCGTCAGGCACCGGTCGGCCGGCTAGGCGGGCCCTAGCGCCAGTGCTCGACGCGGTTGCCGGTCGTCTCGGCGAGCAACGCCTCCGCGACCTGGCAGTCGTCGAGCAGGACGCGTTCGCTCACGCGACGCGCAAGATCGTCGCCCCACTCATCGGCATGGGCATCGTGGTCGCTGTCGGGGTCCTGAGCACTGCTGCAGGACTCGGGACCGGCGGGCCGGCCGCTGCGCTGCTCGTCCCGGTTGCCGGGGCGCTCGGCTACGTGATGCCCGACCGCCGGCTGGCGAGTGAGGCCCGTCGGCGCCGCACCGATGTTGTGGCCGCCCTGTCCGCATACCTCGATCTCGTCAACGTGCTCCTGGCCGGCGGTGCCGGTCTGGAGACGGCGCTGCACGCAGCCGCCGATGCTGGTGATGGGTGGACATTCGAGCAACTGCGGGCGGTGCTGCTGCGCGCTCGCACGACTCGTACTTCGGTGTGGACCTGTCTTGCAGAACTCGGCCGACGGATCGGTGTCGGCGAGCTCGTCGAACTTGGCGCTGCAGTCCAACTCGCCGGTCAACAGGGTGCCCGCATCGCGCAGTCCCTCTCCACGAGGGCACAGACGCTGCGTGCCCATGTACTCGAGGGCATCGAGATCGACGCGCAGTCAGCAAGCGAGCGCATGGGGCTTCCCACGGTGCTCCTCTTTGTCGGCTTTCTCTTCCTGCTCGGCTATCCCGCCGTGCAGATCATCCTCGCCTCGTCCTGAGCGCGCGGTCACACCAACACCCAAACAGAAAGAAGAACCCACATGTCTGACATCGAACAGATCTGGACCTACTATGCGACCCGGTTCCTCGCCTCCCGGGACACAGATCGTGACCGCGGGGAGATCTCGGCAACCACGGTCGCCCTCGCAGCACTCCTGGTGCTCGCCGCTATTGCCGTCGGTGGGATCATCCGGGCGAAGGTCACCGCCAAGGCGAACTCGATCGAGTTGTGATGGCTCCACGGTGCAGACCCGGTAGGACACCCCGTGGCCGATCGTTCGGGGTAGGCGTGCCAGTTGGCGGGGCGGGGGACCGGGGCGAGGGGGTCGTTGGCTACGTGATCCTCGTTCCGGTTGTCCTGTTCATCACGATGCTCGGGATCCAGGCGGCGGTGTACTTCCACGCCGCGAACATCGCCCAGCACGCCGGCACCCGCGCGGTATCGGTGGCCTCGCGGCGGGGATCGAGCCCGGCATCCGGGGTCCGGGAGGCGGCATCGGTCGTTGCCGAATCAGGTTCCTCGCTCGTGGGCGCCGATGTCTCGGGCGGGGAATCGGTGAGCGTCTCGGTGACGGTCCGCGTCGCCCGCGTCGTCCCCTTCTTCCCCGAGTCCGTCACGCGGCGGGCAAGAGCCCCCAAGGAACGCTTCATACCGGAGGACGAGCGATGAGCGACTGCTCTCAGGACCGGGGCAATGCGGCAGCAGAACTGGTGCTGCTCACTCCGGCGCTCGTGATCTGTGCCGTGTTCGTGTTCTGGTGCGGTCGACTCGGACAGGCGCGCACGCAGGTGGACCTCGCTGCGGAGAGCGGGGCACGCGCTGCTTCCATGGTGCGCCGTACCCGTATGACCGGCGTCGGTCGTTCGACGGCACTTGCCTCGCTCGACCGCAACGGTGTCATCTGCGGTTCGGTGTCAGCGGCCGTGGATGTGCTTGAGGATCGTGTTCGCGTCACCGTGCGCTGTGCCACCGACACCGACGGTCTTATGCCGTTCGGGAGCAAGGTGGTGAGCGCTGCGGCGGTGGCGCCGATCGACAGGTATCGGGGCGAGTGATGCAGACGGCCCAACCCGCCGGTAGGGGGGATTCCGGCTCGGTCAGCGCTCTCGTGGTCTGTCTGGTGACGGTGTTCGTCGCTTGCGCGGGCCTCGTGCTGGACGGTGGCCGCTTCATCGGGGCGCGTGCGCGTGCTGCAGCGGTGGCCGCAGGCGCAGCGAGGGACGGTGTTCAGGAGGTTCACCGCCTGCGTGAGGGTCTTATCGTTGTTGATGGTGATCGAGCGACCCGAACGGCGGAACGCTTCGTCCAAGCGTCGGGGCTGTCGGGCTCCGCCTCGGCGGATGAACGCTCGGTGACCGTTGCCGTCACGACCTCCGTCCGGCCACTGCTCCTCGGGCTTTTCGGTGTCGGCACCCGGACCGTCACGGTGTCCCGCACCGCCACCCCGTTCGATCGATGAGGTACTCGATGCAGCGTCTCGCACGATGGTTTGCCCGCGGCACCGGTGTGCTGTTCCTCGCCCTGTTGGTCGTGGGAACTCCCACCGCTATCAGTCGGTGGATCGGTAACCCCATGGATCTCGTCCGGTTCGGACGGACCATCGACCTCCGTCAACCCGACGGCACCTCAACCCGGTCCCTCTTGGTTGTTGTGTCCGGTGCGCTGCTCTGGCTGTCGTGGCTGAGGCTCACCGGTGCCGCTGTGGTCGGTGTCCTGTGCGCTGCGTTGAGGCTCCGTCCACCGCGGCTGCGTCTGTTCGGCCTCAGCCAAACGCTGGTTGGTGGCCTCCTCGGCAGCCTCGCGGTGCTCGGGACGGCGTCACCGGCGGGTTCCGCCACGCCACGCCCCGCAACCGCCGCTATCTCCGTGCGCGCAACCGGCCTGCAGGTCGGTTGGTCCGAGGCCGGATTCCTCGCGGCAGGGGTGATCGGGTTGCTCACGCTGATGCGTCGCCATCGGCTCCAACGGCTGTCGGCCGGGTCCGTGGTCGATGTCCCAACCGACGACTCCGAGCAGTGGGAGCGACGCCTGCGTTCGCTGGCACCCGAACCGATCGTTGATCGCCTCGGGGTGGTCTGGCGGGCAGCGTCCTGCGCTGCAGCGCAAGGTAGTGGCGAGTTACTGGGTGCCCTGACCGCGCCCGACGGCGCAGTCACGGTGCTGTTCCGTACCGACACATTGCCGATGCCACCGACGTCGCCGAGCGGGGTGCTTTCGGCACCGGACCGCTGGGTCTATCCCGGCACCTGGCGACCGGAGCCTTCCGCAGATGCGGCGAGGGGCCCCGCACCGCTGGTGAACGTCGGGCGCTGCGGAAGGGACGCACTGCACCTGACACCTTCGATGTGCCATCGGCTCGTGGTGGACGGGCCCGAGGCCGAACGCGACCGGATTGTTGAGTCGCTCCGGTTCGCCGTCGAGGTCTGCGAGACGCTGGTCGCGCCGCCGCCCGGCCCCGACCGGCAACGGACTTCCGCACCAGCCTGGGTGCTCAGCGCGAGCGAGAGCGACTGGGTGCTCAACCCACTGGACCTCGTGATCGTGCCGATCGGCCTCGAGCGTCACGACATTGCTGCGGTCCGGGCCCTGCTCGCCGCAGGGGCGGGCGAAGCCGGTGCACCTGACGTACTGCCCAGCGTGGCCTCCGACAGCCTGGAGCCCGAACTGCTGCTGCACCTCAGTGCGCCGACGAACCCCGATACGCGCGTGGAGCCTCTGCCACCGGTGCTGCCGGTCTGGTCCTTCATGGTTCGACTCCTCGGTCCCGTGGACGTACTTGCTTCTGATGGGAGGGTCGTTGCCTTTGAGCGGTCCAAAGCCGTCGAACTGCTGTGCTGGTTGGTGCTCCACCGTCGCGCGGCCACGCGAGAAGCAGCGAGGACGGCGCTCTGGGAAGCCGACGTCCGCGACACGACGTTCGCAAACGTGGTGTCCGAGGCGCGTCGGGCGCTCTCACGGCATCTTGCCGTCGGGACGGGTGACGACTGGCTCGGCAAGCCGCGCGGGGAGCACTTGCCGTTGCACATTGAGGTTGTCAGTGACGCAGATCTCGTCCGGGCTCACACCGCTCGGGCGACATGGTTTCGCAGCAATGACACCTCACTCGCCCGAGTCGTACCGGAACTACGCAGTGCCCTTGATCTCGTGAGGGGTGCACCGTTCATCGGCAGCGGGTACGGCTGGGCGGATGCGGAAGCCAGTACCTCGAACCTCACTCTGCTCGCCGTGGGCACGGCGCTGGACTTGGGCGAGGCTGAACTCGCTCTCGGCAACGTTGACGGTGCGTTTGCGGCGACGAGTGTCGGGCTTGCCGTGCTCCCGGGTCACGAGGAACTCGTGGCGCTTCGGCTCAGGACACATGCGTCGTGCCGTGACAGCGCTGGCGCACGTCACGAGTGGCAGATGTACCTGCGCAGCCTCGTGGACGACCCGTGGCAGAGCGAGCCGTCACCGTGGCTGAAGGAACTAGCACGCGATCTGCTCAGCGATCCCGTCACGGCCTGAGCGTGGCGGGGGCTCAGCCATACTGCTCGAGGATGCTCGTCTCGGCCAGCCGACCGAGGGCATCCTTGATCACGCGGGCCCGGTCCTCGTCGACACCCGGCACACCCGTGAGGTCCGCTGTGGTGCATCGCAGCACCTTCGCGAGGCTGCCAAAGCGATCGACCACGTTGTGCGCAAGTGCTTCGCTCATGCGCGGAATCCGGGAGAGCAGTCGGTAGCCGCGGGGCTGCACCGGATGATCAAGGTCCACATCGGGCAGCAGCGGCACGAGCAGGTGGGCGACGCGTCGCGTGTTGAGGAGGTCGTCGTCGCCCAGGTCCTGCAACTCGTGCACGATCCGATCGAGTGTGGCAGGGTCCGTGTCGGGCGCGTAGTCGCGAACCACCAGTTCGAGGTCGTCCTCGGTGCCGCTGTACAGCTCGTCCAACTGCAGGCGGAGCAGGCGAGCGTCAACGCCCAGTTCCACAATCATCATGTCGATCTCGTCGGAGATCCGTCGGACCATCTCGCTGCGCTGGATCACGGCTGCAACGTCACGAAGTGTCACCACGTCGCCAACCTCGAGCGCGCTCAACGCGCCGCTGACGTCATCCAGACGGGCCTTGTAACGCTCGAGCGTCTGGAGGGCCTGATTCGCCTGCTCGAGCAGACGGCCGATCTCCTGCAGCACGTGTTTGTGCTCGCCGATGTAGACGGCAATGACGCCCATCTCTTCGCTCACGGAAACCACGGGCACTGCGATACTGCGGGCTACTCGCTCGGCGGTTCGGTGACGGGTACCGGTTTCGCTCGTTTGCGTTGTCGGGTCCGGAACGAGGTGCACATTGGCCCGAGCAATACGCGTGGCATCGGACCCGAGGATGATGGCGCCGTCCATCTTGGCAAGCTCGGAGAGGCGCTGGGGGCTGAACGCAGAGTCCAACAGGAAGCCACCCGAGCAGATGTTCAGCACGGTCGGGAAGTCGCCCAGAATGAGCAACGCACCCATCTTGGCCCGCACGATTCGGTCGAGCCCTTCGCGCAGCGGAGTCCCGGGCGCCACCTTCGCGAGCGCAGCATGGAGGATCTCGGAACGTTGCCTCGATCCGGTGGACATATCCGGATTCTACGCGGAGTCCTACCCGTGCTCCTGCGGAGAGGTGTGCACTGCGCTACAGCGGCTCGTTGAGCAACAGGCTGCGGGGTGCGAACTCCGGGCTGTTCACGAGGCCGAGTGTGTGCAGTGCCTCGGCGAGTGTGCCCACGCGGATCACCTCGAGGCCGGGCACCTCGACGGCTGCGGACCGAGGGACGATGGCGGTGGTGAACCCGAGCCTCGCTGCCTCGGTGAGCCGACGGGCGGTTTGGCTCACCTGACGCAGTTCTCCGGCCAGACCGACCTCTCCGCAGACCACTATCTTGCCCGAGACGGGCCGCCCGGTGACTGCTGACGCGGCTGCGACACAGACTGCTAGGTCACCGCCGGGTTCGGTGAGGCGGATACCCCCGACGACGGATGCGTACACGTCGCACGGGCCGAACATGAGACCGGCCCGCTGGTCGAGGACCGCAAGCAGCACTGCGAGGCGACCGTGATCAAAACCCTGGGCGGAACGCCGCGGGGACGACAGAGCGGACAGCGTGACGAGCGCCTGAACCTCGACGAGGAGTGGGCGGTACCCATCGAGAACGGGGGCCACCACCGAGCCGGGTACGCCGGCGCGGCGGTCTGCGAGAAAGAGCTTGCTTGCGTCCGGCACGGGGCGAAGCCCATCACCCTCCATCTCGAACAGGCCGAGTTCATTCGTGGTGCCGAAACGGTGCTTGACGGCGCGCAGCATTCGCAGGGCATGGTGCCGTTCGCCGTCGAAGGAGAGCACGGTGTCGACCAGGTGCTCGAGCACTCGCGGACCGGCAAGCGTTCCTTCCTTGGTGACATGGCCGACGAGCAGGGTGGTGAGCCCGTTGGACTTCGCGTCGGCAACCAGTTGTTGGGCACAGCCGCGAACCTGGGTGACCGATCCTGGACCGGATGCAATCTCGGGATCCGAGACTGCCTGGATCGAGTCGACGATGAGGAGGTCGGGGCGCATGGCGGCGGCCGCCGCTCGGATACGCGGCAACGAGGTCTCGGCCAGCAGGAAAATGTTGTCGTGCAAGGCACCGAGGCGGTCTGCACGCAGGCGAACCTGTTGGGCGCTCTCCTCCGCCGTGACGTAGAGCGTTCGGCCTCCCATCGCAGCAAGCAACTGGAGCAGGAGTGTGGACTTGCCCACGCCGGGCTCACCGCCGAGGAGGGTGACGGATCCCGGTACGAGCCCGCCGGACAGCACGCGGTCCATCTCGGAGATGCCGGTGGACCGAGGTTGACCCTCGAGCGGGTCGATCTGGGTGATGGACTGCACCTCGGGTGGCGGGCCGGACAACAGCGGGGGGTGGCCAACGTCGCCCTCGACGTCTTCGATGAGTGAGTTCCAGGAGCCGCACGACCCGCAGCGACCGGACCACTTGGGGTGCCCGGCGCCACAATCACCGCATCGGTGGACAATTCGCATCTTGCTCATATCGGGAACGGTGACAGGGGGGTGCCACAGGGTTTCTGGAAGAATCGACAGGTCATGCGAGGCAGCAGGTTTGTCAAGAGAGCGCTTGTCGCGCTGTGCTGCGTCGTTGGTCTGGGCGCGTGCCGGGTCGATGCCGAGGTGACCACCGTGGTGAGCCCGGACGGTTCGGGCGCGATCTCGGTGAAGATCACCGCCGACGCAGATGTTGTTGCTTCTGAGCCGTCGCTCGCTAAGGACTTCAAGGTGGACGATCTCGCGAGGGCGGGCTGGGTTGTCACCGGTCCCGCATCAACCGCTGACGGTGGTCTCACCGTGTTGCTCGCGCACTCGTTCGCGAACCTCGCCGAGGCCAACGAGATCTTGGCGTCGCTTTCCGGTCCCGACGGCCCGGTGCTCGAACCGATGCTGGCGGCCCGCTCCACCGAGGGAGAGGTGCACTGGACGTTCGTCGGTTCGCTGGACTTCTCGAAGGGGCTCACGTCGGTTGCCGATCAGGATCTCGTGGCAGCCGTCGGCCGCACACCGTGGCTGCAGGAGATCGCCGCTCGTCAACTGACACCCACCGACGTAGCGAGCATCACGTTCCGGATGACGCTCCCGGGCGTCGTCGCCTCCGGCTCGGGGGCATCCACCACCAGCGCGTCGAACGAGTGGACCGTCCGGCCCGGTGACGCGGCGTTGGACCTAGCGATCGAGACCGTCAAGGTGGGCAAGGGCGTGAAGACGGCCCGCAAGATCCAGGGGCAGTTCCGGGCAATTCTCATCGTCTATGTGTTGATCGTCGGCGGGCTCGCCTCGATCTGGTTTTATGCACGTTCCAGGCGCAATCGGCCCAGCCAGGCCCAGCCCACCATGAAGATGGCCGAGATGCTCGAACTGGAACCCGACGAGCGTCGTGTCATGCGTTACCTGCTGCGATTCGACTCACCCCCCAACGCCGAGGAGTTGGCAGGCGCAGTCGGCATCTCCGTTCGCGAGCTCAAGGACCACGTCCGGGTGCTGTTGAGGGCTGGGCTGGTGATCGTTGAGAACGGTCGCGTTCGACCCGTCATCGGCAAGCGCGCCACCCGAGGAGCGTCCAGCAACGACCGTTGGTCCAAGCTCGAGGACATGTAAGAGCGACACGTCACGCGGAACGGCCGGTCGCTGTGCGACCGGCCGTTCCGTTTACTTCTGGATGCTGCGGCTACTCACCGTTCGTTGGCTCGGCACCGGCCTCGCCGGCACCTGCACCAGCGAGTTCCACGGCGCTTGGGGCACGGATTGCCTCGATGGCCCGGAACGTGATCCGCTGCTCGCCGGGCTTGTCCGGGTCGTCCTCCACGTCCACCACGATGAGCTCACCGGCGTTGTACGTCTTGTAGAGGATCTTCTCCGAGAGCGGATCCTCAACCAGTCGCTGGATCGCACGGCGCAACGGGCGAGCACCCAGTTGCGGGTCGTATCCCCTGCGTGCGAGCAGTTCCTTGGCGGCCTGCGTCAGTTCGATGCCGAGGCCCTGGCCCTCGAGCTGTGCCGTCAGGCGCTTCATCATCATGTCGACCATGACGGTGACCTCATCGCGGGTGAGTTCGTGGAACACGATCGTCTCATCGATGCGGTTGAGGAACTCGGGGCGGAAGTGCGACTTGAGCGCATCCATGACCTTTTCGCGCATGCGCTCGTAGGACACCGCTTCGTCGGACGTGGTGAAGCCCACGTGCGCCTTGCGGAGCTCTTGCGTGCCCAGGTTCGAGGTCATGATGAGCACGGTGTTGCGGAAGTCCACCGAACGTCCCTGAGAGTCGGTCAGGCGACCTTCCTCGAGAATTTGCAGCAGCGTGTTGAACACGTCCGGGTGAGCCTTTTCGATCTCGTCGAACAGCACCACGCTGAACGGGCGGCGACGCACTGCTTCGGTGAGCTGTCCACCCTCTTCGTACCCGACGTATCCGGGGGGCGAGCCGACGAGACGGCTGACCGTGTGCTTCTCCATGTACTCAGACATGTCAAGCGTGATGAGGGAGTTGTCGTCGCCGAACAGGAACTCGGCAAGTGTCTTGGCGAGTTCGGTCTTGCCGACTCCGGTGGGTCCGAGGAAGATGAATGAGCCGCTCGGCCGCCTTGGGTCCTTGAGGCCGGCACGCGTGCGGCGGATGCTCTGTGAGACCGCACGGATGGCGTCCTCCTGGCCGATGACCCGCTTGTGCAGTTCACCTTCCATGTTGAGCAGCTTCTGCGTCTCTTCCTCGGTGAGCTTGTAGACGGGGATCCCTGTCCAGAGCGAGAGCACCTCGGCGACGGCTTCCTCGTCGACCTCGTCGAAGAGGTCCACTCCGGATGCCTTGATCTCGGCTTCCTTCTGCGACTTTTCCTCGAGCAGGCTCTTTTCCTGATCGCGCAGCTTGCCGGCTTCCTCGAAGCGCTGTTCCTCGACGGCACGCTTCTTGGACTCCTGCACCTCGGTGAGGCGCTGTTCGATGCCTTTGAGGTCGGGCGGGGTCTGCATGCGCTTGATGCGCAAGCGCGAACCAGCCTCGTCGATGAGGTCGATGGCCTTGTCCGGGAGGTGACGATCCGAGATGTAACGATCCGCAAGGTTTGCGGCAGCAACCAGTGCCTGATCGGTGATCGTTACCCGGTGGTGGGCCTCGTACCGGTCGCGCAGACCCTTGAGGATCTCGATGGTGTGGGCAAGCGTGGGCTCGTCCACCTTCACCGGCTGGAAGCGGCGCTCCAGGGCGGCGTCCTTCTCGAGGTGCTTTCGGTACTCGTCGAGCGTGGTGGCACCGACGGTCTGCAATTCGCCCCGAGCGAGCATCGGCTTGAGGATGCTCGCCGCATCGATTGCCCCTTCTGCGGCACCGGCACCGACGAGCGTGTGAATCTCGTCGATGAACAAGACGATGTCTCCGCGGGTGCGGATCTCCTTGAGCACCTTTTTCAGGCGTTCCTCGAAATCGCCGCGATACCGCGAGCCGGCAACGAGTGCGCCGAGGTCCAGCGTGTACAACTGCTTGCCGCGCAGGGTGTCGGGCACGTCGCCCGAGACGATCTTCTGGGCGAGACCCTCGACGATCGCGGTCTTGCCCACCCCGGGCTCACCGATGAGCACGGGGTTGTTTTTGGTGCGGCGTGACAGCACCTGCATCACACGCTCGAGTTCGCGGGCCCGTCCGATGACCGGGTCCAGCTTCTTCTCCCGAGCGAGCTGCGTGAGGTTCCGGCCGAACTGGTCGAGGATCTGGCTGCTGCCTTTGTCCTCCCCGCTGGCCTGCTGTTCACGGCTGCTGGTGCCGGCGCCCGCAGGCGCGGAACCCGAGGCGCCCGCCGGGGGCTCCTTGCCCTGTGAACCTTGGTACCCGGATAGGAGCTGGATGACCTGCTGCCGTACGCGGGAGAGATCTGCGCCGAGCTTCACCAACACCTGAGCCGCAACGCCCTCACCCTCACGGATGAGGCCGAGCAGAATGTGCTCCGTGCCGATGTAGTTGTGGCCGAGCTGGAGGGCTTCGCGCAATGAGAGCTCGAGAACCTTCTTGGCTCGTGGCGTGAACGGGATATGGCCAGACGGGCTGGAGCCGCCCTGACCGATGATGTCCTGGACCTGGCTTCGCACTGCTTCCAGCGAGATGCCGAGGGACTCCAGGGCTTTTGCGGCAACACCCTCGCCCTCATGAATGAGGCCAAGAAGGATGTGCTCCGTCCCGATGTACGAGTGGTTGAGCAGACGCGCTTCTTCTTGCGCCAACACCACAACCCGCCGGGCTCGATCAGTGAATCGTTCGAACACAAAACGGAGTGTATCGGTGGGGTGTCACGCTTGCTGAGCGGCATAAATCTCAGAGTTTTCGGGGGAATCCGGGAATATTCCGGGAACTTTTATGCGGGCTCGCGGTTGCGCAAGGGGCGTTGGTCGTACGAATCCTGATCGAAGCACGCTCTCCTACGACAGCGCGATCAGCGCGGCCGCGGCAGCCAGACCGGAGAGCACGGCGCCCTCGACGCGTGGGCCGGCAAACGCATCGCCGGCAAGTACGAGCGGAGCAGCACCATCGACATGGGTCCAGCAGGCCGTGGGCCAGATCGTTCGAGGTGTGGCGAATCGCCAACGCTTCGGGCTGACCTCCAACACTTGTGCGTCGCCGAGCCACGGACGGGCGTGCGCGAGCAGCGCGGCGGTGCTCGCCTCTCGCTCGTCGTCCCAGTGGGTCTCGCTCCATTCGGCGTTGGCGTGAAAGGTGATTGCGGGGTGCTCGGAGACTCCCTTGCTCACGTTGTCGCCGATGAAGCCGAACACGTCGTCGGGGTTCTGGAGCCCGCCGGGAGCCGGAATGGCGCCCGGGCGGTCGAGCGTGACCAAGATCGACAGAGTGCGGTCGTATTCGGTTTCGCGCAGGGCCTGGGGGATCTCCACGTCACTTGAGACGAGGACCGAAAATGCCTGCGGGAGCGGACAGGTCACGATGAGCGCGTCGGCCGGGATGCTCGTGGCGTCATCGAGGCAGACGTCCCAGCACTGGGCGCCGGGGCGGACCGCGAACACGAGGGAACTGCAGCGCACGTCTACCCCATCGGCGAGGTACTTGGTCAGCGTGGTCATCCCGGCCCGAGCGGCATACCGGGGGTGTCCGTCGCCATCGGGGCCGAATCCGCGGCACCATTCGTGCACCAGGCCCACCTCCACCCACCGAGCGACTTCCTGTCGGAATGTCTCGCTTCTCGCGGTGAAGAACTGCGCTCCGTGGTCAAGCCGAGCGGGACCGACTCGGCGGGTTGCCATCCTCCCGCCGGGCGAGCGACCTTTATCCAAGACCGTCACCGAGTGGCCCGCTTGCTGGAGTGTTCTGGCTGCATGGAGACCCGACAGGCCGGCTCCGACGATGACAATTCGCACAACGGGAACTTAGCGGGCCGACCTTGTTACGGATCCGTTACAGAGAAACCACCAAAAGAGTGGTCATCCCGTCACGCCTTGCAGTACTCTGCTCATGTTGCTGACCGTTAAGGAAACCCCTGAGCGGCCGGGTTGGGCGGAGCCGGTCGGTTCCACAGTGCGTCCTGGTTCACGCTGGGGTCGCTGTGTTGTCGCGTGCACGCTGATCCTCGGACTCGTCACCGTGCTGCTGGCCAATGGCGTGTCCTTCAGCCACGCGGTGCCCCCGCCGATCAAGGCCCGGCCGTACGGGTATCCGGCGGCTCTTGATGTCTTCCCGACGGACCCGTCTTGCTTCTACGCGAACTCTTGGGGTGCTGCACGCTCGGGCGGTCGCAAGCATCAAGGCGTCGACATCATCACGGGCCGAAACAAGCCCATCTACGCCGTTCGTGACGGCAAGGTGTCCAAAAAATACTCGGGGGCCGAATTGGCGGGCAACGGCATCGCCATCCAGATTGCCGACGGGACCTACTACTTCTATGCCCACCTGAGCAGCTTCGCCGAGGGGATCCAGAAGGGTTCCAAGGTGAAGGCGGGCGACATCATCGGCTATGTCGGTTCGACCGGTGCAACGCTTGTCCCGCACATTCACTTCGAAGTCCATCCCCGGGGCGGCGACGCAGTTGATCCGACGCCCTATGTCGCTCAGGTGGACCGTTGCGGCTACAAGGGGCCCCGGCTGAAGAAGATCGAGCCGCCCACCACGACAACGGTGAAGGCGACGACGACCGCTAAGCCGACGACAACGGTGAAGCCGACGACGACGGTGAAGCCGACGACAACGGTGAAGCCGACGACGACGGTGAAGCCGACGACGACCGTGAAGCCGACGACGACCGTGAAGCCGACGACGACCGTGAAGCCGACGACGACAACCGAAGTGCCAACCACAGCCGAGCCCAAGAGCAATGAGTTCTCCCCAGCATCGGTGAAGGCCCCCGGTATCACCGTGATGAACGGGTTGGTCCGCGCCAAGGTCGAGACCAGGGTGCAGGTCTCAGGAGCCGGCGTTCTGCCGGGCGGTCTTGTTCAAGCTGATGTGAAGCTTGTGGTTTCTGGCACGACGAAGACCACGGTGGTTTCCGTGAGCGACTGTGAGGCCAAGCCGAAGAAGGTCCTCAAGGTCCGTGCCCGGAAGAAGGGCACCAAAGCACTGGTGCTCCCACTGAGCAGCGATGGACAGTTGTGCATCACAACGAGTGGCAAGGCAAAGGTGATTGTCGAGGTTCGTCGTGGCTGGACATCCGATTCGAAGCGCTACACGGTGACCGAGACGATCACAGTGCTCGAGAGCATCGACGGCAAGAAGGTCCCCAGCAAGGGCAACGTGATCCGGGTCAAGCTCGGAAACTTCGATGGCCTGCCCGCAAAGGTTTCCTCGGTACTGATCTCAGTGACCGCCAAGGGGGGCACCAAGGATTCGTCGGTGCTGGTCGGCAGATGCGGCTCGCGACGCAAGGCCTTCGTGAAAGCCAAGGCCGGCGAGTCGGCGACTCATGAGGGGTGGATCTCACTTCGCGGGAGAGACCTGTGTCTCAGCGCCACACACCCGACTGCGGTGGTCGTCCACGTCCTCGGCGTCTCCTGACGATCGAAGGACACGAGCCGGCTGCGCCGGCTCGGTGTGGGTCGGTCAGCGAAGATCTGCGGCCATGAGGATGACCTCACGGGCGAAGGGATCAAGCTGACGCTGGGCGATCCGCTCGGTGATGGCGATCGCCTGGGTGCCCTCTTTCACGAGGCCGCACCACCGGATGTAGCCGCCCATGATCCCGACCACGCGGTCACCGACTTCCTCGGCGTGCAGGATGATCTTCGTACCCTCGAGGAGCAGGGCATCAAGCTCTCGGTAGAACGCGGTGAGCCACAGCGGTAGGTCCTCGCCACCGGTGAACGGGCGATGTCGATACGGAACGCCGAGTTCCTCGTAGTTGTGAAGATTGTGCGGTGCGGGGATGAGCGAGATGATGCAGCCGAACCCGTTCTCCCGGATCCAGATGATCTCCTCCTGCCGGCGCACGCGGCGATGGTTGTCGCCGTAGCCGCCCGGACGCTCGCAAACAGCGAGCTTGTCCCTCAGGATCCAGGTGAAGTTTCGGGGTGTGATGCCCAGCGCCCACTTCCCACGCAGTCTCGGGGGCATCACCACCAGCCTTTCGTCACGTCTGGAAACTCTAACGCGCTGGGGTAGGCGGCGTAGCGAGAACGGTGAGATGTTGTGCAGATCGGCGGATTGTCACACCCCCGCCGATCTCGCACGCGCCCGATCGACCAGCAGCGACATCGAGGACGCGCTCGACCGCAGCGAGGTCAGGCGGGTAGCCGCACAGAAACGGCAGCAACCATCGCCGAACAGCGCGGACCGCAAGGGGTCGTGGGGCGGCAACGAGCGCACGTGCATCGGTCGGGTCCAGCGTCGAAGCAAGTTGTTGGAGCAGGTCCTCGTCCTCCCGCAACGTTGCGGCAGTACGAGCGATCAACAGCGGGACGTCGCGCTGGGCAATGTCGTTGGCGAGAGGGAGCAGTTCATGTCGCACACGGTTGCGACTGAAGTCGCGGGAGGTGTTGCTGGGGTCACTGACCGGTTGCAGCCCGAGCGACGCACAGAGGGCCTCTGTCTCGGAGCGGCGGAGACGGAGAATCGGGTGGCGCTCGGGTCCCATCCCGGCGAGGCCCGCCCTTCCAGCACCACGCAGGAGGTTGAGCAGCACGGTTTCGGCCTGATCGTCCGCGGTGTGCCCGGTGAGCACGTCGGGCGGCAGGACCCCATACCGCGCCGCCCGCATGCGGGCCTCAAGATTCGGCCCGGGTTCGACTCGGATGCGCTCGGCAATGAACGTGGCCCCAAAACGGCCCGCCGCCGCAGCAACGACGTCGGCCTCGCCCGCCGACCCGGGGCGAACACCGTGGTCAACATGGACCGCCGTGACGACGCAACCGCTATGGGCCGCCAGAACGAGGAGGCTCAACGAGTCAGCGCCGCCGGAAACCGCACAGGTGACCAGAGTGCCTGCATCGGGGAAACTGCAGCGCTGCAGCAGGTCGGCAGGCCCAGTCATCACCGGCCGGTCCCGCACGGGTTCAAGAACGCGGGCGCCGCTTGGGATACTGCGGGGCAACAACCTTGCGCAAGTAGCCAACGACCACCTGAAGTACCGCAAGTACGCCCGCCACCACGAGGATGAGTCCGAGCCACCAATGCCAGATTTCGGCCGCAAGCATGATTACAGCGTAGCCACAGGCCAGTGCACTCGGCGCAATCCCACGCGGCTGATGGCCGGGTCAGTAGGACAGGTCGGGATCGGCGTACCCGCCACCCGCCGCAAATTCTTCGGGGTCAATCCCGAAACAGGCCTCGATCTTGCCGAGTAGGCCGGCAGGGATCGCCTCGGTCCTGCACTTGGTGGCGATCACCAGTTTCAGCTCGGCGTGGAAATCGAATGCCTGCATGCAGTCGCTGCAGTCAAGCAAGTGCTCGTCGACGACGTACTTCATGTCGTCGGGCAGTTCGCCATCGAGGTACGTCTGCAGCTCACGCAATGTCTCGTTGCAATCAGCCATGCGGCGTCTCCGGGCGGTAGTGGTGAATCACGATGGTGTTTCGGCTGGGGTTGACGAGCCACGGTCCACCAGCCCGCGTTCCATGGCGAACTCGTACAACCGCTTATGCATCGCTTTTCTTCCCCGGTGGAGCCGGGACATGACCGTTCCGATGGGAAGCCCCAGCATGTCGGCTATTTCCTTGTAGGAGAAGCCCTCGACGTCGGCCAGCAGGACGGGTAGCCGGAAGTTGTCCGGGAGTTCCTCGAGGGCCGATTTCACCTCGTCATCGGTGAACAAGTCGAGCAACTGGTCCTCCGCGCTGCGGCTTGCCAAAGCCTGTTCCAGATGGTCGAGCCTGCGGTACAGGTACAGATCCTCTACATCAGCGAGAGTGGACTCGTCGGGCCGCCGCTGTTTGCTGCGGTAGGCATTGATGTAGTTGTTCGTCAGGATTCGGTAGAGCCAAGCCCGCAGGTTGGAGCCCTCTTCGAAGTTGCCGAACCCCCGGTAGGCCTTCAAGAAGGTTTCCTGAACGAGGTCCTCGGCGTCTGCCTGATTGCGGGTCAGCCGGAGTGCGGCGGAGTACAGCTGCGGGGCGAACTGCATCGCCTGCTCCGCAAACTTCGCCCGATCTGCCACAAGAACGCACCCTAGCGATTCGGCTGCCCCGTCGGGGAGCACCCGGAATCGTCAGGTACCTGCGCCCGTCCAGTGCGAACTCTGGAGCTCGGTGATCTCGTAGCCGCCTGCCTCGGCGGCCTCAGCAACTGCCTCTGCATGCAGGCGGTTCCGGACCTCGAGCACCACCTGGACCCCGGTCTCGCGGACGTGCAGGTCGATGCCCTCGCGGACGTGTTCGACCTCGATGATGTTCGCGCCTGCCCGAGCAAGGATGGTGAGCAGCGTGGCGAGCCCGCCCGGCCGGTCGCTGATACGCACGAAGAGAATCATGCGCCGCCCGGCACGGGTCTCGTGGCGACGGATAAGACCGGGCACGACACCGAGGTCAACGTTGCCCCCGGACAGCACGACACAGGTGATCCCGGAGCGCGCGGGCGCCACGCGTTCGCTCAGGAGGGCGGCGACGCCGACGGCTCCGGCACCCTCGACGAACAGCTTGGACCGCTCCATGAGCAGGACCATCGCATCGGCAATCGCGTTCTCGCTCACCGTGACAACATCGTCGAGGAATTCCTCGATCAGCGGCCTCGTGACCTCGCCGGGAAGCTTGACGGCGATGCCGTCGGCGAGCGTCAGCACAGCTCCCTCCGGCGCAGGCTGGTTCGCGTACGGCGCACAGACGTCGGCCTGCACCCCGATCACTTTCACCTCGGGGCGCGCCCGTTTCACGGCAATCGCCACGCCCGCTGCAAGGCCCCCGCCGCCGAGGGGCACGATGACACGGCGGAGCAGGGGAATGTCCTCGAGTAGTTCGAGGCCAAGGGTTGCCTGGCCGGCGACTGTGACCGGGTCGTCATACGGGTGACAGAACGTCATTCCCGTCTCAGATGCGCGTGCCCGGGCGGCAGCGACTGCCTCGGAGAGTGAGTCGCCACCCTCGATGACCTCCGCGCCGTACGCGCGGCAGGCCTCCGTTTTGGAGATCGGGGCTCCCGCAGGCACGAAGATCTGGCACGGCACACCGAAATGACGAGCCGCAAAGGCAAGCGCCTGGGCATGATTGCCGGCGCTTCCGGCCGTGACCCCCCGGGCCGCGGTGGCTCCCAGCGACGCCACCTTCGCCATTGCGCCGCGGATCTTGAACGAACCAGTGCGCTGGAGGTTCTCGGCCTTCATCTCGACCGAACCGCCGCATGCCTCGCTGATCGCGGCCGACGACGTGACCGGGGTGTGCTTCACGACGCCCCGGCCGGCGGCTCGGGCCTCGTCGATGAGCGCGTCGGTGGGCGCAGGCGAAGTAGACATGTAACGCCTAACGTACCCACGTGCGTGCGCTCTTGTTGGCCAACGGCTACGACGCCGACCCCGGGTTCGTTGGTGAGCACCTGCGCAACGCTGGATTCTCCTTCCTCGAGTGCCATCGGGAGCGACCGTCAGAGTGGGCCCCGCTCGACGGGATCGATCTGGTGCTCTCGCTGGGTTCGGATTGGTCGGTCTACTGGGAGCAGGTTCACGACTCCGTCCGGGCGGAGGCGGCGTTACTGCTGGCAGCGCACCAGCGGGGGACGCCGATCCTCGGGATCTGCTTCGGCGGCCAGGTTCTGGCGGATGCACTTGGGGGTTCGGTCGAGCGGGCTCCGGAGCCCGAGGTGGGCTGGTGGAACATTGACTCTGCCGTGCCTGCGCTGTCGGGGGACGGCGCGTGGTTCCAGTGGCACTCGGACCGGTTCACCGTCCCGGCGGATGCCGTCCGACTGGGTCGAAGCGATCGCGCTGAGCAGGCATTTCGACTCGGCCGGACCGTCGGCCTGCAGTTTCACCCCGAGGTAACCGAGTCCATGGTGGCGCGCTGGACCGTGAGTGGAGTAGATGATCTCATCCGTCTCGGGATCGAACCAGACGAGTTGCGCGAGCAGACCCGCCACGAGGTGGGCAGGACTCGCGGCGCGAGCTCCCGACTGGTCGATTGGTTCCTCGCCGAAGTCGGCTGATGCGGCTTCGCTCCCCCTGACCGGCGATTTCGAGGGTTCGAACGCGAGGGTTTGCTGCCGGAATCAACCGCCGTAGTAGCGTCGCATCCGATGCCCACAGACTTCTCGAGCTTCCTGCGAGGGTGGCTCACGGTTGCCATATTCGGAACCCTCGGCCTGTTGTTGGCCGGGCTGTTGCTGGGATTGAGCGCCTTGGTCCGCCCCAAGCGCCCGACGGTGGAGAAATCCATGGCGTACGAGAGCGGTGTCGACCCCGTCGGCGATGGCTGGTCCCAGAGCCAGATCCGCTACTACATCTTTGCGCTGCTCTTTGTCATGTTCGATGTTGAGGCCGTGTTCATCTTCCCTTGGGCGACCCAGTTGGAGCGTTACGCCGGGTTTGGTCTCGTGGAAATGGGTGTGTTCGTGTTCGTGCTGCTCCTTGGCCTGGTGTACGCCTGGCGCAAGGGCGTCCTGCGGTGGGTCTGAGGAGCTAACGATGGGCATCGTCGACAAGGGCAGGCTCCCCAAGCCGCTCGCCTCCCTCTTCAACCTCGGGCGGGCCTACTCCGTCTGGGTATATCAGTGGGGGCTCGCCTGCTGCGCAATCGAGATGGGGGCGGCATTCGGATCGCCCCGGTATGACGTGATGCGCCTCGGCGTGATCCCGCTGCCGGCAAGCCCGCGTCAGGCTGATCTGGTGGTGATCTCGGGAACCGTCACGGACAAGATGGCGCCTGCCATCAAGCGTCTCTACGAGCAGATGCCCGAGCCGAAATACGTGATCTCGATGGGGTCGTGCGCCAACTGTGGCGGTCCGTACTGGGACAGTTATTCGGTAACCAAGGGTGTCGATCAGATCATCCCCGTCGATGTGTATGTCCCCGGCTGCCCGCCTCGGCCCGAGGCGCTGCTCGAGGGGATCGTGCTGCTCCAGCAGCGAATCAGGAACGAGGACATGGGTGCCCGCTGGCGTGGTGAGGGAACCCGTCCGCTCAACGGTGAATCGAGGGGTGAGCCGATTGTCGTCAACCGGTGATATGCCCACGTCAGAACTCGCGTCCGACCACCTGCGTGAGGCCCTGGTCGACCGCCTCCGCAGCGCAATCGGTGACGCGCTCGTCGGCTCCCACCTCGTTGCTGGCGTTGACGTGTGGGTGCGCGTGCGTGCGGACGCCTGGAGAAAAGCCGGGCTCGCGCTGCGCGACCAGCTCGGCATGGACTACTTCTGTTACCTGTCCGCGATCGACTGGATGCCGTCGCCTTTCGGGCGAAGCGAGGACGATCCGACTGCGGAAGCAACGGAGCGCGATGACACGATCCGTCAGGGATATGCCGGGGGTGAGACTCGGTTCCAGCTGCTTGCCCGTGTCGTGTCGAGTTCGACCCACGTCGGCATCAACATCAAGGCCGACGTATCCGAGGACGACCTGACGGTTGAGTCGTGGGTCCCGGTGTACACCGGGGCGAACTGGCACGAGCGTGAGACTTGGGAGATGTTCGGCATCAACTTTGCCGGGCATCCCGATCTGCGTCACATGTACCTGCCCACGGAGTTCGAGGGCTTCCCCCTCCGCAAGGACTTCCCCCTGCTTGCCCGCCTGGTCAAGCCGTGGCCCGGCATTGCTGATGTCGAGCCCATGCCCGGCGTGAGCGGCGACGATGAAGGAGGCGAGTGAACGTGACCATGATCGACGAACGTCGTCAGTTGTCCTACATCGCGGCTCAGGCCGCGGATGCACGCGTCAACGTGGAACTCGAGACCGAGGGGATGACCCTCAACATCGGGCCGCAGCACCCCGCAACGCACGGCACGCTGCGGATCATTGCCCGGCTCGACGGCGAGCAGGTGGTCTGGGCCGAGCCATCGGCCGGCTACATGCACCGCGGCTACGAGAAGCTCACCGAGGTGCGCACGTTCCCGCAGGTCACTGCGCTCGTCAACCGCATCGACTGGTTGGGTAGCTTCGCCAACGAGGTTCCCTTCATCCTGGCTGCCGAGCAGCTCATGGGGATCGAGGCGCCCCCGCGTGCTCAGCACATCCGGACGATCCTGTTCGAGCTCTCCCGCATCGCCAACGTGTCGCTCTTCCTCGGAGACCTCGGCGTGCAGCTCGGTGCCATCACGCCGGTCTTCATGGCGTTCCGCGACCGTGAGTACGTGCTCAACCTCATCGAGGCCGCAACCGGTGGCCGCTTCCACCCGAACTTCGACCGCATCGGCGGCCTGAAGGACGACCTGCCGAAGGGCTGGCTCGAGGACACCAAGGCCTCGATGCACAAGCTGCGCACGTTCTGCGACGAGATCGAGGACTTGTTGTTCGGCAACGAGATCTTCCAGTCGCGCACCCGCGGTGTCGGGATTATCCCGAAAGAGGTCGCCCTGCAGTACGGCCTGTCCGGAGCAAATCTCCGTGCGAGCGGCGTGGACTGGGACCTCCGCCGTGACCGGTCGCTGCCGATGGCCTGGGACAAGGTGGACTGGAAGGTATGGACCCACCCCGACGGCGACTGCTTTGCCCGTTGCTGGATCCGCCTCCAGGAGGTCCGCGAGGCCACAAAAATCGTCGACCAACTGTGCGACACGGTCCCCAGCGGTGCCGTGATGGCAAAGGTTCCGCGCATCATCAAGGTGCCCGAGGGCGAGGCGTGGGTCTCCACGGAGAACCCGCTCGGCGAGATGGGCTATTACGTCGTCTCCAAGGGCGACACCGGTCCGTTCCGCGTAAAGATCCGTTCGGCATCGTTCAACAACATTTCGATCACGCCGTGGCTGCTGAAGGGTGTGCTGGTGCCGGACATCATCACCATCCTCGCTTCGCTCTATTTCATCCTCGGGGACATTGATCGGTGATGAGCGCTGTGTTTGCTGCCGATATCCCGTACTGGGGCCAATCACTGCTGCGCGCGCTCGGCGGCGCCGTTGCCGTGCTGCTCCCGGCCGGAACCATCGTCTACGTCTTCCTGTTCAAGCTCATGTCTTTCATGCAGAGCCGTCTCGGCCCGATGGAGGCCGGTCCCTACGGCTCGATGCAGTTGTTCGCCGAGGTCGGCAAGTGGCTCCAGAAGGAAGACCTCTACCCCGACCGTGCTGACCGCTTCCTCTTCAAGTCCGCGCCGCTCGTAGTGCTGCTCTCCACCTTCATGCTCGTGGTGGCGGTCCCGTTCGGACCGGATGCAATCTTTACGAACTTCGACAACGGCGTGCTGTACGTCCTCGCTGTCAGCTCGATCAGCGTTCTCGGCATCCTCATGGCGGGCTGGGCGAGCGCGAACAAGTACTCGCTCCTCGGCGGACTGCGTGCCGCCGGCCAGCTCATCGCATACGAACTGCCGATGGTGCTCGCCGTCGTAGGAGTCGTGATCCAGGCCGGGACGATGAACATGCAGACCATCGTCGTGAAGCAGAACGCCGGCTCCATCTTCGGCTGGGACGGCATCGGAAACCCGTACATCCTCACCCAGTTCGTCGGCTTCCTCGTCTTCATGATCGCCGTGCAGGCAGAGTTGACGCAGGCCCCGTTCGACATGCCGATCGCCGAGTCCGAACTCGTCGCCGGATACATGACCGAATACTCCGGTTTCCGGTTCCTCATCTTCTTTATCGCCGAGTTCGCCACGGCCGGTGTGTTCTCGCTCCTCGCCAGCACCATGTTCCTCGGTGGCTGGGGTCTCCCCTGGTCGTGGTTCAACTGGGGCTCCCTCGACGAGGTGCACAACGTCATGAACGTGGTGGGTCCGCTCATCATGGTGACCAAGATGATGTTGGTTGCCTTCATCATCATGTGGGCCCGGTTTTCGTACCCCCGCTTCCGCGAGGACCAGCTGCAGAAGTTCGCCTGGAAGTTCCTCATCCCGGTCGCACTGGGCAACATCGCAGTGACCTCGATCCTGAAGGTGGCCTTCTGATGCCGGCGTTCCCGCAGAAGCCCGAAGTACCCGGTCTCATCAAGGGCCTGGGTGTCACCGCCAGAACCGCGATCCGAACGCTGTTCCCGAACCGCGGGATCAAGTCGCTGATACCGGCGCCGTCCATCGGCGCGAACACCGTTCAGTATCCCCATACGAAGGAGGCCCCCCCGGTCCGGGCGCGCGGCGTCATCGCTCTGCGGGAGGACAACTGCACGGCATGCATGCTGTGCGTACGGAGCTGTCCCGACTGGTGCATCTACATCGAGGGTCACAAGGACCTCGCACCGCCGCGTCGGGCCGGTGGCAAGCCGCGCTCGGTCAACAAGCTCGACCGCTTCGACATCGACTACGCGCTCTGCATGTATTGCGGGATCTGCGTGGAGGTGTGCCCGTTCGACGCACTCTTCTGGAGCCCCGAGTTCGAGTACTCCGAGCCCCACATCGCAGACCTGCTGCACGACAAGTACAAGCTGGGCGAGTGGATGGAGACCGTGCCCGAGGCCCCCGAGCTCGAGGTCGGCGCGGACAAGAAGGGCAAGAAGTGATGCTCGCAGCAAGCGGACTCGTCGCCCAGAACATCGCGTTCGGCATCGTCGCCCTGATCATGATCGTCGGAGCCCTTCGGGTCGTAACCACGAAGAATGTGGTTCACGCCGCCCTCTGGCTAGTGCTCGTGCTGGCGGGTGCTGCTGCCCAGTACCTCATCTTGTCCGCCGAGTTCGTAGCGATCACCCAGGTGCTCGTGTACATCGGAGCGGTCACCGTGCTGTTCCTGTTCGGCACGATGCTCACGCGGGCGCAACTGGGTCGAGCTACCGACCTGAACAACAAGAACTGGGCTCTCGGCATCCCGGTCGCCCTGCTCCTGCTCGGAACGCTCGTGTACGTGCTCATTGATTCGTTCCACGCCGAAAAGCTCGTGGACGATCCGAAGGACGTGCCCAACGTCACCACACAGCAGATCAGCGACTCGATCTTCAGGCCCTACCTGGTCCCCTTCTGGGCGCTCTCGTTCGTCCTGCTCGCCGCACTCATCGGCGCGATCGTCCTGGCGAGAAAGGACTGACGAATGCTGCTCAACCAGTTCCTACTGCTCGGCGCCATCCTGTTCGCCATCGGCGTCTACGGGGTTGTTGCCCGCAGGAACGCCGTCCTCGTGCTCATGTCGATCGAGTTGATCCTCAACTCGGTCAACATCAACCTGCTGGCCTTCGCACTCCGCAACGGCGGGGACCCGACCGGCCATACCTTCGCGCTGTATGTCATTGCCGTCGCCGCCGCAGAGGTGGGCGTTGGTCTTGCACTGGTGCTCCTCGTGTACCGAAACCGGCGCTCCATCGCGCTCGACGAGCTTTCCGAGATGAAGGGCTGACGTGATCGCTACCGCTGCCCCAGGCTGGTTCCTTGAACACGCCTATGTCATTCCGCTGATCCCGGCGGTCGCGTTCGCGCTGATCATCGCGTTCGGCAAGCGCATCCCCGATACGAGGATCGGCCGCTACACCATTCCCGGTGGGGGCAGCCTCATCGGGGTTGCGTCTATGCTCGGGTCCCTGTTCTTCGCGGCCGGTGCTGCGCTCCAGTGGATCCAGTACACGGACGGGGAGAACTACGTCGCTGCTGTGCGCAAGTCGTGGGTCTGGTGGCAGTCGGGGGGCATCGAAATCGGCCTCGGCCAGCAGATCGATGGACTGTCCGTCATGGTGCTCCTGCTCGTCGCCTTCATTTCCACCTTGGTGCAGATCTACTCGCTCGAGTACCTGAAGGGCGACCGGCGGTACACGCACTTCTTCGCCTCGCTTACCCTCTTCTCAGCCGGCATGCTCGTCATGGTCCTCGCCGAGAACATGGTCCAGTTGATCCTCGGCTGGGAGATCATGGGCCTCTGCTCGTTCATGCTCATCGGCCACTGGTGGGAGGAGAAGGCGAACAGCAGGGCCTCCCTCAAGGCGTTCTTCACGGTCCGAACGGGTGATATTGGTCTGCTGGTCGGTACGGCCATCGTGGGCCTGAGCGCCCAGAAGTGGATCACTGCCAACGGCCTCCAGGATCAGTACTCGGGGTTCAGCATCGAGGGAATCTCCCGCTGGGCGCTAGCCGGTGATTCCCAGTACAAGTCCGTACTCACCTGGGGAGCCGTGGCGCTCTTCATCGCCTGCATCGGCAAGAGCGGTCAGTTCCCGCTCCACACCTGGCTGCCCGACGCCATGGCCGGTCCGACACCCGTCTCGTCGCTGCTCCACTCGTCCACCATGGTGGTCGCAGGCGTGTTCCTCGTGGCCCGGCTCTATCCCGTGTTCTTCGAGGGACTCCGGATCCTCGACACGAACGTGAACCTCATCGCCGTGATCGGTGGTATCACGATCATCGTTGCAGCGCTGTTGGCGTTCGTGCAGACGGACATCAAGAAGGTCCTCGCCTACTCCACCGTCAGCCAGCTCGGCTACATGATGATGGGGCTCGGCGTCGGGGCCTGGACCCCCGCCGTGTTCCACATCTGGACACACGCGTTCTTCAAGTGCTGCCTGTTCCTCTGTGCTGGTTCGGTCGCCCACAGCGGCTCGCACCACTCCTTCGACATGAAGAAGGACATGGGCGGGCTCTGGAGGAAGATGCCGGTCACGTTCGTCACTTGGACGATCTCCTCGATGGCACTCGCCGGAGTGCCGTTCTTCGCGGGCTGGTACTCCAAGGACGAGATCATCGACATTGCCGGGGGCAATCAGTATTGGGTCTTCTTCGCGATCGGTCTGGCCGGGGCGTTCCTCACCACGGCCTACATGACGCGTGCCACGTACCTCACGTTCTTCGGCAAGGCCAGAGGAGCGGCCGCTGGGATCCACGACGAGAATCACAGCGATGCACATGCTCCGGCACCCTCAGCCCACGGCGCAGCGGATGCCCATGACGCCCACGATGCCCACGATGCCCACGACAGCCACGCAGGCCCGCACGAGTCACCCTGGCTGATCAAGGGGCCCCTTGTCATCCTGGCGACATTGGCGATCATTGCCGGCCTCATCAATGCGCCGGCATTCAAGATCTTCAAGTTCGAGGAGTGGGTGGAGCCCAAGGCAATGCCGGTGTCGCTCACCGGCGAAACGATCCATGAAGGGTCTGCCCGCAACATCTCCGTGGGCGCCTTCGGGTTGCGCACCTCCAGCGAGGGAGAGAGCGAGAGAAAGCCGGTCGCTGCCGAGGGAGACGGTCACTCGCCGACCGAGGGCGAGAGCGGTGCTGAGGAGCACTCCGCCGGCTACCCGGGAAGCGCCATCGAAGAGGGCCACCTCACCGGTGACTGTGGCACACCCGGCTTCGTCCCTGCGGCTGGAACGACGTGTTACGCCCCGGGTGTGATTCACCACGAGTTCGAGTGGGTGAAGGCCCTACCGGCGTTCCTCCTGGTCGTCTTGGGCTTCATCATCAGCAGCGCGGTCTGCGTCACGCTCTACGGCAAGAAGCGGCGGCCGCTCGCCGGGCTCACCGAACGAAACATCATTGCCCGAGGCCTCTACAAGTTCCTCTGGAACCGGTACTACCTCGATGCGCTGTACGAAGGGGTCATCGTGCGCGGTATCGCCCACCCCCTCGCGCGGGCAATGTATTGGCTCAACCAGAACGTCTTCGACGGAATCGTCAATGGCGCAGGTCGATCCGGCCGCAAGGTCGGTGAGATCACGTACAAGTACGTCGACCAGGGTCTGGTCGACGGCGTGGTGAACGGGTCTGGTGCCGCAGCACGCGGCACCGGCACGGCACTGCGACCCACCCAATCCGGCAAGGTCAGCCAGTACGGAGCGCTGCTGTTCGCAGCTGCTGCCCTGGCCGCCCTGATCCTCGTCCTCGTGAACAGCTAGGGAGCACCGAGATGTTGACTGATCAGAACTGGGTACTGAGCGTTGGGGTGTTCCTGCCCCTCGCCGGGGTCCTGGTCATGATGTTCATCCCGAAGAGCGATGAGCTCTTGGTGAAATTCGTGGGCTTGCTCGCGGCACTCGCCACCTTGGGGATCGGCATCTACACCTTGGCCGAGTTCGACTATGGGCAGGCGGAAAAGCTGCAGTTCGCCGTGAACACCTCCTGGATCGACGTGATCCACTCGAGGTACATCGTCGGCCTCGACGGGCTCAGTCTGCCGCTGTACATCCTCTCGATGGTCATCACGGTTCTCGTGATGATCTACTCGTGGAACCACGTGCCGTCGCCGGGGAACCCGAAGGCGTTCTACATGCTGATGCTGGTGCTTCAGGTCGGCATGGCGGGAACCTTCGTCGCCCAGGACCTCGTGTTGTTCTTCGTGTTCTTCGAGATTGTCCTCCTGCCGATGTACTTCATGATCGGCGTGTGGGGAGGCGAGAACCGTCAGTACGCATCGCTGAAGTTCTTCCTCTACACGATGTTTGGTTCGGCATTCATGCTCGTCGCGTTCCTCGCCCTGTTCTTCAAGACGGGCGGCACCACGTTCTCCATGACGCAGTTAGCCGATCTCGTCCAGCAGAAGTACGCCGAGGGTGGGCTCACCTCCACGACGATGAACCTGATCTTTGCCGGTATGGCGCTCGGGTTCGCTGTGAAGGTGCCGATGTTCCCGTTCCACACCTGGCTGCCGGATGCCCACACGCAGGCACCCACGCAGGGTTCGGTCATCCTGGCCGCGATCCTCCTGAAACTGGGAACGTACGGCTTCGTGCGTATCGCCCTCCCGATCCTGCCCCAGGCAGCAAAGGTGTTCGCACCGTGGATCGGTCTGCTGTCGGTGATCGGCATCATCTATGGGGCTTGGTGCTGTCTTGCCCAGACGGACATGAAACGACTGATTGCCTTCTCCTCAGTCGCCCACATGGGCTTCGTGATGCTCGGTATCTCCACGCTGACGAGCTACGGCATCAACGCCGCAATGTTCGGCATGGTCGCCCACGGACTCATCACCGGCATGCTCTTCTTCGTCGCCGGCTCGGTGAAGGACCGCTACCACACGCTCGAGATCAAGCGCCTCTCCGGAATGCTGAAGCAGGTACCCAAGCTCGGCTGGATCATGGGCTTCGCGGCGATGGCGTCGCTGGGCCTCCCAGGCCTCGCTGGCTTCTGGGGCGAGTTCCCGGCAATCCTGTCGGCCTTCGAGCCGGCAAAGGGGAACGTCGATCTCGCCATTGGGCCGCTCTCGGTGAATCTCTACCGGACGTTCATGATCATCGCTTCGATCGGAACGGTGTTCGCTGCGGGCTACCTGCTCTGGCTGTACCAGCGCACGGCCTTCGGAACCCCGACCGCCGAGTTCGCAGGGCTCGGCGCCGATGCGGACGACCAGGACGACCACGCTCACGGCGCTCATGACGCTCACGAAGGGGCGGAGGACACCGGCCACGCCGATGGCCACCACGAGAAGCTCCACGACGTGGGCATCTTCGAGTGGATCGCGTGGGCACCGATGCTCGCCGCAATCGTCTTCTTCGGGGTGTACCCGCAGGCAATGTTCAAGGTGTTCGATCCTGCTGTTTCTTTGATCAGCAAGAAGTTCGGAGGCTGAGTCCGTGCTCGCCACGTTCATCGCTCAGGCCACTGCAGGGGGGTGGAAATCCCCGTCAGTGGACTACCACGCCCTCGCACCGGAGATCGTGCTGGCTGGCGTGGTGTGCTTGGTGCTGCTGCTCGACCTGTTCCTGCCTGAGCACCGCAAGTGGATGACAGCGACCCTCGGGGGTTTCGGCGTCCTTGCGGCGCTCATCCCCGTCCTCACGCTTGCCGTGAGCAGCGAGCCTGCGAGGGTGATGTTCGGCGGTGCCTATGTCGTCGACGACTTCTCGCTCTTGCTCAAAGCACTCTTCCTGATAGCGACGTACGTCGTGATCCTTCTGTCGACCACCTATGTGGACGAGGGGGATTACTACGAGGGCGAGTACTACGTCCTGTTGCTCACGAGTGCACTCGGCATGGTCATGATGTCGTCCAGCAGGGAC
>WLJO01000034.1 GCA_009701715.1 Actinomycetota bacterium
GGTTGATGAGGTCTCGCAGTTCGGCCTCGGTGAACGATTTACGGAAGGTCACGACGATGGTGCCGAACCGGGACACGAGGACCGTGGTGGGAAACCCGGTGAGCCCCAGTGCATCCACACTGCGCTGTGTGCTGTCGAGCAACTGTCGATAGGTGGTGCCACGCTCGGCGGCCACGCGTTGGGCAGTCTCTGCATCGTCCTGTGGGTTGATGCCGATGAAGGTCACGCGGCCGCTGAACTCCCGGGCGAGCGCGGCGAGCGCCGGCATCTCCTCCTTGCAGGGAGGGCAGGCGGCGTACCAGTAGTTGATGAGCAGCGGGGTGCCCGCGGCGAGGGACGGCAGTGACACAGCCGTGCCGTCGAGTGTCGATACGAGGACGTCGGGGAGTCGCACGGCGTCAGGCGCGCCCGGGCCCTGTGCGAGCGTCCTCCCGGGTGATGCGCCCCCGCACGCGGCGAGGAGCAGACCGAGGGCCAGCACGACGATGGAGGTGCCCCGAAGCGTTTGGGTCTCGGCGCGCACCACAGTCTCCGAGGCTACTTCCGCACCGGCGTTGCGGGCCCCCGGGGGGAGGGACCCGCAACGCGGCGGACCGAGTCGCGGGCTCGCTGAACGTTGCCCGCAACTGGCGATGGTGGGTCGCTATGCGACCCGCTCGGGTGCGAGCACGATGCGACGCGGCGGTGCGGGGACCTCGTCCACCACGAGTGCCGGGCGCGGGTGCTTGGGCGGGCGACCCCGGCCGCGCTTGTGCGCGACGGGCACCCCGTCGACGAGCAGTTGACCGCCCCAGACACCCCATGGCTCGGCGCGCTCGACGGCCTCACCCAGACAACGCTCGGTGAGTGGGCACTTCGAGCAGATGGCCTTTGCCCTCGCGATGGTGAGCGCGTCCTCGCTGAAGAAGAGGTGGGACAGCGTGCCGTGGCCGTCGCGACAGCGAGCCTTTGCCCAGGGGTCCATCGGCAACGAGACGTCTGCGGATGCACCGGTAGCCGTGCCCAAGGGGGCAGGTCCGGTGAGCAGTTCGGGTTCGAGGAGGGAGATAGCCAACATGGCGACGGGTCTTTCTCTGGGTGCTTCGAGTGTCGGGACCGGGGAGTGCGGAGAATAAGAAAGGCCGCCGGGTTGTTCCCGGCGGCCTTCGGCGTGATCTTCGACGTTGTGCGGTGGTTACGTCGAGTGCCTGAAGGCCTTCCGGGCGGTGCGCTTGGAGGACTTGGAATGATCCTTCGAATACGCAGCAACCGAGGAAGCGGCCGGCCATGCACCTGCATGCATGGCTGCGCACACACGCGCGGAACCGGCCGGTGCGGCCATGTTCACTGCGAGGAGCGTGCGGTTCATCGTGATGCTTTCCGTTTGTTCGGGTTGCGTTGCTGCTGGGCAGCTATATCTCTAGGCAACCACGTCGTTCGGGGAACGTCAACCGAATTACGCAGGGGCGGGGAAACCTGACGGCTCGGCCCGGGGGATGGCCCCGGCTGCTGGGGGCACCCGACTAGCGTGACGGTCATGAGGGTCATTGGGGCCTTGTTCTCCATCATCTGTGCCGCACTGGGCGGGCTCCAGGTCTGGGCGGCCACCCGTCGTCGGTCCGATGAGTTCTTCATCCTGCGTTCGGCCGGCCAGTCGAGCCTGTTGGCCTTCGAGTTCGCCGGCAGCCCCGCCAAGCTGCGTTCGCTGGTTGCGACCGGTGGCGACAAGGGTCGCGACGCCGTCCTGCGCAGCCTCGACATCGACTACCTCGTGACGGCTGGCTACGTCTTTGTCACGCTCGGCTTCGGTGGCATTCTCACGGCGGTTAGCCAGCCGAGTCTCGGGCGCAAGGAGATCGTGTTCGGTCTGGTGGCCGCAGCAATGGGCATTATCGAGAACGTTGCGCTCCGCCAGGCGGCGACTGCCTATCCGAACGGCGGCGGCACGGCACCCTTGGTCACCCTCGCCGCAGTCGTCAAGTTCGTCATGCTGCTGCTGGCTGCCGGCACGGTTCTGCTCTGGCCGTTGCGCACGCTGCTGAACTAGCGGCGGGCCTTAGCCAACTTCGTAAGCGAGCATGCCGTCTGTGCGGCGGTGGCTCTCAGCCCCGCCCTGTTGCACCAGGTGCTCGAGATGCGCATACGACTCGCTGTCTGCCATGGCGCCCTGTGCGCGCGGCGAGAACAGATAGTGCGAGTACTCCGACACGGTGGCGGCACGTCCGAGCTCTCGGTACGCCTCCCGCAGTCGATCGAGCCGACCGACGTGGTGGTGCTTGATCTCGTCGACACGCTTGGCGAGGTCAGGGAACGGGTGACCATGCGCAGGCAGAACCGTGCGCACCTGTCCGCTGAACTCGCGCACCTTGTCGAGTGAGTCGAAGAACAACTGCAGCGGGTCGGCGAACTTCATGAGGCCCGAGATATGGGGCGTGATCGTGGGCAGCACGTGGTCACCGGAGAGGAACGTTCCCTCGGTGGGGTCGAATAAGCAGAGGTGATCTGCGGTGTGGCCGGGGGTGTGGATGGCCACCCATTCGCGCTTGGCGAACGTCACGGTGTCCGCTTCCCGCAAGCGGGTGGTCGGTGTCGGTGTGGGCATCAGCCCGGGTACGGAGCGCAGCACGTTCCACCGGAGTCGACGCTTCCAGTCCGGCCTCGGAGGGTTGCCGCCCCATGGCGCAGGCAGGTTCCAGTCGTGCTCCCGGATCGACTCGTGGCGTGCCGTGTGGTCGTGGTCCGCATCGTCGCAGGCATCGTGCATGCACGATGATGAAGCGAGCGCCTGGGTCTCCACATCGACGTCGTCGTCGGTCTCGGTGGGGTTCCAGCGGAGCCGGAAGGACTTGTGCGTGACGATCTCTGCCCCGGTCTCGCGGCGCAGCTTGCCGGCGCCACCGAAGTGATCGGGATGGCTGTGGGTAACGATTGCCGTGTGCACCCGCTTGAGCGGGATGCCGGCGCGCTTCAACGCGTCCTGGAGTTCCTTCCAGGCGCGAGGGCCGGGCATGCCGGGGTCCACCACGGCGAACCCGCGCTCGTCCTCGAGCGCGTAGCAGTTGACGTGGCCGAGGCCAGGGAGATGGATCGGTAGTTGCAGGCGGAGCACGCCGGGGGCAACCTCGGTGATCGTCCGGCTCGCTGGCTCCTGCTCCTGCTTGCGGTACTTCGGTGCGGTGGGAGCGACAGCACCCTGCACTTGCTGATTGTCCCCAGACCCCATAGGGACAACGTACTTGTAGGGAGCAAGGGTTCCCCAGTTGCCCCGTGCTGGCTACTCGGCGCTGGTGGGTACGGGCAGGGGGGTGATCTCTGTGACGAAGACTCTGTTGCGGTAAAAGCGCAGTTCCTCGACGCTGGCGCGGATGTCGTCAAGTGCTCGGTGTGCACCCTGCTTCGGGGGCCGCGAGGCCTCGAGGTTCGGATACCAGCGCTTCACGAGTTCCTTGACGCTGCTGACGTCCACCGAGCGGTAGTGGAGCCAGTTCTCGATGTCGGGGAGGTATGCAGCGAGGAAGCGACGGTCCATACCGATGGAGTTGCCGCAGAGGGGCACCTTGCGGGCCTCGGGGCACCAGGCCTTGATGAACTCGAGGGTCTGGCGTCCAGCCTCCTCGAGGGTCATCGTGGACTCGCGAATGGCGGTGAGCAGTCCGGAACGGGTGTGCATGTCCACCACCACCTGCTCCATGATTGCCAGCGCTTCCTCCGGCTGGTTGATGACGAGGTCCGGACCCTCGGCAACGATATTCAGTTCGTCGTCGGTGACGATGGTGGCGATCTCCACGATGACGTTGCGAACCGGATCGAGGCCGGTCATCTCGAGATCCATCCAGACGAGCATCCCGCCGAAGGCTACGGGTGCGGGCGTCGCTCTGCTCGGGGCACCTCCCGTTTCGCTGTCGAGCGCCATTCCACGCCTAGCCTGCGTCCGTGCCCAACATCCCGATCGTGCGCCTCGACAGCGGTCTGGACCTCCCCGCGTACGCGAAGTCCGGAGATGCCGGCATCGACCTCGTTTCCCGCATCGATGTCACGATCCCTCCCGCGGGCGGGCGTGTGCTCGTGCCGACCGGGATCGCCATGGCGATCCCCGAAGGTCACGGAGGCTTCCTCCTGCCGCGCAGCGGCCTCGCGCTCAAGCACGGGGTCACCCTGCTCAACTCACCGGGACTCGTGGATGCCGGTTACCGGGACGAGGTCAAGGTGCTCCTGCTCAACACCGACCCCACGATGGAGTATCGCGTGGCGCGCGGGGACCGTATTGCCCAGCTCGTCGTGCTGCCGGTGGAGCCGGTGCGATGGCTCGAGGTCGGTTCACTCGAGGGCGAGAACCGCGGCGGCGGTTTCGGGCACACGGGCCGATGACGGGACAGCGATGAACGACGATCTGCAGGAACCCGGGCGCCCGTACGACACGGTGTCGTTCCTCTCCGACTACGGGACGAGCGACGAGTTCGTCGGCCTCGTGAAGGCCGTGATCCGTGACCTTGCACCGCACGTCTCGGTGATCGACCTCACGCATGACATCGCGCCGTTCGACGTGCGTGCCGGATCACTGGCACTCGCACGCAGCATCCCGTACCTCCCTACCGGCATCGTGCTTGCCGTGGTGGACCCTGGCGTGGGCACCTCACGGCGTGCGATCGCGATCGAGGTTGCCGGGGGCAGCGGCGTGATCATCGGCCCGGACAACGGACTGCTCGCCCCTGCGGTTGCGCTTGCCGGTGGTGCGGAGCGCGCGGTCGTTCTCGACGACACGCAGTGGCACCTCGACGCGCCGGGCGCAACCTTCGCTGGCCGCGACGTGTTTGCCCCCGTTGTCGCACACCTCTGCAACGGGGTGCCCCTTGAGAGGCTCGGCACGCCCATCGATGCGGCGCTGCTGCTGCCGGGCATGGTGCCGGTGCCGCGCGACGAGGACGGCGGTCTGGCGTGCGAGGTCACGTGGGTGGATCGCTACGGCAATTGTCAGCTCAACGTCGGTCCTGACGATGTCGCAGCGTGGGGTGACCGTATCCGGGTAACCATTGGCGGAATCCCCCGCAGCGCACCGGTGGTGGCCACGTTTGCCGACGCCGGTGGGGGTATTGCGCTCGTGGTCGACAGCTACGGGATGCTGGCACTCTGCGTGGATCGTCAGTCCGCTGCACTCGACCTCGGGATCGGGGAGGGGACCGCCGTGCACCTGTCGGCGCTCGAGGGCAACGAGGGAACCAGCACCCCGGTCACGCTCTCCCCCCGCTCCTGAGGGTCCGGGTGGTTTCCCGGTAACCAGATACCGGTCATCGGGCCCAAAGTCGTCGGGCGGGCTTACGGGGTAGCGTGAGTTTCCATGCGACCGGCAACCACGCTCACCGTAGGGATCCTGCTCCTCGGGATCTTTATCGCGGGTGCCATTCAGCTGTTCATGCTGTAGCCGCTCGCACCGCTCGCACCCGTTGAGTAGCGCTCGCAGTACTGGCGATGAGGAACCCTGCAAACAGCACGGAGATGCCGACCAACAGAGTTACCGCGAACGCCCGGTCCTTGCCGAGACGGCCCGCAAACGTTCCACTCACCGACAGCACCAGCGTGCCGACCGCAATAACGACGTTGCCGAGCGCGAGCCGCTTGGGCAGCCGGACAGTACGGGTAGCCGATCCGAGCGCCGGTGGGCGCCCGCGCCACACCCGCCACGCAGACCACAGGGCGCCGACGAAGATCACGGTTGCGGGCACGGCGGACCCGACGGCGGCGAGCACCCGGGGCCACACCCCGAACACAACCTTGCCCTCGGGCAGTTCCGGGCCGGAGATCGAGGCACGGAGGGGGGAAGTGAGCATCACGCCGGTCGCGAGGCCGGACAGCACGAGCAGCCATGACCGCACTCGGTTACCCCAGGTCGGCCCGGCAAGCAGGTAGACCGTGCCGGCGCCCAGCCAGGGCACGTTCAGGATTGCTCCGGCCAGGTAAAACAGCCGAAAACTTGCTGAGCTCCAGCCTCGGGCGGTCCCCCACCAGAGCGCCCCGGCACCGACGCAGAACAGCACGAGCGAGACCGTCCAGACGAGTTCGTGGGGCCGTCGGCGACGTAACCACCGATCCCACGTAGCCAGCGCAAAGGCCAGCGCCACGGCGGTGGCTCCGGCAGCGAGGGCTTGATCGAGGCGGTTCACGGAAACCCAGCGTAGAACCCTCGCCGGGCCGCGTCCGCGGCGGCGGAAAACTTCGCTCCCGAGTTCGTGAATGTGTGCACAAGCGCGTAGCGTGATGCACGATGTCCGATCGCCCCCGTCGACGCATCCCGGAAGCCACGGTTGAGCGGCTACCCGAGTACCTGCGCATCCTCAGTGAACTCGACGACGATCTCGACCATATTTCCTCGGAACAGCTGGCCGACCTTGCCGGTGTAAATGCCGCAAAGGTCCGCAAGGACCTTTCCTACCTCGGCTCGTACGGCACCCGTGGTGTGGGCTACGAGGTTGCCTACCTCGTGTTTCAGGTCCGCCGTGAGCTTGGCCTCACCCATGACTGGCCCGTGATCATCGTGGGTGCCGGCAACCTCGGACAGGCGCTCGCGAACTATGCAGGCTTCGTCGACCGGGGTTTTCCCGTGGCGGGAATCGTCGATGTCGACCCGGCCAAGATCGGCTCCGTGATCGGGGGCGTGCGGGTTCGCCATGTGGACGAGCTCGCCACCCTCGTGCGGTCCCGCAAGGTATCGATCGGCGTGGTTGCCACACCTCCCGGCGCCGCCCAGGACGCCGCTGACCTCCTGGTGGGGGCCGGCGTCACCTCAATCCTGAACTTTGCCCCGACGGTGCTCAGCGTCCCTCGCGACGTGTCTGTCCGCAAGGTGGACCTTGCGGTCGAACTGCAGATTCTCGGCTTCCACGAGCAGCGGCGTAGCGTCCCCTCGTTGAGTATCGTTCTGGATGCGGATTCCTCCCGGACCGCGAGCGCCTGAAAGTCGCTGGATCACCATGACCCCTTCTGCCTACGTACCGGCTCTCCGCCTCCGCACCGGTCGAGTGAAGGGCTGACGCGCGCATGTCCGTCGTCGTTATCGGGGTCAACCACCGCACCAGTCCGTTGTCGGTCCTCGAGCGCGTTGCGATCAGCGGCGACCGGATCGTCAAGGCGCTGCACGACGTATGCAGCCGCCCGAACGTCAGCGAGGCCGTGGTGCTGTCCACCTGCAACCGCACCGAGATCTATGCGGTTGCCGAGCGCTTCCACGGTGCCTTCGGCGACATCCGTGACGTCCTGTGCTCCATCGGCGGGCTAACCCCCGACGAACTGCACCCGCACCTGTACAGCCAGCACGACGACGCCGCCATCTCGCACCTGTTCGAGGTTGCCGCCGGTCTGGACTCGGCAGTGCTCGGCGAGAGCGAGATCCTCGGCCAGGTCCGTAACTCATGGGAACTCGCCCGGGTGGAGGGTGGCGCCAAGTCCACGCTCAACCTCCTCTTCCGTCACGCGCTCGAGGTCGGCAAGCGGGCCCGTACCGAGACGGCAATCGGACGCGGCACGGCGAGTGTCTCTCACGCAGCCGTCGAGATGGCGCAGGAACGACTCGGTGAGCTCAGCGGACGGCGCGTACTCGTCGTCGGCGCCGGCGAGATGGCCGAGGGAACGGCAGTGGCGCTGCGTGGTGCCGGCGTCGGTGAGATCGCAGTTACCAACCGCACCGTTGAACGCGCCATTGCGCTCGCTGCCCGTGTCGGCGGCCGTGTGCACCCGTTCGCCGATCTCGGCCCGGCACTCGCAGAGGCGGACCTGGTCGTGTCCTGCACAGGTGCCGGCTCGGTAGTCATTGATACGGACACGGTGGAGCAGGGGTTGGCACACCGCAACGGTCGCCACCTCTTCGTCGTGGACATCGCGGTGCCGCGTGACGTGGACACGGGCGTTGGCAGCCTCCCGGGTGTCACGCTGCTGGACCTCGACGACCTACGTGCATGGGCCGAGCGTGGTCTGCAACAGCGTGCCGGCGAAGCCGAGCGTGTTCGCCAGATCGTCGGTGAGGAGGTCGAGCGTCACGTGCTCGACGTGGCCGCCCGTCTGGCCGCACCGTTGGTGGCGTCCCTGCGCTCCAAGGCCGAGGGCATCCGGCAGTCGGAGCACGAGCGGTTCCAGGCGAAACTCGCGGACCTCACGCCCGCACAACGCGAGGCCGTGGAGGCGCTCACGATGGGCATCGTCAACAAACTGCTCCACGATCCCTCGGTGCGCCTCAAGGAAGATGCGGGCTCACCTCGCGGCGAGCGCTACGCGTCCGCCGTCCGGGAACTGTTCGACCTCTCGTGAGCAGGCCATGACCGGACTGCTGCGCATTGCGACGCGCGGCAGTCAGCAGGCGCTCAGACAGGCAGAGACCGCTGGAGCGCTCCTCGCCGAGCGAACAGGGGCCGAGGTCAAGTACGTCATCGTGCAGACAACCGGCGACCAGCGCCAGGACGTGCCGCTGCACCAGATCGGCGGGCAGGGTGTCTTCGTGAAGGAGGTGCAGCGTGCCGTGCTGGACGGACGAGCCGACCTAGCCGCTCATTCCGCCAAGGACCTTCCGTCCACTGCCGCCGATGGCCTGGACCTCGCTGCGTTCTGCGAGCGTCGGTCGCCGTGGGACGTGCTCGTCGGCCGTTCCCTTGTGGACCTGCCGAACGGTGCAACGGTGGCGACCGGATCAGTGCGGCGCCGGGCGCAATTGATGCTGCTGCGGCCCGACCTGCAGTTCGTCGAGTTGCGCGGCAACATCCAGACGCGACTCTCGCGGGTCCCCGACGACGGCGCCATCGTCATGGCCGAAGCGGCCCTGCAGATCCTCGGGCTCGATCACCGTGTGGCCTCGCGCTTCACGCTCGACGAGATGGTTCCCCAGGCCGGTCAGGGATGCGTGGCGCTCGAGTGCCGCGTCGATGACGAGCGCACGCGCGCCGCACTCGCACTGCTCGACCACCCGCCGACGCGCCGGTGCGTCGAGGCAGAGCGAGCGTTCCTCGCCACGCTCGGTTCGGGTTGCTCGCTCCCGATTGGTGCCTACGCGGAGCCGGACCCCGCCGTGCCGGACGGTCCGGTGTCGCTACGCACCTTCGTCGGCGTCTAGGGAGCCGTATGAGTGGTCCCGGCACACGACCTGTTGTGGTGGTCACCCGATCTGCCGAGCAGTCCGAAGGACTCGCGAGCCGACTGCGCGAGGCCGGGTACGACATTGTTGAGGTGCCGGTGATCAGTATCGTCGACGCTGCCGACGGCGGGGCGGCGCTCGGGGCGGCCCTTGCCCGACTGGAGTCGTACGACTGGCTCGTCCTCACGTCGCCGAATGGAGCGCAGCGGGTGCGGGAAGCCGTACAGCGGTGCGCCGAGGGACAACGCCCGAAGGTCGCCGTGGTCGGGCCGGGAACGGCAGAGAACCTTGGCGGGGCGGTGGACCTTGTGCCCGCGCACTCGGTCGGCGAGGGACTCGTCGACGCCTTTCCTGCCGGCACCGGGCGGGTACTGCTCGTGCAGGCCGAGGCGGCGCGTCCCGTGGTGGGGGACGGCCTGCGCGCACTGGGGTGGAATGTGGATGCGGTCGTGGGGTACCGAACGATCCCGGTGAGCCCATCCGACGAACTCGTCAAGCGCGCTGCACGATCGGCGGCGGTGGTCTTCACCAGCGGCTCGACGGTTCGCAACTATCTCGCAGGGGCCGGCATGGATGCTCTCCCCCCGGCCGTGGTGTCGATCGGACCCGTGACCACCGGCGTGGCGGAGTCGCTCGGCGTGCGAGTGCGGATCACCGCACCGGTGCACAACCTCGACGGCGTCGTTGCTGCCCTGCGGTCGGTGGTCCCTCCAAACCCGGCGGCGCCCCCGGGCTCGGGACTTGACTCCTAGGATGGGTCATCGTGACCGCTCCTGGTACTCATCCTTCGGCATCGTTCCCGGCTTCGCGGCCGCGGCGGCTCCGCCGCACCTCTGCGCTGCGTGAACTCGTTGCCGAGACCCGCCTCGGCGTGAACGACGTGATCGCCCCGTTGTTCGTCCGCGAGGGGATTACCGAGCCGCAGCCGATCAGGTCCCTGCCCGGCGTGGTGCAGCACACCCGCTCGAGCCTGCGACGCGAGGTCCGTGAGCTTGCAGGTCTTGGGATCAAGTCCGTGATCCTCTTCGGTATCCCGGCACAGAAGGATGACGTCGGCTCGTCCGCATGGGACCCGAACGGGATCGTCCAGGTCGCGCTGGCGGACCTCAGAGAGGACCACGGCGACGACATGGTGCTCATGGCGGACTGTTGCCTCGACGAGTACACCTCGCACGGTCACTGCGGGGTCGTGCGACCCGACGGCCGTGTCGACAACGACGCCACCCTCGAGCTGTACGCGCGTGCCGCGGTTGCTCAGGCAGAGGCGGGTGCCCACGTGGTGGCCCCGAGCGGGATGATGGATGGTCAGGTGGGCGCGATCCGGAGCGCGCTCGACGGTGCCGGCCACTCGGAGGTCTCCGTGCTCGCATACTCAGCGAAGTACGCATCTGCGCTCTACGGACCCTTCCGAGACGCGGTGGACGTCCGTATTGCCGGTGGTGGTGATCGCAAGGGGTATCAGCAGGACTGGCGCAATGCGCGAGAGGCGCTCGTGGAGGTTGCGGCAGACCTCGCGCAGGGAGCCGACATGGTGATGGTGAAACCTGCCGTCACCTACCTCGATGTCATTGCTGCTGTGCGTGCAGCATGCAACGTACCCGTTGCGGCGTACCACGTATCCGGTGAGTACTCCATGATCAAGGCCGCTGCGGCAAACGGGTGGATCGACGGTGATGCCGTTGCGGTCGAGCAACTCACCGCGGTGAAGCGGGCGGGCGCCGACCTCATCCTCACGTACTTCGCCCGGGACCTCGCGGAGCGCTGGTCATGAGCCTGCCGTACTGCAACCCAACGGCGTGTGTGGCTGCAGGCTGTGAGGCAGCGACCTGCACCGGTGCGGGTGTTCGGTCCAATGCGGAGTTATTCGCACGCTCTGCTGCTGTAATCCCCGGCGGTGTGAACTCGTCCATCCGAGCGTTCAAGGCCGTTGGCGGTACGCCCTACGTCATCAGCCGGGCCGCCGGTGCATCGCTCTGGGACGTCGAGGGCAAGCACTACCTCGATCTCGTCCAGAGCTACGGCGCGATCATCGCCGGTCATGCCCACCCCGATGTGGTTGCGGCAATCACCCGTGCAGCCTCGGACGGTACGTCGTACGGCGCTCCGACCCCGCGCGAAATGAAGCTTGCCGAGGAGATCCGGTCACGCGTGCCGTCGTGCGAGCGGGTGCGACTCATGAACTCTGGCAGCGAGGCAACCACCACAGCCGTACGCCTCGCCCGCGGTGCGACGGGTCGCGACCGCATCGTGAAGTTCGCCGGTTGCTTCCATGGAGCGGTCGACGCGCTCCTTGCTGCCGGCGGGTCCGGCGTGGCGACCCTTGGCCTGCCAGGCACCGCTGGCGTTCCAGCTGCTGCTGTTTCAGAAACACTGGTTGCGCCGTTCAACGTCGTGCCGCAACTCGACGACAATGTGGCCGCAGTCATCGTCGAACCGCTCCCGGCGAACATGGGGCTCGTCGAGCCGACGGCCGGGTTCCTCGCCGGCCTGCGCGCCGAGTGCGACCGTGTCGGCGCTCTGCTGATCTTCGACGAGGTCATCACCGGCTTCCGCATCGGTCGCGGTGGCTATCAGGCCGTGTGCGGCGTGGTTCCGGACATCACCTGTTTCGGCAAGGTGATCGGTGGCGGACTCCCGATCGGCGCGATCGGCGGGCGCAGGGACGTCATGGAGAATCTCTCCCCGCTCGGGACCGTCTTTCACGCAGGAACCCTCGCCGGCAACCCACTCGCAACAGCAGCCGGTCTTGCGGCACTGTCCCTGCTCGACGACGACGCGTACGACTTTCTCGCCGTGCAGGCTCGTCGTCTCGGCAAAGGTCTGGGTGACGCCCTCGCAAGCGCCGGCATCCCTGCTGTCGTTCCGGTGATCGGCACGCTCGTGGGCCTGCATCTCGCACCTGTACCAGCCACTGATTTCGACGCGGCGAAGACCACCGACGAGGGCATGTTCGCTAGGTTCTTCCACGCAATGCTCGACGAGGGTGTGGCGCTTGCGCCCGGTGCGTACGAGGTGCTCTTCCCGGGCCTCGCCCATACCGATGCCGTGATCGACTCGATCGTCGATGCTGCCGGTCGGGCCGCGGCACGCGCCGCAAACGCTGCCTGAACCCCCTGCCTGTGCACCCGGCTCTTAGTCTGTTGCCGTGACGCTCTGGAAGACGGTGTACCGATGGGTCGGTGCGGTCCTGGCGGTCGTGGTGCTGTTCGTCGTTCTCGTTCTCGTTCTCGGCAGGAACCTCACGGATACGAAGCAGTCGATCGGACCGACGCAACGTCGCATCAACCGCGTTGCAGACCTCGGTGACGATGGTGCAACCTCCTGCGAGCACGACGAGATCAAGCGCGGCATGCCGGCGCCCCCGGCACTGCTGCGCAGGGACTCGACGGCTTGCGTCGTAATGGGCGTGGTTGATGATGCCAACTCGCTCCGGTGGTTCTTCATCGGGCGGGGCAACGGCGCTGGTTTGGTCCGCGTCCCGAAACCGGTGCGGGTCGGGCTCACCGTGGTTGCGCTCTCGAATGGCGCAGTGGTGCCGATGGCGGAATCGGTGGCCGTGCGCTGTTCACCCGACCCCAATGAGCGCTTCGAGGCGTGGGTGGCAGACGGCCGTGCTACTGCGGGCTATCTCAACGAGTTTGGCGCCCTCGTGGCGATCGACTGCGAACAGCCAGCCTGACGTCGGGGACGGCTACGCGTCTGGTGCGAAGCGGACAATCGATGCCGCTGCCTTGTACGCCATCTCGGCCGGGCCGAGTTCGTCCGGCCGCATCAGGTTCGCCATGATCCGGAGAACCCATTCCATGAGGGTGCGGCTGTTCATGCCCACGCGGGTGAGTTCACGCATCAGGAGGGGCCGGCCGATGATCTGCGCGAACAGTCGCGCGACCTTGAAGTACAGGCCGTACTCGTCCTCGAGCATCTTCGGGTAGCGCGCAAGCGCTGCCGGGTCCGACTCGGTGATTGCCTCGTGAAGGACCTGTGCAGCGAGGCGGGCGGTCTCGTACGCGTAGTCAATTCCCTCACCGTTGAACGGGTTCACGCTCCCGGCAGCATCGCCAACCACGAGATAGGTGGGCCCCGCTTTCGGCCCAACCGAGCCGCCCATCGGGATTCGGCCCGAGGTTGCGCGCACGGTCGGATTGCCGGGATCGATGCCCCAGCTGTCCGCCACCTGGTGTGCGTATGCATCGAGCAGGTGCGTGGTGTTCACGCTCTTGAAGTCGCGGAAGGTGCTGAGCAGGCCGACACCAATGTTGACCGTGCCGTCACCGACCGGGAAGATCCAGCCGTATCCGGGGAGCGGGTTGCCCTGTCGGTCCTTCACGTCGAGAGCCGATTCGATCCACGGGTCTGCGTGCTTCGGTGATTCCCAGTACGTGCGGATTGCCGTGCCGTACGGCCATTCGCGGGTTCGGAAGGTTCCGAGGGCACGCCCGAACCGGCTGTTCGCCCCATCGGCAACCACGACATACTTCGCCGTGAGTTCCTCGGTGCTCGGTGCACCCTTGCGCTGCACCACAGCGCCCCGGACGAATCCCCGATCCATCACCGGTCCGAGTGCGTCGGTGTTCTGGAGGATTGTTGCACCGGCCGCCTCGGCGTTGCGTGCCACCATCCAGTCGAGATCGCGGCGGCGCACCACGTATCCGTACGGCGGGTAGATCGGGTGGCTCGGCCACTCCAGCTCAAGAGTCTTGCCCATGCCGGTCGAGCGGAGACCGTGGTAGCGGTGGAACTGGGACAGTTCGTCAGCCAGACCCATGTCGCCGAGTTGTTTGACGCCTCGTGGTGTCAGCCCGTCACCGCAGGTCTTCTCACGCGGATACGACTTTCGCTCGACGATCGCCACGGAGTGACCGTGGCGGGCGAGCCAGTAGCCCGCCGAGCAGCCCGCCGGGCCACCACCGATGATCAGCACGTCGTAATGGGTCGTGGTCACCAAATCAGTGTGCCCGCCGAGGGGAAAAACAACACGGTCCCGGCGTGAGCCGGGACCGTGACAGAAATCGCTTCGGCGGGACCGATCAGCCGCCCATCGCGAGGGCTTTGTCGCCGCCCGCCTTGGGGGCATTGCCGACAGCGGCGAACTCGGTATCGGCGAAGGTCTTGCCTTCCTTCAGCGCTGCGTACTCGGGTGACTCCGCACTGCACCACTTCTCGAACTCAGCGGCCCATGGCGTTGTCGTGGAATCAGCGCCTGCGATATCGAAGCGGACATAACAGGACACCGCCAGTATCTCGGCATCCGTGAGTTCTCCCTGCCATCCGGGCATCACGCCGTACGAACCGGTGTTGTGTGCACCGCCCTCACGGTTGGGGTTGCCGTACACCTCGATGCCCGCCGCTTTGTACTTCTCCGTGCCGAACACGATCCAGCGCAACTGGTCCTCGATTGCTGGGAACGTCTTCAGCACTTCCATGTTGCTCAACTGTCTGCCGGCGCCGCCGCCGCCAGCCACCCCGTGGCAACCGGCGCATTTGCCGTACAACTCTTGGCCAACGGCAACCGGGCCCTCAACCTTGACGGGGTGGTCCTGGACGCTCCGCACGTACATCCACGCCCAGAGCGGGAGCAGCGAGAGGGGCAGCATTGCCCAGAACGGGATTTTGCGTCGCTCCTTGGCAGCTCGCACGTACGGCGGGTCCACCTTCGGCGGCGCGATCACGGGCTTGGGGGCTTCGGCTCGCGTCGGAACTGCCGCCGGGGCCGCTGCGGCCTTCGCCGGGGCGGACCCCGTCGACTCCTCGGCCGCCTCGCCGCCCATCGCAGAGCGTCGTTCTTTGGATCGCTTGAGCAGATGCTCGGGAATCTCGGTCACGCAGGGTCCCTTTCGACCAATGTCAATCCGCTGAGAAAGCCTAGAGCGAACTGGGGCCCGGAGCGGAATTCCCCGGAAGTTCGCGGGGTTGATTCGTCACACGCTGGACCTTCGCGAAGTCAGCAAGCAAAGAGAATCTAGATAATTCATCTACTTCAGATGAGCTTCCCGTTGGGGTCCCCGATGGGCGTCCTCGACAGCGCTCACAAGTTCACACGGAATCGGCGTAGCGGTGAACGGACTGCTACGAAACAAGGGCGCGCACACTGCCAAGGGCTCCTACCTGCGGATGGCCAACCGGTTGGCTTGAGACGGGTTGCTTCGGGGTAGTGTTCGTGATCGTAATCACATGCTCGCTCGGTCTCGGGCGTAGCGTGAGACGCAGTCGAAACACCAAATCCACCCAACGACCGAAGGACAACTGCTCCGGGATGCTGGCACTCGCAATCACCAAGTGGCCAGGGATGAATCAGGCGTTCCTGTTCTCATTCGTCCTGACCGTCGCACTCACCCTCGCGGTGATTCCGTATGCGAAGCGCCGCCCGGCGAACAAGAAGGCATCCTGGGGTGAGGCCATGTTCGGCTCGTCCTATGCCTTCGCTGTGATGTTCTTGGCCTACGGCGTGGTGCCGCACCAGTGGCTCACCCACGTGCAGAACGAGCTCGGATGGCGGGCGGACAAGCCCCTGAACGGCCCGTGGGACATCCTGAAGGCCAAGAGCCGCGGTGGGCACTTCCCGTTTGAGATCAACTACCTTCAGGTGGGGGACGCCATCGTCGTCGGCATCTACCTGTTCTTCATCGGTCTCAATGTCTTCATGTGGAGCTGGTGGCAGAAGCGCGGCAAGAAGGTCAGCACCGAGCTTGCAACGTCCACCTACGGCCGTCCACTGGTCAAGAAGGTCTGACCATGGCACGTACCGACGCCAATCCGCCGATGCCCGAGTGGTCAACGGAGTACCAACTCGTTGAGGTCGACGCGGATTACCTCACCAAGGCCGTGAAGCCCAAGCAGTTCATCCACATTGATCAGTCCGAGTGCATCATGTGCGAGGGCTGCGTGGATATCTGCCCGTGGAAGTGCATCCACATGGTGAAGCCCGAGTCCATCGCAGAGGCTCTTGGCACAGAGTTGCCCGGGTCCGATCCGAGCGACAGCGTGATTTTCCTAATCGACGACGACGTCTGCACCCGCTGCGCCTTGTGCGTGGACCGGTGCCCGACGGGCGTCATTATTCTCGGCAAGGTCGGCGCGCCGGCCAACACCGGAGACGCGCACCAGCGCACAAATAACCACGGCTATGCCTATGGCATGAGGTTCTGAGGAGACATAAGTTGGCCAAGATCCTCGAACAAAAACCCCGCCCCACTGCGAAAGAGCGGGCCGCCAAACTCCAGGACCAAGTCCAGGGGAGTCAGGCGTGGAGTTCGATATTCCGACCCGGTTCGATTTTCCGGAAGGGTTACACCGATAGCCCCCGTAACCGTTCCTACGTCATCATGAACTCGGTGCTGTACCACCTTCACCCGGTGAAGGTGAAGCGCCACGCCGTCAAGGTCAGCTACACGCTGTGCCTCGGTGGACTGTCGTTCTTTCTCTTCATCCTGCTGACGGTCACGGGCATCTTCTTGATGTTCTTCTACCGACCGACGACTGCGCAGGCGTGGCAGGACATCCAGAGCCTCCAGACGTCGGTGACGTTCGGATACCTTGTCCGAAACATGCATCGATGGGGAGCCCACATGATGGTGCTCACCGTGTTCCTGCACATGGCGAGAGTCTTCTATCACGGTGCCTACAAGCCGCCCCGTGAGTTCAACTGGGTGATCGGCGTGATGCTCCTCCAGCTCACCTTGCTGCTGTCGTTCACCGGATATCTGTTGCCCTGGGATCAGCTCGCACTCTGGGCTGTCACCGTGGGTACCAACATGATGGGTTACACCCCGGTGCTCGGACCCAAGGTGCGCTTCGTGCTCCTCGGTGGCTCCGAGATCGGCGGCAACACTCTGCTGCGCTGGTATGTGCTGCACGTCCTCATGCTCCCGTTTGTGATCGTCATCTTCATGGCGCTCCACTTCTGGCGGGTGCGTAAAGACGGCGGAATTTCTGGACCACTGTGATGAGGAGGCGATGACGTGACCGAGATCCCCGAACATCTTCGTAAGCGCGCTGAGGCTGCACGAGCCAAAGCCGCAGAATCGACGGCTGAAGAAGCGCCGGTGGCAGCCTCGGGTGCAGACGCGCCCGCTGAGGACCCGCGCATTCCCGCTCACTTACTCGAGCGCAGCCGGTCCGCCAAGGCGAATAAGGAAAGCGCAAGCGCAGGGACCACCACGGTCTCGGGTGGTGGCGTTGCTGTCGCCGACAAGGTCGGTGCAGTGGTTGCCGCTGGCGTGGCATCGGGCGGAGTCCCGGTCGGTGCAGGTCCCGGGGGTCACACCCAGCGCCTGTTGACCGTCGTGAAGTCCGGATCGATTCAGGACGTGAAGGCTGAGCCGATCGACAAGGTGCACACGTGGCCGCACCTGCTCGCGGTCGAGTTCGTCGCTGCACTGGCGTGCACCGCGTTCCTGTTCGTCTTCTCCGTCTTCGTGAATGCCCCGCTGCTCGGCCTCGCCAACATCAACCAGACCCCGAACCCGTCGAAGGCCCCTTGGTACTTCCTCGGGCTGCAGGAACTGCTCACGATGTTCCACCCGATGGTCGCCGGTGTGACCATCCCGGGCATGGGCCTCGTGCTCCTGGTCCTGGCGCCGTACATCGACAAGAACCCGTCGAACAAGCCGGAAGACCGCAAGTTCGCCATCTCCATCATGACGGTGCACCTGATGTTCTGGGCCGTGCTCGTCATCATCGGCTCGTTCTTCCGAGGCCCCGGTTTCAACTTCACGCTCCCGTGGCGTGACGGACTCTTCTTCGACTTCTGAGGTGACGGGAACCATGTACGCCATCAGTTCTGGAGCAATCGTAGGGATTGGCATCGCTGCGGCTGTCGTGCTCGCCGCACTCGTCGTGGTCGTGACTGCGCGTCGCTCGGACGTTCGCGGTGCCGGCGCACTGAGTCGCGAGACGAAGTCGCGAGACAAGGCCACAACATCAACGGCCGCTGCCCCGATCACTGGGCGAGAGGTGGAGCGCGCTGCCCGGGGCGGATCGGTTGCGACCATCGTCGAGACCGCTCCCGTCGTGTGGACGGCACCGGACGCCGAGCAGATCGGGGTCACCCGACGGCACTTCCTGAACGTGTCGGCGATCACGCTCATGACTGCAAGCATCGGCGGATTCGGCGCTGCCTGTATCGCATTCCTGTGGCCCAGCGGCTCCGGCGGCTTCGGTGGCAAGGTGCCGATCGGCAAGGTTGAGGACGTTATTGCGGTCATCAAGCAGGGGAACGGCTTCGGTTACTTCCCGAATGCCCGCGCGTGGGTCACTCAATACCCGTCCTCGGCATTGCCCAAGGCACGCAAGGTGTATGCGCAGCCGGTGCTCAACGGCATGGAGAGCGGCCTTGCCGTGCTCTGGCAGAAGTGCCCCCACCTCGGTTGCCGTGTGCCGTCGTGCCCGAGTTCGCAATGGTTCGAGTGCCCGTGCCACGGTTCGCAGTACAACCGGGTCGGCGAAAAGAAAGGCGGACCGGCTCCTCGGGGCATGGACCGCTTCGGGGTTGAGGTCAACAACGGAACCGTGGTGGTCAATACTGGCCTCCAATTGAACGGACCGTCGATCGGAACGAATACGACCGGTCAGGAAGCCGAAGGCCCACACTGCATCGGGGCTGAAGGGGGAAAGCACTGATGATCGCCACCAACATCACCACCACCGTTGCCGTTGTCTTCGCCGTCTTCTTCATCGGCGGTTGGCTCGTCTATGGCGGTCTCAACCTGCGCCAGTCGCGGCGTGAGACCGGGTCAGAGGTCGAACTCGCAGCGAACCGCAAGCCGTACTACGACGATGAGACCCTCGAGGGCCCGAAACTCGAGCGCACACAGTTGCTGGGTGTGCTCCTGCTCGCCGTCATCACCATCGGGCTTCCGCTCTACTGGATTCTCGAGCCGGGTCGCCAACGCGGCGCAACGGCAGGCTGGGTGGATCGGTTCGAGCGCAAGGGTGCTGGCTTGTTCGACGTCACGGCGAACGGCGGTTTCAACTGCGCCGGTTGCCACGGTGGCATGAAAGCCGGCGGCGGCCAGGCCCCGTACGCGATAACGGACCCGGATACCGGCGAGGTGAAGTCCGTTCAGTGGAACGCCCCCGCCCTCGACACCGTGCTGTACCGCTACTCGGCGGACGAAGTGCGGTTCATCCTCACCTACGGCCGTCCGTTCTCGCCCATGTCCGCGTGGGCAACCGATGGTGGTGGCCCGATGAACGACCAGCAGATCGATTGGCTCATCGAGTACATCCGGTCGATCCAGATCGCCCCGGACGGTTGCACGGTCGCAAACGTGGCGCCCTTCGACACCAAACGGGGCCCGCAATTCGGTAACCGGGATGCGACTCCGGCCGATCCGGCTCGCTGCGACGGCGGTGTCATACCGACCTCGATCTCCGAGGAACTCCAGAAATCTGCAGAGGCCGACGTCGCCTCAGGCAAGTACCAGAGCATCGGCGAGGCACTCTTCAGCTCGTCGTACAAGGCCGGAAGCTTCTCGTGTGCCCGTTGCCACACACGGGGATGGTCCTACGGAGACCCCAAGCAGACCGGCGGTGGGGCTCTCGGCCCGAACCTCACCGGTGGCTCGGTCGTCCGTCAGTGTGTCACCAAGGAACAACTCACTGCGTTCCTCAAGGTCGGTTCGCACTACGGTGCGAAGTACTGCGAGAACGGTCAGGGAAGCGGGCGTATGCCCGGTTTCGGGGGCGTGCTCACACCCAAGCAACTCGAAGAAATCGTCGAATACGTGAGAGGTCTCTGACCCATGCTGTCAACTCTTCTCGCCATCGGGTGGAAGCCTGAGTTCCACGGCGTCGTCATCATCATCATTGCGACGGTGGCGCTTCCCGGCACTATCTATCTGCTCCTTGGAACGAACCTCGGCGCACGCCTCGGCCTGTTGGTATCGCTTGCCGGCCTCTTCGGCTGGATGGCCACTATGGGCTTCATCTGGTGGGCGTACGGAATCGGTCTGAAGGGCAAGGACCCGGTGTGGAAGCCATCGGAGGCCATCGTTGTGGACGCAGATCTGTCTGCCCTGGGAATCGGGCCGTCCGATGGACTTGATGTCGATCCGGCCAAGCGCGCCACGCAGAACGTCTCAGCACTCGCCGAGGGCGGATGGAAGCGGCTGCCCGACGACAGCCCGAAGCGTGCACTCGCAATCTCCGGAGCGGACGAGATCATCCAGAAAGAGGCGGAGATTCTCAAGGCCTCCGAGTACAAGGCAATCGCCGTGTACGACAAGGGTGGCACGCGGTACCCGCTCGTTTTCAACAGCGAGAGGCTTGACTTCCTGGCCTTTTGGCACAAGCCGCACTACGCAATCGTTGAGGTTGGCATCGTCAACCCGGTGTACGCAGAGCCCGGCCGCGCGCCGCGTCTGCCCACGGTGGACGAGAGCAAACCACACGTGTACGTGAAGATGATCCGAGATCTCGGCAACCGGCGAAAGAACTCTGCCCTCATCGGCATCGGTTCGACGTTGATCTTCGCTGTGCTCTGCTGGCTCCTCCACAAGCGGGACCGCCAGGTCGACGCCAATCGTTCAGCGACGGCCTGAGCAATGAGCCAGTACCTCCCAGTCATCACGCTGATGGTGCTGGCGATCCTGTTCGGTTCCCTGAGTTTCGCTGGTTCAAAGCTTCTCGCGCCGCGTCGCCCGAGCGCCGCCAAGGAGGCCCCGTACGAGTGCGGGATCGTGCCCTCGCGTGAACCACCCGAGCGTTTCCCGGTCGGTTTTTACGTCGTTGCCATGTTGTTCATCATGTTCGACATCGAGATCATCTTCCTCTACCCCTACGCGGTGGACTACCGGTTCCTCGGGGTCTCGGCCTTCTGGACGATGTTCTCGTTCTCGGTCGTGTTCTTCGCGTCGTTCGTGTATGTGGTCGCCCGTGGCGCGCTCGACTGGGGCCCACTGCGCCGCGAGCGTCCGCTCACTGTCGTGGTGTCGCCGGAGCGCACCACCACATCAACAATTCGTCGCGTGGGCCTCGAGGGCCGCGACAGGGGAGCAGCTGCCTGACATGGGCCTTGTACAGGACATCCTCGACGAGGGTTTCAGCGGCATCCAGCACAACTTCATCACCGCCCGGCTCGAGGACCTGGTTCGGTGGTCCAGGGCGCGTTCGAGTTGGCCCGCATCGTTCGGGCTCGCCTGTTGCGCTATCGAGATGATGGCAACGGGTGCGGCTCACTACGACATCTCCCGCTTCGGTATGGAGGTGTTTCGCGCATCGCCGCGGCAGGCGGACATCATGATCGTTGCCGGCCGGGTGAGCCAGAAGATGGCCCCAGTGCTCCGTCAGGTCTACGACCAGATGATGGAGCCAAAGTGGGTCATCTCGATGGGCGTGTGCGCGAGCAGTGGTGGGATGTTCAACAACTACGCCATTGTGCAGGGCGTTGACCAGGTTGTTCCGGTTGATGTCTACGCGCCTGGTTGCCCGCCCACGCCGGAAACGCTCATCCACGCGATCGAGACCCTCCACGGCCTCATCGAGACCGGTGAACTCCTGAAGCGCAGGGTCGCCTCCGGATCGGGAGCCAATGTGCACGTCGAGGCTGCGCCGGTTCCGTCGCAGCCCGTCCCCGTGATGCTCGGGGCACGTTGAGCCGTGGAGCAGCTACACGGATGCCCCACGGGTGAGTCGCGCGGTCAGGCAACGGTCTTCCCGTCCCTCGGTCAGTACCTGCCGCTCCTCAAGAAGCTCGCTGATGAGGGCTTCAACATGTGCGCCGACCTGACGGCAGTTGATTACCTCACCCATCCCGGTCGGCCCCTTCCCGAAGGCGTGTCCGCCGAGCGGTTCGAACTCGTCGTGAACCTGCTGTCGCTGGATCGCCGGGAGCGCATGCGGGTACGGGTCCAGATTGCCGAGTCCGATGTGATTGCATCGTTGTTTGACCTGTACCCCGGTACCGAGGCAATGGAGCGCGAGGTGTTCGACATGTTCGGGCTGCTGTTCTCCGGTCACCCGGACCTCACGCGCATCCTGATGCCGGAGGACTGGGATGGTCACCCGTTGCGCAAGGATTACGAGATCGGTCAGATTCCCGTGCAGTTCAAGCAGGTGAACTCGTGAGCCTCGTACACCAGACCAACGAGGGCGGCCAGGAACTCGCCGCGCGGAGCGAGCTGACCGCCAAGGAACTGCTCCGCGAGGTCGGCTCGGTACTGCGCATGAGCGAGGCCGAAGTCGCCGCGATGGCGCTTGAGGAGATCGACCCGAGCACCGATCAGACCATGATCATCAACATGGGTCCCCAGCACCCGAGCACGCACGGCGTGCTGCGGCTGATGCTGGAGCTCCAGGGCGAGACGGTGCTGCGCTGCAAGCCGATCATCGGGTACCTGCACACCGGCATGGAGAAGACGGCCGAGCAACTGAGCTTCATGCAGGGCGGCACGAACGTCACGCGCATGGACTACCTCAGCCCGCTCAACAACGAGTTGGTCTTCTCCCTCGCCGTCGAGAAACTGCTCGGCATCGACGGGGACATTCCCGAGCGTGCCGTGTGGATGCGGATGCTGCTCTCGGAGCTGAACCGCATGTCCAGCCACCTGCTGTTCATGGCCACCAACGGCATGGACCTCGGTGCCGTGTCGATGATGATCTACGGGTGGCGCGAGCGCGAGCAGGTGCTGCGCTTCTTCCAGAAGGTCACCGGCCTGAGGATGAACCACAACTTCATCCGTCCAGGCGGCGTTGCGGCGGATCTCACCCCGGGCTGGCGCGACGACGTGCTGCACATCCTCGACGAGGTGGAGCCGCGCCTCGAGGAGTACGACATCCTCATGACCGGTCAGCCCATCTGGCGCGAGCGCCTGCAGGGTGTCGGTGTCATCACCTCGCAGGAAGCCATCGCGCTGAGTGCCACCGGCCCGACACTGCGCTCCACGGGTGTGCCCTGGGACCTGCGCAGGGACCAGCCGTACCTGCACTACGACGAGATGGAGTTCGACGTCATCGTCGGCTCGTACGGTGATGCGTTCGACCGCTACGCGATCCGGCTCAACGAGATCCGGGAATCGATGAAGATCGTGCGCCAGATCCTCGACCGCATGCCCAGCGGCGACTACCGGATCCAGGACAAAAAAGTCACGCCGCCGCCCCGAGCCCGCATCGACGAGTCGATGGAGGCACTCATTCACCACTTCAAGATCTTCACGGAGGGCTTCAAGGTGCCCGAGGGCGAGGTCTACGTGGCGATCGAGAGCCCGCGCGGCGAGATCGGCTGTTACATCGTCTCGGACGGAACCTCCACGCCGTACCGACTGCACATGAGGGCACCGTCGTTCGTGAACATCCAGTGTCTCCCCCACATGATGCGCGGTGGCCTCGTCGCCGATGCCGTCGCCGTGATCTCCTCGGTCGACCCCGTTCTCGGCGAGGTAGATCGCTGATGTCCCGACTCAATGCCGCAAACCTCGATCTCGCTCAGGAGATCATCGGCCGCTACCCGGTTGCGCGATCTGCGACCATTCCGCTCCTCCACCTGTCCCAGGAGCAGAACGGCTACGTCACCCGCGACGCGATGCAGCAGATCGCCGAGCTCGTCGACTGCACGGCTGCCGAGGTGTACGGCACCGCATCGTTCTACGAGATGTTCAAGTTCGAGCCGATCGGCAAGTTCTGCGTGAACATCTGCCGCAGCATCTCCTGCCACCTCGTCGGCGGCGACGAACTCGTCGAGCACGCCGAGCACGTGCTGGGAATCAAGCCCGGCGGCACCACTGCGGACGGGCTCTTCACGCTCGAGGCGGTGGAGTGCATGGCGGCCTGCACCGAGGCCCCCACCCTCCAGGTGAACTACCGGCACCGGTTCCGCGTGACCCATGAGGACTTCGACCGACTCATCGATGATCTCCGGGCCGGCCGACTCGACGGCGAGATCCCGCCACACGGGACGTTGGCACGCGAACGTCAGCACATCCCGGCAGACAGGGCAGCGGGCAACGTCAGCCCGGACACGCCAATCACACCGGCGTGGATGGAGGCAGCACAATGACCACGTATCCCTGGGCCGCTGGATATGTCGCGGGCGACCGTCCGCAGATCGTGACCGCTCGATTCCAGTACGAGGACTCCCACACCCTCGAGCGCTACCTCGCCACCGGCGGGTACCAGGGCCTCCGGGCCGCGCTCGCCAAGCCGGCAGCCTCCGTCCACGACGACGTCAAGGGCGCCACCGTGCTCGGGCGCGGCGGTGCAGGCTTTCCAGCCGGGACAAAGTGGGGACTCACCCCGGCGGGCAAGTTCCCGCGCTATCTCGTGGTGAACGGCGACGAGTCCGAACCCGGCACGTACAAGGACCGCCTCCTCATGGAGTGCGATCCGCACCAACTCATCGAGGGTTGTCTCATCGCGTGCTACGCGGCGGGTCTCTCACAGTGCTTCCTGTACATCCGTGGCGAGATGGCGGTGGCCCACGAACGGGTCGGTCGCGCGCTCAACGAGGCATACGCAGCCGGGTACGTCGGCAAGAACATCCTCGGCACCAAGTTCTCTGTCGACATCGCGCTGCACTGGGGCGCCGGTGCCTACGTGGTGGGCGAGGAGACGGCACTCATCGAATCCCTCGAGGGCAAGCGTGGCGAGCCGCGCCTGAAGCCCCCGTACTTCCCGGCGGCAATCGGCCTATACGGCCAGCCCACCATCGTCAACAATGTCGAGACACTCGCCAACCTGCCGTGGCTCCTGCGCAACGGGGTGGAGGCGTACACCGCGATCGGTACGCAGACCTCGCCGGGTACGCGCATGGTTGCCGTGTCTGGTCACGTAAAGCGCCCCGGTGTCTTCGAGATCATCAACGGCACCACGACGTTCCGCGACCTCCTCTACGGCGAGGAGTTCTGCGGCGGCATCCGCAACGGGAACGACCTCAAGGCCTTCGTGCCCGGTGGTGGTTCGGCGCCGTGGTTCACGCCCGAGCAACTCGACCTCCCTTTCGAGGGACGTCTCGTCGGTGCTGCAGGCTCGATGCTCGGGTCCGGGGCGATCATGGTGATGGATTCCACCACCGACATCCCCAAGGCAGCGCTGTCCCTCACACGCTTCTACGCCCACGAGAGCTGCGGACAGTGCACGCCCTGCCGCGAGGGCGGCACCTGGCTCGAGCGCATCCTCTCTCGCATCTGTGACGGCCACGGCACCACGTCGGACCTCGACCTGCTGATCGAGGTCGGCACGTCGATCTGCCCGGGGGACTTCCCGCACGCATCGAGCACCAAGCTTGGTCTCGAGGCCACACCGTTCCCGTACAAGATGACCACGATCTGCTTCGTCGGCCCGTCGGCGTACGCACCCGTGCACTCGGCCCTCACGCTGTTCCGCGAGGAGTTCGAGGCGAAGATCGTGAAGCGCACCTCTATTCCCGTGACGGTGGGGCACTGATGACTGACACCGCATCCACCGCAGAGCAGCCCGAGGCCCCGGCCCCGGACCCCAACGCCGTACAGGTCACCATCAACGGTGTACCGCACACGGCGCGCAAGGGTCAGCTGGTTATCGAGGCCGCGGCGGACGCGGGCGAGTACGTGCCGCGCTTCTGCTACCACGAACGCATGGCACCGGTCGGCAAGTGCCGCATGTGCCTCGTCGAGGCCGACAGCGGCCGGGGACCGGCCGTCACGGTCTCGTGCATGGTGCAGGTTGCACCGGACATGAAGATCAATACCGAGTCGCCGACGGTGAAGCGGATGCAGGAGGGCGTGCTCGAACTGCTCCTCGCCAATCACCCGCTGGACTGCCCGGTGTGCGACAAGGGTGGCGAGTGTCCGCTGCAGGATCAGGCGTTCTCCCACGGTCCCGGTGAGAGCCGTTTCGTGGAGGAGAAGCGCCACTACGAGAAGCCGATCCCGATCAGTGAACTCGTGTTCCTCGACCGCGAGCGCTGCATCCTCTGCGACCGCTGCACGCGATTTGCCTCCGAGGTGGCCGGCGACCCGCTCATCCACTTCACGTCGCGTGGCAACAACACGCAGATCAACACGTTCCCCGACGAGCCGTTCGCCTCGTACTTCTCCGGCAACACGGTGCAGATCTGCCCCGTCGGCGCGCTCACTGCCAAGCCGTACCGCTTCAAGGCCCGTCCGTGGGATCTCGAGGAGACCGAGTCCACCTGCACCTCCTGCGCCGTCGGATGCCGCACCGTGGTCCAGTCCAGCCGGGACGAACTCCTGCGCTACCAGGGTGTGGACAACGACGCCGTGAACTGGGGTTGGCTCTGCGACAAGGGCAGGTTCGGTTTCGAGTCGACCAACAGCGAGTCACGTCTGCAGGCCCCCGCGGTGCGCGACGGCGACGGCTTCGCGTCGACAACGTGGAACGATGCGCTCGACCGTGCGGCAGCACTCATCAAGTCGGCGGTCGCAGCGGGTGGCGCCAGCAGCGTTGGCATCATCGGTGGCGCCCGGGGCACGAATGAGGACGCCTACGCGTGGGCGCGTCTCGCACACGACGTGATCGGCACCCCCAACGTGTACGCCCACCTCGCTGATGCACTCCGTTCGGAGATCCTTGACCTCCCGAGGGCCACGATCAACGAGGCGGCCTCCGCCACGACGATCGTGCTGCTGGCTCCGGATCTCAAAGAGGAACTGCCGGTGCTGTATCTCCGACTGCGCGACGCAGCCGAGAAGAAGCGCAGCCGGATCATTGAGTTCACGGCCCGCCGCAGCGGTCTGTCCAAGTACGCCTGGAAGTCGATCGTCTCGCGTCCCGGCGACGAGGCCGAGGCAGTGCGCCAGGCTCTTACCGACCCGGAGATCGCTGCGCAGATCGGCAGGGGCAACGTCGTCGTCGTGGCGGGCAAGGCGAATCTTGCGGCACTCGGGACGCTGCAGACCGACGCCGTGTTGAA
>WLJO01000035.1 GCA_009701715.1 Actinomycetota bacterium
CGTTATGGGCGGACCGTCATCACGTGGCTGCATCGGGCATCGGCCGAGTCGAACGGCTAGCGTGCCTCTGATGTCGGTCGCCCTGTACCCCGGGAGTTTTGATCCCATCCACCTCGGTCACATCGACGTCATTGAGCAGGCGCTCGAGCTGTTCGGCACCGTGGTGGTCGTCACGATGCACAACCCGGCGAAGCCGTCGGGTGCCTTTACGCTCGACGAGCGCCAGGCGATGATCGCCGAATCCCTCGCTGGTTGCCCCGGTGTCAGCGTCGAGTCGTTCCCGGGCCTAGCGATCGACGCCGCAGTGCGGTTCGGGGCAGAGGTCATCGTGAAGGGCCTGCGCAGCGCCACCGACTTCGACGTCGAGCAGCAGATGGCGCTCACGAACCACCGCGTCGGCGGTGTCCGCACGGTGTTCGTGCCGGCCTCGCCGGAGCTGTCCTACATTTCCTCCCGGTACATCCGGGAGATCGCGCAGTACGGTCACGACCTCTCCCGGCTCGTTCCTGTGCCGGTCGCATCCCGACTTTCCCAACTGTCCGCACGAAGGGCCAACCCATGACCTACGACGACGGTTACGACGAGGAGTTCGAGGACGACGCGTTCGTCGAGCCCCGCCCGGACCACTACGCCGCCAACGACTCCGAGACCCTCCTGCGCCGCGTGGTCGACATCATCGCCACGGCGCCGACGTTCCCGCTGTCGTCCACGCCCCGTATCGATCGGGACGAGATCATCCAGTTACTCGAGGAAGCCGTCGAGCGGCTGCCCGAGGATCTGCGTACCGCCCGCTGGATGCTCCGTGAGCGCCAGGAGTTCCTCGCCAAGACCAGGCGCGAGGCAGACGAGATCCTCGAGGCCGGGCGCCAGCAGGCAGAGCGGATGGTCCAACGGACCGAGGTAGTCCGGGCGGCGGAGTCCCGGGCTCGTCAGGTGATGGATTCAGCAGAGACCGATGCCCGCCGCAAGCGGAACGAGACCGAGGACTTCATCGACCAGCGCCTCGCAAGCTTCGAGATCGTGCTCGACAAGCTGAGCCGCACGGTCGCGGCCGGTCGGAACCGACTGGGGCTCGCACCCAAGCAGGTCGAGGCAGTCGCTGGCGTGCCCGACGAGGATCACAGTAAGGGCTTCTTCGACCAGGACCGCGGGTGAACAGCCTCATCCTCAACGTGGCCGAACTGCTGAGGAAGCCGGGTACGGAGCGAGCATTTCAGCTCGAATCGACCATCGAGGCCCTCGGCATCATTGAGGTTCGGCTCCCGCCGGGCGCGGTTCGGGTGAATGTCCGCCTCGACGTCCTGAGCGACGGGGTAGTCGTTGCGGGCACGGTGCATGCGATCTGGAAGGGGGAGTGCCGGCGCTGTCTGTCCCCCGTGGGGGGCCCGTTCGAGGTGCCCGTGCAGGAGATCTACCAGTCGAAGGTGACCAATCCGGACGCTTTTCCGCTCGAACGCGACCAGCTCGACCTCCGCCCGATGGTTCGCGAAGCGTTGCTGCTCGATACGCCGGTCGCCCCGATCTGCCGTGAGGACTGCGCCGGCTTCTGTCCAGTCTGCGGCGCAGACCGGAATTTGACCCCCTGTACCTGCGTCGCAGAGGTCCGTGACGAACGTTGGTCGGCGCTCGACACGCTCCGGGACGAATCCCGATAACCTCCTAGGGCCATTACGAGGGAGTTCGTCGTGCCCGTTCCCAAGAAGAAGAAGTCCAAGTCGAAGTCGCGTAGCAACCGGGCTGGTGCCTGGAAGCTTGGCGTTCCTGCGCGCAGCCTGTGCCAGCGCTGCGGCAACGCCCGACTGCCGCACACGGTGTGCCCGTCCTGCGGGTTCTATCGCGACCGCGTCGTTATCGACGTCGAGTAGTCGCCACTGTCATGCTCCCGATCGCCCTCGACTCGCTCGGGGGGGACCGCGCCCCGGGAGAGATCCTTGCGGGGGCGCATCAGGCTGCCCTCGAGGGCATTCCGGTCATTCTTGTCGGCCCGGCGGGTCTCGAGGGCTGTGGCGACCTTCCACTGATCGAGGCCAACGAGTTCATCGATATGGACGAGGACGCCGCCCAGAGCGTCCGGCACAAGAAGGATTCGACCCTCGTGCGCGCGGCCGAGGCAGTGCGCGACGGCAAGGCATCAGCGATGGTCTCGGCCGGCAACACCGGCGCAACGATGGCCTCCGCACTGCTACGGATGGGCCGGATGAAGGGCGTCAAGCGCCCGGCAATCGCCACGGCCATCCCCGTTCCCGGGTCCACGCCCACGATCCTGCTCGACTCCGGGGCCAACGCCGAAGTGCAGCCCGAGTGGTTGGTGCAGTTTGCTCAGATGGGCTCGGTCTACGCAGCGCACCGCTTCGGCATCGCGAATCCCCGGGTCGGGCTCCTCTCGATTGGCGAGGAGCCCACCAAGGGGTCACCGCTCGTCAAGGAGACCCACAAACTGCTGACGGTTGCGAAGGGAATCAACTTCATCGGCAACGTCGAGGGCCGTGACGTGATGACCGACATCGTTGACGTAGTGGTGACCGACGGCTTCACCGGCAATGTTTTGCTCAAGGCTCTCGAGGGCTCGATGCGCACGCTGATCAACGCGCTGCTCGAGGCCTTCTCGTCCACCCCGGAGTATCAGGCCCTCGCCGACGCGTTGTTGCCGGCCCTGTTGCCGCTGTACGAGAAGTTCGATCCGGAGACCTACGGCGGTGCGATGCTGCTCGGTGTGGATGGCGTCTGCATCATCAGCCACGGATCCTCCAGTTCGAGGGCAATCCTGAATGCGTTACGGGTAGGTAAAGACCTCGTTGATTCTGGTTTCGTCGAGGCCCTGCGGGCCTCGGTCGCCCCACCCGCCTGACCTACGTGGCGCAACCCGGCAGGGCGACGTCCTAACATCAAGGGGTCCGGTAGCGCCGGGCCCGATCCGAGGAGACAACGTGCCCGCCGAGACCCACGTGCAGCAGGACCCGCTTAACCGCGAGGCGATCGTCGAGATCGTGCGAGGACTCCTGGCCGACATCCTGGGCATCGAGCCGGGAGAGATCAGCGAGGGACAGTCGTTCATCGAGGACCTCGGCGCCGCGTCGATGGAACTCATCGAACTGGTCGACAAGATGGAACAGGAATTCGCCGAGCGCTCCGTCGGCTTCCGGATCGCGGACGAGGACCTCGAGGATCTCAAGACCGTGCGCGACGCTGTCGACTACGTGGTCGACCGGGTCAGCGGCTCGAACTGACAGGACGGTCCGTGGACACGGCGGTGTCGGCGCTCGAGGAACGGATCGGCCATCGGTTCGGCGACGGATCCCTGCTGCTGCACGCACTCCGTCACCGATCGTGGTGCTCGGAGAACCCTGGGCACGAGAGCAACGAGCGGCTCGAGTTCCTCGGCGACGCCGTCCTGGGGTGGGTTGTTGCCGATGTCGTGTATCGCCGTCACCTCGATTCGCGGGAAGGGCGCCTCACAGACCTGCGCAAAAGTGTTGTGAACGCGCTCGCGCTCGCCGACGTTGCCCGCTCGCTGGACATCGGCTCGTGCCTGTTGCTCGGTAGGGGAGAGGACACCGCAGCGGGTCGTGACAAGTCCTCGATCATCTCGGACGCGCTCGAGGCCATCATCGGAGCGGTGTACCTCGACGGCGGGGCGGTTGCCGCGCACGATCTGGTGGTACGGCTGCTCGGCGAGCGTCTGCTGCAGCCGAACGGGTTCTCGCCATACACGGACTTCAAGACGATGCTGCAGGAACTCTGCGCGAGCAGGGAGGACCTCCCGCCCGTCTACGCGCTGCGCGAGGAGGGACCCGACCACGCGAAGTTTTTCTTTGCGTCGGTTCTGGTGAACGGGTCGGTTCTCGGCGATGGCGAGGGCCGCACGAAGAAGCAGGCCGAACAACGGGCAGCCAGCGATGCGATCCATCGACTCAAGGGTGCCGCCTCGACAGAGCCCAATGCCTGAGCTTCCCGAGGTCGAGACGGTCCGGCGCGGCTTGCTCGACACGGTGCTCGATCGCCGGATCGACCGAGTCGAGGTCGGCCGCGAGCGTACGGTCCGGCGCACGTCCCGCCAGGCACTGATTGATGGGCTGTCCGGGGTGGTGATCGTCGGCTTCGAGCGGAGGGGTAAATACCTCCTCGGTTCGCTCGACAGCGGCTACGGCCTCATGGTGCACCTGCGGATGAGTGGGCGGCTGCTCGTCTCCCCGACAGGCAGCAAGCGCCCCGCACACACCCATGTAGTGCTCACCATGGGTTGCGTCGAACTGTGGTTCGTGGACCCGCGGACTTTCGGTGAGGTAGTCGTCTACGACCCGGAGCGTCTCGAGGACGAGATGCCCGAACTGCTTCGGCTCGGCGTGGACCCGATCGCCGATCCCTTCGACGCGGACGTCCTCCGGTCCGCGCTGTCCGGGACGTCGCGCGCGGTCAAGACCGTCCTGCTGGATCAACACCGGATTGCCGGTCTCGGGAACATCTACACCGACGAAGTGCTCCACCGTGCTCGGGTCCGCTTCGACCGCCCGGCCAACGCCCTGCGTCAGGTGGAGATCAGCCGATTGGCCGGGGCAATTACCGAGGTGCTCACAGCAGCGATCGAGTCCGGTGGATCGACCCTCGACGACACCCAATACGTCGATGTTGCCGGTCGGACCGGGGAGTTCCAGCATCAGCACCTCGTGTACGGCCGCCGCGATCAAGGGTGTCTGACCTGCGGAAAGTCCGTGATCCACCGGGCCACGGTGGGTGGCCGTTCCACGTTTTTCTGTCCGCGCTGCCAGAAGTAGCGCCGTCCGGTCGGGCACGGCGGCGGGCTACCCACCGACGTGACCGGAAGCGATAGGGTCGAACCCACCGTGTTCCTCAAGTCTCTTTCCCTCAAGGGTTTCAAGTCGTTCGCAGACGCCACCACGCTCGAGTTCGAGCCGGGCGTCACCGTCGTGGTCGGCCCGAACGGTTCGGGCAAGTCCAACGTCGTTGACGCAATCGCGTGGGTGCTCGGTGCGCAGGCCCCCAGTTCGGTCCGCAGCCAGAAGATGGACGACGTCATCTTCAACGGCACCGACAAGCGCCCCGCACTCGGACGGGCGGAGGTCACCCTCACGATCGACAACGCGAATGGGCTGCTCCCCGTGGAGTTCAGCGAGGTCAGCGTCCGCCGCACGTTGTTCCGCACGGGCGAGAGCGAATACGCGATCAACGGCGTTCCCTGCCGCTTGCTCGATGTCCAGGAACTGCTCAGCGACGCCGGCGTCGGTCGTCAGCAGCACGTCATCGTGAGCCAGGGCCAGATTGACGCCGTGCTGAACGCCCGCCCGGAGGAGCGTCGGGCGATCATCGAGGAAGCCGCCGGGGTGCTGAAGTTCCGCCGCCGCAAGGAAAAGGCCGAGCGACGCCTCGACTCGACCGAAGGAAACCTCCTGCGCGTACAGGATCTCCTGCGCGAGGTCCGGCGGCAGTTACGCCCGCTCGAGCGCCAGGCGGAAGCCGCGCGACGTTACGGAGACCTTCAGGCCGAGTTCGGTGCGCTGCGCATTTTCCTTGCCGGCCAGGAGATTGCCGGTCAGCGGTCAAGGCTCTCCACACTCTCTGTCGAGAGGGAATCGCTTGGTGCGTCCGAGCGAACGCTGCGCACCGAGTTAGCACTTCTTGAGCAGCAGGTCGTCGCTGCGGAGGGTGAGCTAGCGGCCCGTGGCGATACGGACGTCAGCGATCGGCTGGTTCACGTCGAACAACTCCGCGAGCGGGCACGTGGTCTCGCTGCTGTGCTGCACGAACGGCGTCGGTCGATGGAGCGCGACCGCGGACAGTTGATGGACGGCGGTGTTGTCGCCAACCTCGAGGGGGAGGCGGCCCGTTTGCAGGGCGAGCTGACCGAAGTTGCAGCGCAACTCGTGGCCCTCGTGCCGGAGGCCGAGGCCCTCACCGACGACGAGACCACGTACCAGTCCGAGCGGGACCGCACGCTCGAGGCAATCGAATCCGCTTCGGGCGGCTCAGCAGCGGCTGCGTCCAGCGCTGCCGCCGAGGTGCGTGGCGAGCTCCGCACCCTGCGAAGCGGGCTCGAGCGCACTGACTCCGAGTCGCGTCGCGCACGTCAGCGGCTTGCGGACCTCGAGACAAAGGTGGCGCGTCTCTCCGAAGAGGCGGAACGTCTGCGCGGGGAGGCCGAGACAGCGGAGTCCGCCGAGACGCCCCTCGTCGCCGATGTGGAAGCGGCCGAGAACCGTCGGCTCGCGGCCGATGCGGCGTCAACGGCAGCAACGGCTGCTCATCAGGAGGCCGTGGCCGAACTGTCCCGCTGGCAGGCGCGTGCTGATGCGCTCTCGCTCGCTCTCGATAATGCGCGTGCGCGCGCCGGATCGAAGCGCCTTGCGGATGTGCCGGGTGTGCTCGGCACGCTGCTTGACCTCGTCCGGGTGGAGGAGGGCTGGGAGGTTGCCTTCGAGGCGGCACTCGGCGATGCGATTCTCTCGGTGCTGGTGGACAATCCGGGCTCGGCGCGAGCAGCCCTTCGTCACCTTGCGTCGGGCAACGCAACCGGCGCAGTGCTGGCGCTCTCGGCATTCCTCGGATCGGTCCCCACGGCCTTGCCCGCCGGTACGTCCCCGGTTCGATTGCACGTTCGCGGCAGTGATGCACGTGTGGATGCGCTGCTCGACGTGTTGCTCGCAAGTGCGGGGTGCATCGACGGTGGTTGGGAGGCGGCGCTCGACATCTCGCTCGCCAACCCGAACAGCGTGGTCGTCACGCGTGATGGCCACCGGTTCTCGGCCGCCGGTTGGCGCTATGGCACCACCGGTAGCGGGGCCACGGCAACAGCGCTCGAGGAGGCCCAGCTGCGCGCTGTTGCAGCGCGCGGGGATGTTGTCGAGCGAGAGCAGGTGATGCGCAGCGCCCGCATCGAGCTCGAGGCTGCCCGGCAGAACGAACGTGACCTCGGCAGGCGGCTCGAGGCGAACGATGCGAAATTCACGGCGGCGACGGACACGCTCGGACGCGTGCAGGCACAGCGGCGCGAGGCCCAGACCGAGCTGGAGATTGTTGTTCAGTCCACGTCCGAGCTGCAGGAGCGCACCGACCGCGAGCGTGGACGCATCGGCGAACTCGAGGGATTGCTTCCTGCACTCGAGGCAGACGAGGCTGAGGAGGCAGCCGCTGCACGGCGCCGCGGCGAGGTTCGCGCTCAGCTCGAGGCCCGTGCCGCCGTCCTCGGGGGTCGCCGCAAGGACGTCGAGGTCCGCAACGCCGGCCTGCTCGAGCGTCAGCAATTCATCGAGCGCCGTCTGGAGGAGACCGAACGTCGTCTCGAGGCTGACCAGGTGGCGCGTGAACAGGCAGCAGAGCGTCGCCAGCAAATCGAGGCGGCGCTCGGTGCAATCGACCGTCTGGCCGTACTCGTCGACACGCGCCGCGTCACGATCGAGGCGGAACTGGCCTCGTTGCACGAGGCCCGGCGCCGCCAGACCGACGAGGTCCGGGGCATCACACAACGCCTCGACGAGGCCCGCCGGCGACGCGTCGCTGCGGACAGGGAACTCGAGGGCGTCCGGGAGCGCTCGCACAAGATCGACATCGACGAGGCTGAATCGCGTCTGCGTCTCGAGACGGTGGAGGAGTCCACCCGACGTGAACTCGACACCGAGCCTGAGGTCGCTCTCATAGCAGTGGAGCCGCCGCTGCCCGAGGGTGTGCCGGCCCAGACACGCGTCAAGGATCTCGAACGCGAACTGCGCCTGCTCGGCCCCATCAACCCGCTTGCCCTCGAGGAGTTCAACGCGCTGCAGGAGCGGCACAAGTTCCTCGAGGACCAGTTGGAGGACGTGAAGGAAACCCGTCGCGAACTGTCACGCGTCATCAAGGCGATCGACACCGAGATCGAAAGCGTGTTCGCGGACGCCTTCGCCGATGTCGCCACGCACTTCACGAACCTCTTCGGGATGCTCTTCCCCGGGGGTCAGGGCAAACTCGTGCTCACCGACCCCGAGAACCTGCTCAACACGGGCATCGAGGTCGAGGCGAAGCCGAGCGGCAAGAACGTGAAGAAGTTGTCGCTGCTCTCCGGCGGCGAGAGGAGCCTCACCGCCCTCGCCTACCTGTTTGCCGTGTTCCGGTCGCGTCCCTCGCCGTTCTACGTGATGGACGAGGTCGAGGCCGCGCTCGACGACGTCAACCTGCACCGTTTCCTCGGGCTGGTCAACGAGTTCCGATCCGAGGCCCAACTGATCGTGGTCAGTCACCAGAAGCGCACCATGGAGGCCGGTGACGTCCTGCTCGGTGTGACGATGCAACCGGGTGGCTCCTCCAAGGTTGTCTCCGAACGGGTGAACGCAGCCAACTGAGCCCGCGGAGCGCGAAGCGGTAGCGTGGCACTGCTTATGCCGGTCGTACTCCTCATCCTCATCGCCGTCGTTCTCGTGTTCGGGATCGGCGTACTGGTTCTGAACCGGCGCCGCGCCGGCACTGCCCAACCGGCGGTCACTGCCGAGCGTCGCGAGGTTCCGGCGCCGCCCCCAAAGCCGTCGCTCGGTAAGCCGAGCACGACCGTGCCCGCCCCGTCGACTGATGAGCCCGTGGCACCCATCGAGGCCGATGAGGAGATCTCCGCCGAGGAACTCGACGCAGCATTCGAGGAATCGCTCGCCGACTTCGAGGCCGAAGCAGCGCTCGCCGAGATCGAGGAGTTCGAGGCAGAGACAGCAACGGAACCCGAGGTTCTCGAGCGACCCAGGTTCCGGGATCGGGTTGCCAAGGCGCGTGCGACGTTCTCCGGTGCATTCGGCGGTGTCCGCGGTCGTGCCGGGATCACTGCGGAGTCCTGGGACGAGTTGGAGGAAGCGTTGCTGCGAGCCGACGTGGGACTCCGGGTGACCAACGGCCTGCTGGAACCGCTGCGGGCGCGCGTGAAGTCCAAAGAGATCACCGACCCCGATGCCCTGCTGACGGCGCTGCAGGGGGAGATGAAGGCGAGGCTGGCCGATAGCGACCGGAGCCTGCGGCTCGAGGATCGTGCTGGGGCCGGTCCGAATGTTTGGCTGTTCGTCGGGGTGAACGGTGTGGGCAAGACCACCACGATCGGCAAGGTCGCAGCGCAGCAGCGTGCCGAGGGGCGCCGGGTGCTGCTTGCGGCGGGCGATACCTTCCGAGCAGCCGCTGCCGAGCAACTGCAGACCTGGGCAGAGCGGTCCGGTGCCGAGTTCGTTCGCGGCAGTGAAGGCGGCGACCCGAGTTCCGTCATCTTCGACGGTGTCCAGGCTGCTGCTGCACGACACTGCGATCTCGTTCTCGGCGATACGGCGGGACGCCTGCAGAACAAGTCGAACCTCATGGAGGAGCTTCGCAAGGTCCGTCGCGTGGCGGATCGCGAACCCGGCCGGGTAACCGAGGTTCTCCTGGTGATCGATGCAACCACTGGGCAGAACGGCCTCGTGCAGGCCAAGGAGTTCGGCGAGGTCACCGAGGTCACCGGCGTGGTGCTCACCAAGCTTGACGGTTCAGCGAAGGGCGGGATCGTGTTCGCCATCGAGACCGAACTCGGGATCCCCGTGAAGCTAGTCGGCCTCGGCGAGACCATCGGTGACCTGGTTGCGTTCGACCCGGACGAGTTCGTCGACGCGCTTTTCGGGGAATAGTCGGGAACGAAACCGCCGAGGCCGTCGTCGGACGGTGCATGACTCTCCGAAAGATCTTCCAGGTCTCCGTTCCGGTCCTCGCAGCAGTTGCCCTCCTCGGGGCCTGTTCGGCAGGCACGAGCAAGGTGACCACCAAGGCCCCGGCAAAGATTCGGGTTGGCGCACCAGGCGCAGCCAACGGCGAAAAGATGGCTGCCGCCTCCGCACCCGGCATGGCCAGCGACGGGGTGTCCGACATGCGCATGCGGCCCGTGAAGTACGTGGCTGCCGCAGGGCTCGTCGAGCCGCTCGGCCCGCTCACTGCGTGGTACTTCCCGGCAAACGCCGGCCCCGTCACCGACGCACAGCGGGCGGCGCTCGCCAAGGCCTTTGGTCTGTCGGGCTCCTGGACCACCCTCCCGAAAGATCAGGGTGGGTACGACATTCTCGGTGACTCGTCCAAGGGTGAGGCCTCGCTCACCATCACCAACGATGCCCTCCGTAGCTGGTGGTTCTCTCCGTCCTGGTCGAACAATGTCGCGCCGGTCGCCTGTACCGAACCGGGTATCGCTGTCGGCGAGCCCGCCCCTGACGCGGTAGCGGATCCCCCGAGCGTTGACGAAGCCGGTGACATCGCGACGACGGCTGTCACCCGTGACGTGAAGCCCTGTGATGTGCCACAGCCGCCCAAGAACGTGCCGACCAAGGCTCAGGCGGAGTCCAAGGCCAGGGCCCTCCTCGTCACGCTCGGTCTCGATGCAGCGGACTACGAGTTCGAGGCCTACGGCGACGAATGGGGTGCCTGGGTGACCGCCTGGCTCCTCGTGGATGGTTCGAAGACCCAGATGTCCATCGGTGTCGGCTACGGCGCCGAAGGTGCACTGTCTGGCGCCAGCGGTTTCCTCGCTGAGCCGGTGCGTGGCGACCAGTACGACCTCGTGGGTATTCCGAAGGCCGTAGAGCGGATGAATGACACCGGTGGATACTGGTCCGGATATTTCGGTGGTGGCCCGGTTGCCAGCATTGCCCGCAGTGCGGTTGCCGATGCGGCTGCGCCCGCCGAATCCGGCTCAACAACCGGTTCGGCCTCGGCCTCGGGCTCGGTCGAGGGCTCCGAATCAGTGGTCAGCGACCCGGGCCTCGCGCCCGAGCCGGTTCCGGCAGAGACCATGCCGGTTGACCCCCTTCCTGTCGACACCACCCCGGCAGCCCCCGAGGTCCCCGTCGAGGTCCTCACCATCACCCTCAGCAAGGTGACTGTCGGGCTGACGCAACTGTGGGATGCCGACGGCAACGTGTGGCTCCTCCCGTCGTACCTGTTCACCTCCGATGACGGTGGGCAGTACTCGGTCTACGCAATTGCCGACGAATATCTCGACTTCGCAGCCGTCGACGTGCCTGTTTCGGATGTTGTTCCTGCGGTTGAGCCCGCAACCACGCTCAACGTGGAACAGCCTGCGGCGACGATCTCTTCCCCGGTGTCCACCGAGGGAGCGAAGGACAACTGAATTTCATGCTCTGCGTCGGGTGATGCAGCACCGCCGAGCGGGCCTCCTGGGTTTCGACACCTCCGGACCCGCTCGGCGGTAGCATTTTTGGTCTCATGTTCGACCGCCTGTCCGACCGCTTTGACGGCATTCTCAAGCGCCTGCGCGGGAAGGGTCGCCTCACCGAGGCCGATGTCGACGAGATGCTCGCGGAGATCCGTACGGCCCTGCTCGAGGCGGACGTCAACGTGCGGGTGGTTCGCTCGGTGGTGTCCCGAATCCGGGAGCAGGCCATCGGCATCGAACTGTCCAAGGCGCTCGACCCCGGACAGCAGGTCATCAAGATCGTCAACCAGGAACTCACCGCCATGCTCGGCGGGGAGGTCCTCAAGCTCACGTACGCCAGCCGACCGCCCACGGTCATCCTCATGGCGGGCCTGCAGGGCTCGGGAAAGACCACGGCATCGGGAAAGCTTGCGCGCTGGTTCAAGAGCCAGGGCCGCAACCCGCTCCTGGTAGGGGCAGACCTTCAGCGCCCGGCCGCTGTCGAGCAGTTGCGCACCCTCGGCCGCCAGATCGACGTCCCGGTGTTCTCCGAGGCAGATGACATCGTTCGCTCGGGCAAGGGCGATCCGGTCTCGGTAGCCCAGAGGGGTCTGCAGGAGGCCCGCCGCCTCGGCAAGGACGTGCTGATCATCGACACCGCCGGTCGCCTCGCGATCGACGAGGAGTTGATGGAGGAGGTGCGCCGGATCTCGGCCACTACCGAACCGCACTACACCTTCTTGGTGATTGACGCCATGACCGGCCAGGACGCGGTGGACACGGCCGAACGGTTCCACCAGGCGCTCGCCATCGACGGCGTCATCTTGTCCAAGCTCGACGGCGACGCCCGCGGTGGAGCGGCGCTGAGCGTCAAAGAGGTCATCGGCCGACCGATCGCCTTCGCCAGCACCGGCGAGAAACTGGACGCCTTCGAGCAGTTCCACCCCGATCGCATGGCGAGCCGGATCCTCGGCATGGGCGACATGCTCAGCCTCATCGAAAAGGCCGAGCAGGCCCTCGACCAGGAGCAGGCCGAAGCCGCTGCTACCCGCCTCATGGAGGGTGAATTCACCCTCGACGACTTCCTCGAGCAGATGCAGGCCGTCAAGAAGATGGGCCCAATCAACAACCTGCTCGGTATGATGCCGGGAATGCCCAAGGAGCTGAAGGGCGCCAAAATTGAGGACGATCAGCTCTCGCGGGTAGAGGCAATCATCCGGTCGATGACACCGGTAGAGCGCCGCAAACCAGAAATCATTAACGGGAGCCGACGCCTGCGGATAGCCAACGGCAGCGGAACCAGCACCGGTGAAGTCAACCGACTCGTCAAGCAATTCAGCGAAATGCAGAAGATGATGAAGCGATTCGGTGGCATGGCCGGCGGCAAAAAGGGCAAACGGCGGATGCCGATGATGCCACCCGGCTTCCCGGGTATGAATTGACGAGAGGAACGTACGTACATGGCCGTCAAACTGCGACTTACGCGCATCGGCAAGACCAAGCAGCCGCAGTACCGCATCGTGGCAACGGATAGCCGTTCGCCCCGTGACGGTCGCTTCATCGAGATCCTCGGGCATTACAACCCGCGCCAGGAGCCCTCGACCCTGACGGTGAACAACGAAAAGACCGTCAAGTGGCTCATGGAGGGCGCGCAGCCCACCGAGCGCGTGAAGAAGCTGCTCGAGATCTCCGGCGCCTGGGGCGAGTTCTCCTCAGCCCGTGCTGCCAAGTAGCACCGTGACCGTCGAGAACCAGATCCCGGCCCCGGTCGCGTCGGCTGTGCTTGAGCACGTCGTGCGGTCCATCGTCGACAATCCCGATGCAGTGGTCGTGAGTGGCTCGCCCGGTCGTGGGCGTTTGCGCCTCGAGGTCCGTGTCGGGCCCGACGACCTCGGTCGGGTCATCGGAAAGCGTGGCAAGACGGCGCAGGCGATCCGCACCCTCGTGCGCGCTGCTGCAAGCCGGGACGGCGTCGACGTCGAAGTCGATTTCGTCGATTGACCGACCTGCTCGTCGTCGGGCGGGTGGGTAAGGCCCACGGACTGCGTGGAGAGGTCTACGTCGACCTCGTTACTGACCGCACGGAGCGTCTCGCTCCCGGAAGTGTTCTTCACGCTGGCGGACGTCTGCTCACCGTCCTCGCCTCCAAGCCGCAACAAACCCGTTGGTTGGTGCAGTTCGAGGGCGTCAACGACCGTGCAGCGGCCGAGGCCCTGACCAACACCGAACTCGAGGCTGAGCCGATAACGGACCCTGAGGCCGTGTGGGTTCATGAACTCATCGGCTCGCGTGTGGTCGAGCGTTGCGGAACCGATCGTGGTCGTTGTGTCGGTGTTCTGGCGAATCCCGCCCACGACATCCTCGAACTCGAGTCTGGCGCGCTGGTACCGACCGTCTTCATCGTCTCCTGTGCGGACGGCATCACGACGATCGACCCGCCCGAGGGTCTCTTCGCGGTCTACGAGGACTGACACATGCGCATCGACGTGTTCACGATCTTCCCGGGGTTGGTGGACACGTTCTGTTCGGAGGCCCTGCTCGGCAAGGCGCGGGGCTCCGGTCTGGTCGACCTGCGATGCCATGACCTGCGGGAGCACACCACGGACGTGCACCGCACGGTCGACGACTCCCCCTTCGGTGGGGGTGCCGGGATGCTGATGCGCCCCGAACCGATCGTTGCCTCGATCGAGGCCGCCAACCCGCCGCGCCCGATCTTTCTGCTGGGCCCGGGCGGGCGTCGCTTCGATCAGGCCCTTGCGGGTGAACTGGCCGGTAGTGCCGGATTCAGCCTGCTCTGTGGCCGTTACGAAGGCATTGACCACCGGATTCGCGAACATGTCGTGGATGGCGAACTGAGCGTCGGCGACGTGGTGCTCGGCGGGGGAGAGGTTGCGGCCTGTCTGGTGATCGAGGCGGTAACGCGCCTGGTGCCGGGCCTCATGGGCAACGCCCAGAGCCCGCTTACCGAAAGCTTTGCTGCAGATGGTCTCCTCGAGGAGCCCCAGTACACGCGCCCGGCGGACTTCCGGGGGTGGACGGTGCCCGAGGTGTTGCGCTCGGGTGACCACGCACGGATCGACCGCTGGCGCCTCGCCCAGCGGCTTCATCGAACCATGCGCTACCGCCCGGACCTCATCGAGGCCCGCGGGGGAATTGCACCAAACGAGCAGCGGCTGTTGGAAGAGTTCCCCCCGGTCCCGTATCCTTGAGTGTTCCCGTACGGCTGTTTGCCGCCACTCTCGAGGAAGCGTTTGCCTCATGAAGACCACCGATTTCGTCGATCAGCAGTACATCAAGTCCGACGTCCCGAGTTTCAATCCCGGCGACGAGGTGAAGGTGCACGTGCGAGTCGTCGAAGGCAGCCGTGAGCGCGTTCAGGTCTTCCAGGGCAACGTCATCTCCATGACTGGAGGCGGCGTTCAGGAGGCCTTCACGGTCCGCAAGGTGTCGTTCGGTATCGGCGTGGAGCGTACGTTCCCGAAGCATTCCCCGATCATCGCCAAGCTCGAGGTCATCCGCCGTGGTGACGTGCGTCGCGCCAAGCTGTACTACCTGCGTGACCGCACCGGCAAGGCTGCCAAGATCCGCGAAAAGCGCGACCGCTGACGTCAGGAGGCGCCCGTTGAGCGCCGATGATCTCGAGAACTTCGAAGCCGATCGGGAACTCCAGCTCGCTCAGGAGTACCAAGACATCGCGGGCATGTTCCGCTATGCGGTAGAGACGGATCGACGCTTCTACCTCGCGAACGACGTGCAGGTGAACGTGTTGTCCGACGGAGCCCGTCCCCTGATCGAGGTCAAGCTCACCGATGCGTGGGTGTGGGACATGTACCGCAAGAGCCGGCTCGTACCGGCCGTGCGGGTCTTGACGTTCAAGGACGTCAACGTGGAAGAACTTCCCGCCAAGGAGATCTAGTCCCGTGGGCCGGGCTAACCAGGTTCGGGGAGCGTACGGTGAAGGGCTCGTAGCCGAGTGGTACGAGGCACGCGGTTACACCGTGCTGGACCGCAATTGGCGGCACGGCCGGATGGGTGAGATCGACCTCGTGGTGGAGCGTGAGCCGGGTTGGGTGGTGTTCTGCGAGGTGAAGACGCGCTCCACCGCAGCATTCGGGCATCCGTGGGAGGCGATCGGCCCCGACAAGTTGCTTCGGATGCGTAGGTTGGCGCTGGCGTGGATGGCCGACCACGGTCGCAGCAGGGACCGGGTTCGTATCGACGCCGCTGCCGTGCTCGGCGGTGCGATCGAGGTGCTCCACGGCATCTAGGCCTCCGGTCCTGGCTCGTCGACCGGCCCGTGCGCCGTCAGCCGAGAAAACCCCAGAGGATGAGGGCAACTGCAACGACTGCGATTGCGGCGAAGATCCACTTGTCGCCCGGTTTCACGACCTTCTTCCGGTACGGGTTGTAGCCCACGGGTTCATTATCGTCGGGGAAAACCGAACGAGCGAAGGGGATCGCCATGGAAACCATCAAGGTCGAGCGCAACCAAGGGGTCGTCACCATCACCCTGAACCGGCCCGAGCGTAAGAACGCCGTGAACCGGACGATGTGGACGGAGCTGTTCAGCACGCTCAAGGAGATCGGCGGCAACCCCGACGACCGCTGCGTGGTACTCACCGGGGCGGCCGGGGATTTCTGCTCGGGAGCGGACCTGTCGGGTGGGGGTGCCATCGACGAAAAGCCCCGGCACCAGTTGTTCGCCATGCGCGATGTGCGTGACGTGATCCTCGCGATCTACCACCTGCCCCAGCCGACCATTGCCAAGGTGCGCGGCGTCGCTGTCGGCGTCGGGATGTCGTTCGCGATGTGCTGCGACCTCATCGTGGCTTCGGACAACGCGCGCTTCAGCGAGATCTTCGCCAAGCGCGGCCTCACGCTCGACGGCGGTGCCTCCTGGCTGCTGCCGCGCCGTGTCGGCCTGCACCGCGCCAAGGAGCTTGCACTGTTCGCGGACATCATCGACGCCCGTGAGGCAGAGCGCATCAACCTCGTGAATCGCGTCGTCGCCGATGGCGAGATCGATGCCTTCGTCGATGACTGGGCGGCCAAGCTCGCCGGCGCTGCACCGATCGCGGTGGCGCAGAGCAAGCGTCTCCTCAACAACTACACGGCGGTTACCCTTGAGCAGGCGCTCGAGGACGAGGGCGCGGCGCAGACGATCAACTTCGCGACGAAGGACACGCCTGAGGCGATCCAGGCGTGGATCGAGAAGCGCACACCCAACTTCTTGGGCAGGTAACCACCCGCAGGTCGGGGTGACACGGTCCCCGGCGTGGGCGGCGGTAGGTTCTCGCTGTGCGACGGTTGCTGGGGCCCTGCGTTCTCGCTGCCGTGTTCTTTCTCGTCAACCCGACAACAGCGCTTGCGCAGGTGGACACCACCGTGCCCGTCGTCGCACCCGAGCCGAGTCCGGTTACGACCACCGCTGACCCGACCGTGTCGACACTTCCGCCCGACTGCACGCCGCCGAAGCCTCCCGACGTGGTGTTCATAGGGCGCATCATCGATGCAACAGCGGGAACCGGGCGTTTCATCGTGACGGTGATCCGTTCGGACCCGAGCAAGTTCCTGACGGAGGGTCGCGCCGTTGACGTCCGCATTGGCGCCGACGTCCGCTTCCTTGTCCTCAACCAGAACTACTTGATCGCGGCCGAGCACACGCCGGACAACGCCTTCCGCTCGAAGGTCCGCCAACCGCTGCCGGTGTTCGGCGGCGACCTCGTGGTCGGTATCGACGACTACGGCCCGTCGTGCCCCGCACTGTCGGACCCGATCGTGGTGCGCAACGACGATGGGAGCGCGATCGACACCGGAGTGCTGACCGCGTTCCTCGACGACCGACGGGGAATAGCGCTCGCCCTCATCAAGCCGATGATTGGCGTGGCGCTCGCCCTCATCGCGATCTGGGCGCTCAAACGGCTTGCCATCTACGCGGCCAAGGGCCTCGGCGACATCCTCGGCGAGCGCTAGGCCGTCTCGGCTACCGCCCGTAGCTCGGCCACGGCGGTGGTGAGGCCGCCAGGGTGGTGAAAAAGCGCCGTGCCCGCGACGAACACGTTGCCGCCCGCAGCGCGTGCTGCGGCGATCGTCTTGGTGCTGATACCGCCGTCCACCTCGATGTCGATGTCGAATCCGCTCGCGTCGATCAGCTTGCGGACCTCGCGGATCTTGGGCTCCATGTTTGCGATATAGGCCTGACCGCCGAAGCCGGGGTTCACCGTCATCACGAGCACCATGTCGACGAGGTCGAGCACGTTGGCGATGGCGCTTGCCGGCGTTGCGGGGTTGATAACGACCGAGGCATTTGCGCCCAGGGATCGGATGAGGCCGAGCGTGCGGTGCAGGTGCGTGCAGGCCTCTGCGTGGACGATGAGGCGCTCGCACCCCGCCTTGACCCAGCGTTCGGCCATCGCATCGGCGGTGAGCACCATCAGGTGGGCCTCGAACGGCAGCGAGGTGTGTTTGCGGGCGGCAGCGACCACATCGGGACCGATGGTGAGATTGGGCACGAACTGACCGTCCATGATGTCCCAGTGGATCCGGTCGACTCCGGCCGCCTCGAGGGCAGCAAGTTCCTCCCCAAGACGGGCGAAGTCACAGGGCAGGACGGACGGGGCAATCTGGATGGCGCTGCTCATCGACGATCACGCTAACGGGCCCGCCTACGCTCGATGGTCATGGAACTCGAGCTCGCCGTTGAACGCCTTGCGGTGGGCGGCAATGGTATTGCGCGAGAGCCCGATGGGCGGGTGGTGTTCGTCGAGGGTGCCCTGCCGGGCGAGACGGTTCGCGCGGAGATTGTGAGCCGTGGGAAGGACTTCTGGAGGGCTCGGACGCTCGAGGTGGTCGAGGCCGCGGCGACACGGGTTGCGCCTCCGTGCCCGCACGTGCGAGCGGGGTGCGGCGGCTGTGGCTGGCAGTACGTGGCGACCGGGGCTCAACCGACCCTGAAGGCGGCGATGGTGCGCGATGCCCTGGCGCGTCAGGGCAGGCTGGCGGACGCCGTGGTGACGGTGGGCTCTGGTGTGGACGGGTTCGGGTACCGCACCACGCTGCGCGCCGGCGTTGCCCCCGACGGACGTCTCGGGCTGCGGCGGCAGGCAAGCCACGAGATCGTTCGCCTCAGCGACTGTCCGGTGGCCCACCCTGCTCTCTCGGCGCTGCTTGGAACGCTGAGGGCCCCAGGGGCTGACGGGGTGGTGATGCGTGTGAGCGAGGCGAGCGGTGAGCGGACGTTGCTGGTTGTCCCAGGGGCTGCGACGACACGGCTCGAGGGTGTGCCCGCGGACGTGAAGGTGGGTGCCGACGCCTTCTTGTTCGAAGTGGTGGATGGGCAGCGGCTCCGTGTGTCGGCCGGGTCGTTCTTCCAGTCGTCGGCCCGCAGCGCCGAGTTGCTCGTCGACGCGGTCCGTCGCGCAGCGGGCGATACGTCGGGAATGGCATCGTGGGCCGACCTGTATTCCGGGATCGGGCTCTTCGCTGCCACCCTGTTCGGTGATGTTGCGGTGGTGGCCGTTGAGCTCTCAGCGAGCTCGGTGGCCGATGCTCAGCTCAACCTTGCCGATCGGCAGGCCGCGATGATCGAGGGCGATGTGGAGACGTGGACGCCGGCACCGGTGGACCTCGTCGTGGCGGATCCGTCCCGGTCCGGGCTCGGGCGTGGTGGTGTCGGTGCTGTGACGGGTACGGGGGCCGGCACCGTCGTGCTCGTGAGCTGTGATGCCGCGGCCCTTGCTCGCGATACAGCGCTCTTGGCTGCAGCGGGTTACCGACACGCAGGGTCCGAGGTGCTGGATCTGTTCCCACAGACCCCGCACGTCGAGGTAGTTACGCGATTCGAGCGAATCGGCGGCTGACCCGATCGAGAAACCGCGCTCGCCGTTCGTGTGTGCTGCGGTCGACGCCGTAGAACGCGATCCAGTTCACCCTGCAACGCCGATTGACCGATGCGCGCAACGAGCGCTTCGCGAAACGCTTTCCCGCCTCCCCCTCGATGGCGTTGATCCACTTGGGCGAGCCATGCGTGGTGACCACCACGATTCGTTTGATGTTCGTCAGCAGCGGGCTGGGCGGGCGGCCGTCATCATGAACCTCGGCGGCCACGCCGTTCACCCACACCCGCTCGAACCAGCCCTTGAGCATTGCCGGCTGTGCTCCCCACCAGGTCGGATACACGAGAACAAGCATCTCGCACGCGCGAACGAGCGCCACGTGATCGGCAATCTGCGGCTTGGTTTCGGGCGGGTCTCGGTGCCGGCGATGCTCGTCCTCGGAGAGCAGCGGGTCGAAGCCTTCTGCATAGAGGTCGATCAGTGTCACGGTATGGCGCCCCTCCCGCAGGGCGGCCAGAGCACGCTCCCGCGCTGCCGCGGTGAGGCTGTCGGTGCGGGGATGGACCGAGACGACGAGTGCATTCACCATGTCTCGAACTCCCGCCGGACACGATCGAGGAACTGGCGACGGTCCTCATCGGATGCGGTGTCCATACGGTGCAGCCCGAGCCAGGTGGTTCGGGTACGCCAGCCAGCAGAGATGCGCAGCGCCCGGGCAAGGGTACGTCGGCCCCCGTCGGCGCCGAGTGCCGTCACCAGGCGCGACGACCCGTACGTGGTAACACCGGCGATCCGTCGGACGTGACCGAGTCGGGGCACGACGCGGTTCTTGTCGTTGAAGCCGAATGCCACGCCCTGAACGAGCACGCGGTCCATCCAGCCCTTCATCGCAGCGGGAAGGCCGGACCACCACGTGGGGTAGACGAACACCAGCGCGTCCGCCGCCATGACGTTGTCGGCGTAGCGGGCCACGAGCGGGTCCTGGATCGGGTTCGCGCCGAGGTACTCGCGGTGTTCGGCTTCGGTGAGTGCCGGTTGGAACTCGTCTGCGTAGAGGTCACAGACGTTCACGTCGTGCGAACTCAGGGCATTCAGCACGGTGTCAAGCAGCGCTCGACTGAAACTGTTCGCCGAGGGGTGGGCGTGCACAACCGTGATTCTCATACCGGGAGCGCGAACCATACCGGTGAGACTGCAAGGGGGATCAGAAACTGCGTTGCAGCAGTGTGAATTCGATCAGTTGACGGTGAAGCGCCGCGTGTGGAGGCCAGTGGCCCCGTCGGGGTCTGGGGGACGAACGACATCGGTCTGTACCTCGCCGGTACTGTCCGTCGTGCGCACCCTGACCCGATATTTCCCGGGCGTTGCATCCCAGGCGTAGCGCCACTGGCGCCACGTATCGAGCGCCCCGCGATCGTCGAGGACGGCTTCGGACCAGGGTCCGTCGTCGACCTGCACCTCCACCCGCGCTACACCGCGGCGGTGGGCCCACGCGACGCCCCCGAGGTTGACCGTTCCCGCGCTGACGGCGGAGCCGCGCCGGGGCACGTCGATCCGGCTCTGGGCCTTGACGGGGCCGAGGGCCGACCAGCCACGCGGAACCCAGTACCCGCTGTCCTCGGCCCAGGTGGTCAGCTTGATGTCGGTGACCCACTTGGTGGCCGAGACGTAGCCGTACAGTCCGGGCACAACGAGTCGGGCCGGGAACCCGTGTGCGACCGGGAGCGGCTTGCCGTTCATCCCGATAGCGAGCATGGGTTCACGCCCGTCGAGGGCGGCCTCGACGGGGAAGCCACTGGTCCATCCATCGGCGCTCGTGGAATAGACCTGTTCGGCACCCTTGCCCACGCCCACCTCGGCGAGCAGGTCTGCAAGGAGCACGCCCTGCCAGGTTGCTGTTCCGACAAGGTCGCCACCGACTTCGTTGGAGACGCACGCGAGCGTGACGGTCCGCTCGACCTGCGGACGTGAGAGCACGTCCTGATAGCGAAGGACCAACTCGCGATCGACCATCCCGTGGATGCGTAGTTGCCAGTTCTCGGTGGTGACATTCGGGAACGAGATCGCAGTATCGATGCGGTAGAAGTCATCGCTCGGCGTGATGAACGGGGTCTCGCTCTCGAGGTTATCCACGCTGGCGTCGGGTGCACCGGTGGCCCCCACCGTCGAGGGCTGCGAGGCGACAGTGGTCGAGGCGATTGGGGGGAGCGAGGCGGGGGCACCCTTGGTGAGGCGACGGACCCGGCGTCCCTCGAGGGCGACGCCGGACGCGGCCGTGACTGCCGCCGCTGCGGCGACCGAGCCACCGGCCACGAGGAAACCGCGCCGGTCGAGTCCGAGGGGAACCCGTGACCGGTGCGGCGTGTGGCTCAACCTCCAGCGTCCCTCGAGGACATCAATGAGCACCAGGAGCGCGGCCGCCCCGATGACGGCAGCGAGCACAGTGGGCATGACTTTGGATAACGAGGGCTGCGGCCGGTCGAGCACACAGAGCACCCCGAGGGCCCCCAACAACACGAATCCGACCGCTCCGGACCATCGGATGCGCAGGGCTCGCAACCCGATCACGAGCGCCAACATTCCCATCACGGTGTAGATGCCGATGCGGAGCGCGCGCTTGTCGTTCGTGCCGAACCAATCGATCGCTAGGCGTTTCAACCATCCCGGCACACGGTCGATGAAGGCACTGCCGACGGAGTCCATCGGTGTGCTCGTGGAGAACCACTGAGCCGTCAGCAGGCCGACCCCCACGGCGAGCGCTCCGGCCAGCACACCGCACAGCGCACCGAGGTACCACGGTGCGCGAAGGCGGCCGACACGGCTCTGTGGTGCCTGCGGGTCGGTCTCTGCGGTCATCGCGTCGTCGATCATGTGCCTACCGTCTGCGAGGGACGCCGTGCATTGCGCGCCTGCGCAGGATTCAAGCAGGAAGCAGCGGCACTGCCACCGCCTCGACGAACGGCGCAAAGTATTTGGACGCAGTGGCTCCGATGTGGTTGTCGTCGCGGTACATCTGGATGTTGCCGAGCATCACAGCGCACTGCTGCAGGTTGCACATCCAGTCGCTGACTTTCATGTAGGTGGCGTCAGCCGCCTTCGCTGCCCCCACCTCGGCATCGACGACCGGTTTGCGCTCTGCTTTGGAGCGGTCGACGAGGCAGTCCCGGGCCGTGGAGAGGTTGTTGGCCAGGCACTTGGCCGGCCAGGACTCCGGATGGGGGATATCGCCGATCACGATGAGTTTGTCCGTGAGCCCGCGCAGCGACGTGAGCGTGGGGGTCAGCGCAGCGAGCCACTGACTACGAGCGTTGGACTTCGCGGGTCGGTTGGTGAGCCGGTAGCGGTATGAGCCGACGAGGATGAGGTTCGGCTCCTCGGACTTCAGACGGTTCATGACGGCCTCGCGCCAGGGCCCGCACTCGGTTCGCTTGCGGTTTGACTCATCGAACGTGACGAACTCTGCCATCGCGCAGCCCTTCTTCACGAGCACGAGTAGCCGCCAGCCGCGTTTGGTGGCGATCGAGTCGAGGGCCGGGAACCACTGGGCGGCATGGGAGTCGCCGACGAGCGCAACCTTGATGGGGCTGGTCGGGTCCCCGTACGTGCAGGTGCCTGATTCGATCGTTCCTGGGTCGAGGAGGCAGCCGTCTGAGTAGAGGGCGGGAAGATCTTTGCTGATGGTGTTGAATCCCGGCGTCAGGTTTGACGGCACGTCGGACGCCAGCAGTGAAGCGTCGAGCACCTTGGCGTTGCGTTCGATGAGATCGTTCAGGCTGTACACCGTGCCGGGATCAAGTGTGTTGGTCGGGCCGGTCGGGGTCGTTTCGGGAGCCGTGAGGTCGGTCGGGTTGGTCGTGTCCGTGGTACCGCCGTCGGTTCCGTCGATGCCGAGGTCCGGTGCCGCAACATCGCCTCCGCCGCTGGTCCGTACTTCCGAACGCACCGTCAGCACACCCGCGAAGGTGCTGACAGCGACCAGACAGGCTCCGATGACAAGTCCACGGCGAGCCTGCGTCGAGAACCACGGTGAACGACGGGCGGGGTCCTCCACGAGGATGAACGAGATTGTTGCGAGCGATCCTGCGATGGCAACGGCACCGATCCGCTGGGGGACGTTGAGCGGCCCCCACTGCGCGTCGGCGAGGATGAACACGGGCCAGTGCCAGAGGTAGATGGCGTACGAGCGCTTGCCGACCCACTGGAGCGGACCGGCACGCAGGAACGTGAGCGGACCGTTGCGGGTGACAGCCCCGCCGGCGGTGATCACGGCAACGGTGCACAGCACCGGCAGCAGCGCGGCGAAACCGGGAAACGCAGTGCCATCACTGATGACAAGCGATGCCACAACGATTCCGAGCAGACCTACCCAGCCCAGCACCGCTCGAGCCTGCTCGGGAATGCGCACCACCCTCGTGCCGATCACTGCGAGGGCGGCGCCGGCGAGGAGCTCCCATGCGCGCGTCGGCAACAGGTAGAAAGCCCAGACGGGGGAGTACTTGGTGTACCAGAGGCAGGCGAGGAGCGAGACGGATCCGAGACCGACGATGAGGCCGGTGATTGCTCGCATCCGGTCACGTGCCCTTCCGGCGAACATCACGAGTACAGGCCAGACGACGTAGAACTGCTCCTCGAGCGCGAGTGACCAGAAGTGCAGGAGCGGCGACGGTGACGTGGCCGCGGCCTGAGCGCCGAGGTAGTCGCTGTTGCGTCTGGCGAACACGATGTTGACGACGAAGAGGGCAGCGGCGACGGCGTCTCGACCGACGTCTTTGAGCAGTACCGGCGAGAACATCCAGCGAGCTGCGATCACGGTGACGACGATGACGAGGCACGATGCGGGCAGGAGGCGGCGGACGCGCCTCGCCCAGAAGTCCGGCAATGACACGGTTCCGGTGCTCTGCAGTTCCCGGATCAGCAACGAGGTGATCAGGAACCCGGACAGCACGAAGAAGACGTCGACACCGACGAGGCCACCGTGGAACGGGCCCAATTTGAAGTGGTACGCAACGACGAGCAGCACGGCGATGGCACGGAGTCCCTCGATGTCCGCGCGGAACGCGTTGCCGATGGGCTGCTGCCCTGGGTGCTCTGTGCGTGCACGACGTGTCGTAGTGCCTCCCTGGGGACGCTCGCTCCGCCAGTCCATCGACGCCGGCCTCGGGGTGGGTACGCGCCCGCTCGGCGCGGGGATTGGGTCCTCCCGCTGCTCGGGACGACGCGCCGCGCCCCGAGTGTCACGCGGTTCGGGGGCCGGAGGGCGAGCGGGGGGTTGCCCCGCCCGGCCGCGCCCGCGCCCGGGGGTAAGCGGCGGAGGACGGTCGGCACGGGGCTCGGGACGATATGGCGCGCGCGGCGACCCACCGTTGCCACCGTTGCCACCGGTTTGCGCCGGGTCGAGGAATGGATCGCCCACGACCATGCTCCCATGTTCGCACGCGGTCCGCCTGCGCCCGGGGCACCTCGCGGGTCTGGTCGCGATCGGCCGGCGGGCCTAAGGTCGCCTCATGGAATATCAGCAGATCACCGTGGGCATCGACGCAGGGGTGATGGTGGTCACGCTCAATCGCCCCGAGCAACTGAACTCATGGACAGCCCGGATGGGTCGAGAACTCTCTGCCGCACTGATGGCGGCCCACGACGATGACGACGTCCGTGTTGTCGTTCTCACGGGTGCCGGTCGAGCGTTCTGTGCAGGAGCAGACCTCAGTTCCGGCGGAAACACATTCGACAGTGACGAACGCGACCGCGACGAGGCGGTGGGCACCGAATTCGTGTTGCCGTGGCAGATCCGCAAACCCGTGATCGCAGCGATCAACGGGCACGCGGTCGGCGTGGGGATCACCTACCCGCTCTGCGCCGATGTTCGCTTTGTTGCCGAGGATGCCAAGTGCCAGTTCGCGTTCGTGCGCCGTGGGATGATGCCCGAACTGGCTGCCCACGTGCTGCTCGCACGGGTTGCGGGCATTGAACGGGCGGCCGATCTGTTGCTGTCCGGAAGGATGGTGAGCGGCAGGGAACTCAGCGATCTCGGGGTGGCATCTCGGTCGATGCCCGCCGACGAGGTGCTTCCCGCCGCGATGGCCTGGGCCCGGGACGTAGCGACGAATGCGGCGCCCGCGTCGGTGGTGCTCACCAAGCAGTTGCTGTGGGCCGATGTTGCCCCTGCCCTTCGGTCGATGCTGCGAACGGAATCGGCACCGTTCGAGTGGCTCGGTCGTCAGGTCGACGCCCGGGAGGGGGTTACGGCCTTCCTCGAGAAGCGCCCGCCGAACTGGTCATTGCGCGTCACCGCCGACGTACCCGACTTCCCCGGGATGGGCGGCTGAGTATTCGGGCCGAAAACGGGACTGACCAGCGCACAGGCGCTGGTCAGTGTGGTGCCTCCCCTGGGTCTCGAACCCAGAACCTGCGGATTAAGAGTCCGTTGCTCTACCGTTGAGCTAGAGAGGCAGGAGCAGCGAGTC
>WLJO01000036.1 GCA_009701715.1 Actinomycetota bacterium
AGCGCCGGCCGGCCCTCGTCGTTTTCGGTGCCGTCTCCCCAGCGGAACCTGCACACTGAGGGCCATGATCGACCCCACCATCAAGCGCTGCCTCGGCCAGATGATCAAGGGTGTCCAGGTCGTGGCCGCCTCCCACGACGGGCTCACCCGGGCCTACACCTCCCACTGGGTGTCCCAGGTGTCCTTCGAGGAGCCCGTCGTCATGGCGTCGATCTCGCCCAAGCACGACACCTGGCCGCTCATCGAGCAGAGCGGGCGGTTCACCGTCTCGCTCCTCGCGGCCGACCAGATCGCCGAGGGGCAGTACTTCAGCTACCCGGGTCGCAAGTTCCGCTACGCCATCCCCGAGTTCCTCGACGAGGTCGACGGTCACCCCGTGGTCCCGAATTCCATCGCCTGGTTCTCCTGTGCGGTGTTCCAGACCATGCCGATGCTCGACCACCTGCTCGTGTTCGCGCGGATCGATGCGCACGGAGTGGGTCGGCTCAAGGAACCGCCGCTGCTCTACTCCAGCCGTCACGGATGGAGGGTGACGGGCGACAAGGCGCGGGAACCGGGCGTCTCCATCCGGGACCAATTGCTCGCCCGGCTCGGCGACGCTCTCGCCGATGACGACGGGGAGGAGTGATGGCGACCCCGGCCGAGCAGCGCCCGGTCATCGACCGGAACGTGCACACCAGTGAATTACCCGACCTGCCTCAACGCGACTCGCGCATCGTCGCGTCCCTGTGGGTCGAGGCACCCGTGGCAATCCGCTCGCTGGGCGACGACCTCGGGGAGGAGGCGGGCTACGTACGGCGGATCGGGCGGTTCCTGCTCTGGCGTGCGGGGCCGGCTGCTCATGCCGATGCCCGCTACGGCGCCGTGGCCGCAGACGATCTGACTCGGGTTGTCTCCTTCCGTCTCTGGCCCGACGGCCGGGGCGAGGGAATCGGAGCAGACGGTGCGGTGCACGACCGGCTGCGCACGTGGAAAGAAGCCCTGCGGGACGACGCGTAGGACACGTACGTTGTGCCCATGCGGTTCTACGAGGCACAAGTCCTTCCACGGGTACTCGACGTGCTGCTCGGCCGTCACACCGACCCGATTCGAGCGCGGGTCGCGGCGGGACTGTCAGGGGAGGTCCTTGAGGTCGGCTTCGGCTCGGGCCGAAACGTTCCCCACCTTCCCGCCGGCGTCACCCGGCTCGTGGCGGTCGATCCGGCGACGCTGGGGCAGCGGATGGCTTCGGAGCGGATCTCGGCTCGAGGACTTCCGGTGGAGTTCGTGGGTCTCGACGGGCAGTCGCTCCCGCTCGGTGATGGGTCGGTCGACCACGTGCTCGTGACGTGGACGCTGTGCACCATCCCCGACGTTGACCGTGCGCTACGAGAGATGCACCGCGTGTTGCGTCCGGGTGGGTCGCTGCGCTTTGTGGAACACGGCCGCTCGCCGGACGAGCGGAGCGCGCGTCTGCAAGATCGCGTCACCCCGGTATGGAAGCGTGCAGTCGGCGGTTGTCACCTCAACCGGCCCATCCCCGAACTCGTGGCCAAGGCCGGCTTCGAGATCGAGCGGCTCGAGTCGTACCGGGACAACGGGCCGGAGCTGTTCGCCCGCTTCTATGAGGGTGTGGCCCTTCGCCCGTAGTTGGGTGTCGGTAGTTGGGTGCCTCTCGCAAGACGATCCGTGGTCGATACGCTCAGAGACCGATCACTTGCCCGAGTGGCGGAATGGCAGACGCGGAGGATTCAAAATCCTTTGTTCGCAAGGACGTGTGGGTTCGAATCCCACCTCGGGCACGATCGATCCACCCGGCACGGCGCACACTTCATGGTCGGGGATCCATGCGCGCGTGCCGAACGGGGCGGGCGTAGCGTGTCGAAATGGCCAGCCGAACCTCAAGCCCTGATGCAGCGATCGCCACCGGGGTGTCCCCGGAGCGGCTGAAGAACCTGCGCTCGTGGAATATCGGGCTCACACTGCTACACGCCGCCCAAGCGGTGATGATCGCGGCGATGGCGGGCGACTTCGTCATCAACATCACGTCCACCTTCCCGCAGGGTCCGCCGGGGACGCGGCTCGACACCCCGAAGGCCCTCTTCGACCTGCCGATCGGCCCGGCTGTAGCCGTATTCCTCGCGCTTGCTGCGATCGACCACCTGTTGACCGCAACGGTGCTCCGGGGCGCGTACGAGGGCGACCTGCGTCGGGGCATCAACAGGTTCCGCTGGGTGGAGTACTCCCTGAGCGCCACGTTGATGATCGTGCTGATCGGCTCGTACAGCGGCATCACCGACATAGCGGCGGTAATCGGCGTGATCGGCGCCAACGTCGCGATGATCCTGTTCGGCTGGGTACAGGAGCGCATGAACCCGCCTGGCCGCGCAACCACCACAATGATGCCGTTCTGGTTCGGCACCCTCGCCGCACTGGCCCCGTGGGTTGCCATCTGGGTGAACGTCATCGGCGCCGACACCGTGCCGGGCTTCGTGTACGGCATCGTGGTGGCCGAGCAGTTGTTCTTCTTCAGCTTCGGCCTGAACCAGTGGCTGCAGTACCGCGGTGTCGGTCGCTGGAGCAACTATCTGTACGGCGAGAAGGTGTATCTCGTGCTCAGCCTCGTGGCCAAGAGCGTGCTCGCCTGGCAGATCTTCGGCGGTTCGCTCGCCAACTGAGTGCGGCGGCGGACGCGCACCCTTGCCGGGCCTACGGGCTCGATGTCTGGGTATCGCCGCAGGGACTGGGTTCGCGTATCCTCGGGGGTTCAACCAGGGGGATTGCGGCAATGCCTGAAGAATCAACAAGGCCAGCGGTATTCGGCCGCCGGTCCTTCGTGGCCCTTGTGGGCCTCGGCCTCGCGGCATGCAGTCGGGACGGGTCAAGTGGAGGCACCCTCGTCCCCGATTCGTCCGCGCCGTCGTCCACCGCAGCGCCGGTAACCGGCAACCTCTCGGTGTATTCGGCCCTGAACGAATCCACCAACGCGAAGTTCTTCGCTGCGTTCGCGGCCGCGTATCCCGGTGTGACGGTCAACCTGTTGAGCGGTTCGGCCGGCGCCCTCCAGACACAACTGCGTGCCGAGGCCGCAACGCCCCTCGCCGATGTGTTCATCGGCGGCTCGAGCGAGTTCCACGATCCGCTCGGTGCCGAAGGGGTGCTCGAGCCGTATCGCTCCGCGGCGGCCGAGTCGATCGATTCTCGTTTCAAGGATGCGACCGGGCACTGGACGGGTTGGTACACCGGTGTGTTCGGCATCATGACCAATCGCAACCGCCTTGCGCAGGAGTTCGACAACCGGGCTCTGCCCACCTGGGACGACCTGCTCGACCCGGTGTGGAAGCAGAAGATCGTCCTGCCCGACCCCCTGAAGACCGGCGGCGGTTCGCTGTTCGTGATGACTCAGGTGTTCCGCTTCGGGCGTGACGAGGCCAAGGCACTCGAGTACCTGGTTGCCCTGCACGCGAACATTGCCGCGTACACAGCGTCGTCGTCGGCGGCGTTGAAGATGGTGGTCGAGGGCACGGCTGTTGCGTGCCCGAACTGGGCACATGACATCCTCACCGAACGGGCGAAGCCGAGCGCGGTCGATCTCGCCGTCCCGGCGCAGACCGGCTTCGAGATCGGCGCTGTCAGCATCGTGAAGGGAACCCAGAATGCTCCGGCTTCCCGGGCGCTTGTCGACTGGTCGCTGTCCCGCGAGGCGGGGGAGCTGAACGTTCAGGTAAGCAATCGCAGTTCGGTCCGCTCGGATGTCCTCCCTGCTCCGGGTGCCCCCCAACTGTCGTCGGTGGACCTCGTTGACTACGACCGCGTGTGGGCCACAGCGAACCGCGAGCGGGTTCTCGCGTCGTGGCGGGCTGCCGTCGGCCGCTGAGCCCCGCTTTCGCTAGGGTCACAAGCGTGGTCGACCGAGCGGACCACAGTTCCTGAGGGCACCATGAGCAGCGGCAATATTGACGGAGCACTGCGCGAGCGAGCAGGCCGGGTGATCCCGGGCGGGATGTTCGGCCACCAGTCCACACGCATGCTTCCCGCGTCGTACCCCCAGTTCTTCAGCCGTGGCGAGGGCGCCTACCTCTGGGATGTCGACGGCAACCGCTACCTCGACTTCATGTGTGCCTACGGCCCCAGCCTTCTGGGCTACGGAGACCCCCGCGTGAACGCGGCAGCGGCGGCCCAGATGGCGCTCGGTGACGCAATGACCGGACCGTCTGCGTTGATGGTGGAACTGGCCGAGACGTTCGTGTCGATGGTGAGCCACGCGGACTGGGCGATGTTCTGCAAGAACGGCACCGATGCAACGACGATGGCAATGACGGTCGCCCGGGCCCAGACGGGTCGCAGGAGAGTGCTCGTGGCAGAACACGCGTATCACGGTGCTGCGCCGTGGTGCACCCCGGTCCCGGTGGGCGTCGTGCGCGAGGAGCGTGCGTTCATCAGCACCTACGTCTACAACGACCTCGCCAGCCTCGAGGCTGCTGTTGCGGCAGCCGGGGACGACCTGGCAGCAGTGTTCGCCTCACCGTTCAAGCACGACGCGTTCGAGGACCAAGCGCTGCCCGATCCTGCCTACGCGCACCGGGCACGTGAGCTGTGTGACCGGACCGGCGCGATGCTGATCGTGGACGACGTGCGCGCAGGCTTCCGCCTCACGCGTGACTGCAGTTGGGAACTGCTCGGTATCCGTCCGGACCTCAGTGCGTGGGGCAAGTCCTTCGCGAACGGTCACCCGATCTCCGCACTCCTCGGCTCCGATTCCTGCCGCAAGGGTGCCTCGGGGGTGTATGTCACCGGATCGTTCTGGTTCGCAGCGGTCCCGATGGCGGCGGCGATCGAGACACTGCGCATCCTGCGTGAGAGCGACTACCTCGAGCACACGATTGCCCTGGGGGAGCGCCTCCGGTCGGGCCTCGACGCCGCAGCGGCCGCGCACGGGTTCGTGCTCCGCCAGACCGGGCCAGCGCAGATGCCGCAGATCCTGTTTGCCGACGATCCCGACTTCCGGGTGGGCTTCGCTTTCGCCGAGGCGATGCTCGAACGAGGCGTGTACGTGCACCCGTGGCACAACATGTTCCTCTGCGCAGCGATGACGGAGTCGGACATCAACTTCGCCGTCGATGCGGCCACATCCGCACTCGGTCAGGTGCGCGCAGCGTTTCACACGCTCCAGCCGCACCCGATCGTCGCAATGGTGGTTGCACCACGCTGACCCCAAAACGACAGAATCCGGATCGCTTCCCGGTCGAACGTCGACCGACAACCGACCCGGATTCCGGGAAGTACTGCTTAGAGGCGTTCGATGATGATCGCCGGGGCCATGCCACCAGCGGCGCACATCGTGACGAGGCCGTAGCGGCCGCCGCGGCGCTCCAGCTCGTCGACGATGGTGCCGATGAGCAGCGCTCCGGTTGCGCCGATCGGGTGGCCGAGGGCCATCGCCCCACCGTTCACGTTGACCTTGGCGCGGTCGACACCCGTGTCACGGATGAACTTCTCGGCCACGACGGCGAAGGCCTCGTTGACCTCGAAGAGGTCGATGTCGTCGAGGGTGAGGCCGGCCTTGGCGAGCACCTTGCGGGCCGCGGGAACCGGTGCGTTGAGCATGAGCGTCGGGTCGTCACCCATGTTCGCCATGGCGACGACGCGCGCACGGGGCTTCCAGCCCTGGGACTTCGCGTAGTCCGGGTTGGCGAGCAGGATCGCCGCGGCGCCGTCGACGACGCCAGAGGAGTTCCCGGCGTGGTGCACGTGCTCGATGTTCAGGCCGGGATAGCGGGCAAGCACCAGCGAGCGCAGGGTGGTGCCCTCGGCGTCGAGGGGCATGTCGGCCATGGCAGCGAACGAGGGAGCGAGCTTAGCGAGACCCTCGAGGGTGGTGCCGGGGCGGGGGAACTCCTCACGGTCGAGCGCGAGCGAGCCGTCGTCCTTGAGCACCGACACGAGGCTGCGGTCGAAGCGGCCCTCGGCGATGGCAACGGCTGCACGCTTCTGGGACTCGACGGCAAGTTCGTCGAGCGCGGTGCGGGAGATCTTCTCGATCGTGGCGATCGCGTCGGCGGCAACGCCCTGATGGGTCTGGGGGTGCAGGGCGCGCAGGTGCGCATTGCCTGCGTCCATCAGCGGCCCGCGAACGCCCATCTGGGCCTCACCGAGTGCCGGGTGCAGCGACATCATCTCGGCACCGCCGGCGATGACAACGTTCTCCATACCCGACATGATCGAGGCAGCGGCGAAGTTCACGCCGGTGATGCCCGAACCGCAGAAGCGGTCGAGCGTGACACCGCTGGCCTTGGTGTCGTAGCCGGCGTCGAGCGCCGACATGCGGGCGAGGTCCCCGCCCTGGGTGCCGACCTGCATGGAGGTACCGAAGATGATGTCGTCGACCTCAGCAGTGTTGAGGTTGTTGCGGTCACGGATGGCGGCGAGCACCGTCGAGCCGAGTCGCTGCGGGTGGATATCGGCAAGGGCTCCCTTGCCAACCTTGCCGACACCACGAGGGGTGCGAACGGCGTCGATGATCCATGCTTCGGGCATTGGGGCCTCCGGGTCGGGCTGGTACAGCCTGTGATTGCTAGGGCGACGATACTGCCCTCCGGGGCAGGTGACGGCATCGGACAGGGGCCGCTTTGCCTTGGCAGAGCCGGTGTGGGAAGGTCGGGAAATGACACACGGTTTGTTCGACCTGACGGGAAAGACGGCGCTGCTCACGGGTGCCTCGAAGGGCATGGGCCGGGCCATGGCCGAGGCGCTCGCCCAGCACGGTGCCCGGGTGATGATCTCGAGCCGCAAGCTGGACGGTTGCCAGCAGGCTGCAGACGGCATCAACGCCAAGGTCGGCGAAGAGCGTGTCTTGGCCCATGCGTGCAACGCCGGGTACAAGGATCAGCTCCAGGCCCTGGTGGACGCCACCCACAGCCGGATCGGCAAGATCGACATCCTCGTCGGTAACGCGGGTGTCAACCCCGCCTACGGCCCGATGTCCTCAATCTCCGACGAGGCCTTCGACAAGACGATGTCCACCAACGTGAAGGCCAACCACTGGCTCATCCAGATGGTCGCGCCCGACATGGTCGAACGGGGCAGCGGGTCCATCATGATCACCTCGAGTGTCGGGGCGTTCGCCCCCTCGCTAGTGCTCGGCACCTACAACATCTCCAAACTGGCCGTGATCGGACTGATGCGGAACATCGCTGCAGAGCTCGGCCCGAAGGGCGTCCGCTGCAACGCAATCTGCCCAGGCCTCATCCGCACGGATTTCGCGGAGGCACTCTGGAACAACCCGGAGGCCGAGGCACGCGCCAAGAGCGAGATCCCGATGCGGCGTCTCGGGGAGGCCGAGGACCTCATGGGGCTCGCCGTGTTCCTGGCCTCGGACTCCAGCGCGTACGTAACCGGGCAGGCGATCAACGTCTGCGGCGGCTCGTACATGTGGGCTTGAGGCCCGCACCTTCCGCACGCAATGACTGACTAACGCACTGACTGACGACACGAGGGGAACCACGACATGGACATCAAGGATCGGGTTGCGATCATCACCGGTGGCGGCGGCGGTATCGGTGCCGCAACCGGAAGGCACTGGATGGGCCTCGGAGCGCGCATGGTTGTGCTCGCGGACCGCAACGGGGAGACGGCACGTGCAGCCGCGGCCGGGTGCGGGGCGCTCGGCGTAGAGCTAGACGTGACGGACGAGCAGGCAGTCATCGCCCTCGTCGACCGCGTCGAGCGTGAGTACGGCCCGATCGACATCTTCTTCTCCAACGCGGGGGCAGGTGTCCCCGGAAATGTGGAGGCGCCGAACGAGGCGTGGCAGTCCCAGTGGGAGTTGCACGTGATGTCCCACGTGTACGCAGCACGAGCGGTCATCCCGGCGATGCGTGCGCGCGGCGAGGGCTACATCGTGCAGACAGCGAGTGCTGCGGGCCTGCTTGCCGCCATCGGTTCGGCTCCGTACAGCGTCACGAAGGCAGCGTGCATCAAGCTTGCCGAGACGATTGCGATTGAGCACGGCGATGCCGGTATCGGGGTGTCCGTTCTCTGCCCGCAGGGCGTGAACACGGCGATGGCGCCCCAGCAGGTGGGCGACGGCGGCACCGACGGCATCGTGGAGCCCGAGTACGTCGCCGAGGTGGTCACCGCAGCCATCCGGGACGGAAAGTTCCTGATCCTTCCTCACCCCGAGGTGCAGACCTATGTGGAGCGCAAGGCGCAGGACCCCGACCGCTGGCTCACCGGGATGCGCCGGCTCCGGAAGCGCTCACTCGACCTGCTCGGTGGGGCCTGACCACTCGGTCGGTCAGTCGCCGGAGCCAACGTCGGCGAGGCTAATCGACACGTTGTCGGGCAGGGGAGGGAGTCGCAGCGTGAGCGCCCAGGTGAGTGCCACAAAGGCGGTTGATCCCCACAGCGCTGCCGCGAGCCCGCCCCAGAGGTACAGCAGGCCGGAGAGCAGGGTGCCGACAAATCGGCCGGCTGCATTCGCGGAGTAGTAGAAGCCGACGTCGAGCGCAACGTCTTCGTCGTCGGAGTAGGCGAGCACCAGATACGAGTGCAGTGACGAGTTCATTGCAAACACCACACCGAACACGATGAGCCCGCCGACGATGGCGGCGGTGGCCGCGATGTCGAGGGCGACGGCAGCCGCGATCAGCGCCGAGACGACCGCAAGCGCGATGCCCCACTGACGAGTGGAACGGACCTCGTCCACCTTGTGACCCCGCCTCCCGAGGAGCCTGGGTGCAAGCGACTGCACCATGCCGTAGCCGATGACCCATGCGGCGAGGAAACCGCCGACACCCTGGTGGGACCACCCGAATCCCTCCGCCAGAAAGACCGGCAGTGCGACGACGAACCAGATGTCGCGAGACCCGAACAGGAAGAAGCGCGCCGCCGACAATCGGTTGATCGCCGTGGACTTGGACAGCACCGAGCGCAGGGGCGGTTTCTTCCGGGACCGGCCGATGTCCTCGTTCAGGAAGGCGAGCAGTGCGATGGCCGCGACACCGAGGGCGGCCGCCATCGCCCAGAGCGCGTTGTCGTACCCCAGCCAGGACAGCAGCGCGCCGCCGAGGAAGAAGCCGACGCCCTTGAGGGCATTCTTTGAGCCGGTCAGGATCGCCACAAGACGGAACAGGGCGCCGTCGCCGTCGCCTGCAACGGTCTTCACGGCACTCTTGGAACTCATCTTCGTGAGGTCCTTGGCGACGCCCGAGATCGCCTGGGCCACCATCACGAACAGCACGGCGGCCCACTGCTCCCATGATGCCTGCTCGAGCGTGAGGGCGGCGAGCGCAACGATCTGGAGGACGAGACCGCCGACGAGCGTCCGGTTGAGGCCGCGCCGTGCCCCCACCCAACCGCCGAGGAGATTGGTAAGGATCCCCATGAACTCATAGGCGAGGAACAGGAACGCGATCGACACCGCTGAGTAGCCCAGGTCGTTGAAGTGCAGCAGCACGAGCATGCGCAGTGCGCCATCGGTCAGTGTGAATACCCAGTAGCCGGCCGTGACGAGGGCGTAATTGCGGAGCCTCATCAGAGCGAGGTTGCGCCAAGTGTGGAGGCGACTTTGGACGCCAATTCCACCATGCGGAAGGCATATCCGTACTCGTTGTCGTACCAGACGAGCACCTTGAGCATCCGACCATCGACCACCATGGTGGACAGGCCATCCACGATGCCGGAGCGTGTGTCGTTCGTGTAGTCGGCGGACACGAGCGGGCGATCCTCGTACCCGAGGATGCCCAGCAGCGGACCGTTGGCAGCGTCACGAAGCAATCCGTTCACCTCGTCAACCGTGACGTCACGCGACATGGTGAACACTGCATCGGTGAGTGAAGCGTTCAGCAGGGGCACTCGTACCGCAATGCCGTTGAGTTTCCCGGTTAGCTCGGGATAGATGAGCGTGATCGCGGTTGCCGAGCCGGTTGAGGTGGGGATAAGCGAGTTGAGCGCCGAGCGTGCCCTGCGGAGGTCCGTGTGGGGGGCATCCACAACGACCTGGGTATTGGTGACATCGTGCATCGTGGTGATAGCGCCGCGCTCGATCCCGATGGACTCGTGCAACACCTTCACCACGGGTGCCAGACAGTTTGTGGTGCAGGACGCAGCGGTGACGATCTGATGTGCCTCAGGGTCGTAGAGATGGTCGTTGCACCCCATCACCACGTTCAGGACACCCGGGCTCTTCACCGGGCAGGCCACCACCACCTTGCGTACACCCTGTCGGAGGTGGGGCCCAAGTGCCTCGGCGGTCTTCCACGTACCGGTTGCCTCGATCACGATCTCCACCCCGGAATCACCCCACGGGATCATCCCCGGGTCCGAGTGCTCCGAGAACGAGACCCGCGAGCCGTCGATCGTCATGTCGGCACCGTCGTTGGTCACGGTGCCCGCGAAGCGGCCGTGGACAGTGTCGAACTCGAGCAGGTGTGCAGCGGCCGCTACACCACCCTTGTGCTCATTGACATGCACGAGCGCGAGTTCGGGATGATCCCGCAGTGCACGGACCGCGAGCCGTCCCACGCGACCGAATCCGTTGATGCCGATACGTGTGGTCATCTCGACTCCTTGAGGTGAGTGGCAAACCCGGTGAACATGGCGATCCGTCGGTCGAGCTCATGCAGTGCTCGGTCGAACCCGGCAGCGGTGGGGGTGTCCGTCGGGTCGACGACGGACCAGTGCCACCATTCCTGCGGTGGTCTCAGCCTTTCGTGCGCACGGTCGCACACGGTGATGACCTGCGCCCGCGCGGGTATGTGAGCCAGCAAGGCCGGTGCAGCATCCTCCATGGGGATCCGGGCGCGCCGCGCCGCAGCCAGGGCCCCGCGGTGAATTCGGGGCGCGGGATCGGTTCCGGCCGAGGTTGCCGGATAGCCCGTGCGAGCCGTCCAGAGTGCCGCAGCGAGTTGGGAGCGAGCGGAGTTCCGTGTGCAGAGGAACAGCACGTGGTCCGGGGGGCGTGGTTGTCCCAGGAATGCTGCAAGGTCGGCGATGGCAAGCCGAACGTACTTGCGGCGGCCGTCGGATGCGGAGGCCGAGCGCTGCACGACACCCGCAGCCTCCAGAACGCCCAGGTGATGGGCGAGCAGGTTCGATGCGAGGCCCATCAGCGATGCGATCTCGCCCGGGGACCGGTCGCTGCAGACGAGGAGGTCGGCGATGGCAAGCCGGACGGGGTCGCCGAGCGCGGCGTGTACCTCCGCCCTCCTGACGAGGGACTCATGCATGCCGATGACGGTAGGGGGACCGGCAGGGATTGGTCAACAAACGTTGAGTGAACAATCGGAGACACCTAGACCGTGCGTGCGGCCGTAGCCTTCGGTTCGTGGCCACCGGGGGTTCGACAGCATTCCGCTTCGACAACACCTTTGTGCGTGACCTTCCGGGCCTCTGCGAGCCGTGGAAGGCAGCGGTGTTTCCCGCGGCCCACCTGACCGTCCTCAACGAATCCCTCGCCCGCGAACTCGGCGTGGACCCGGACGCGCTGCGTGCCGGTTCGGTAGTTGAGTCACTCGTCGGTCATCCCGCCCCAGCCGGTGCCGAACCGGTTGCTCAGGTGTACTCCGGTCACCAGTTCGGGAACTTCAACCCGCGGCTCGGGGACGGACGCGCACTGCTCCTCGGCGAGATCATCGACATCGAGGGTCGCCGCCGGGATCTCCATCTGAAGGGCTCGGGACGGACGCCGTTCGCACGTGGTGGTGACGGCAAGGCCGCGCTCGGCCCGATGTTGCGCGAGTACGTCATCGGGGAGGCCATGCACGGTCTCGGCATTCCCACCACCCGGGCGCTCGCGGTGATCGCCACCGGGGAGTCCGTCCAGCGGGAAACACCGCTCCCGGGGGCAGTGCTCGCACGTGTCGCGGCGAGTCACGTCCGGGTTGGAACGTTTGAGTACGCGGCCCGATCGGGCGACGTGGATCTGCTTCGCCGCCTCGCGGACTACGTGATCCAGCGCCACTACCCGGACGCACTGGACGCGGACAACGCGTACCTTGCCCTCTACGCCGGTGCCGTCGATCGTCAGGCTGCTCTCGTCGCCCGGTGGATGCTCGTGGGCTTTGTGCACGGTGTGATGAACACCGACAACATGACGCTGTCAGGAGAGTCGATCGACTTCGGGCCGTGCGCGTTCATGGACGGCTTCAACCCCGAGACGGTCTTCAGCTCGATCGATCACGGCGGGCGCTACGCGTACGGCAACCAACCGGCCGTGGCTCAGTGGAACCTCGCCCGGCTCGGCGAGACGCTGCTCCCGCTCATTGGGGAGTCCCCGGAGGATGCCGCCGAGGCCGCTACCGACGTGTTGCGCTCGTTCCGCGATCGCTACGACACTCACCACCGTGCGGGCCTGCGTCGCAGGCTCGGGCTCGACGCTGCCACCGGCGTGCGCCTCGTGGAGGCCGATGCCCTCGGCGCAGAACTGCTCACCGTCTTCGAGTCGCAGCACCTCGACCTCAACGGAACCTTCCGCTCGCTCGCAGGCTCCCTTCGTGACGGCGTCTGCCCGGTGCTGCCGGCCCCGTGGCTCGAGCGGTGGCACAACTGCGTGCTGGCCGATGGGCGCGACGTGCAACGTGTGTCGGCGTGCCTCGATGCGGTCAATCCGCTGTACGTTCCGCGCAATCACGAGGTGGACGCCGCACTGACTGCGGCCGTTGCGGGGGACCTTGCGCCCTTCTCGCTCCTCGTCGAGGCAGTCAGCCGTCCGTATGAGGAGAGGCCGGGCCTCGAACGGTTTGCGCAGCCGGCCTCGCCGGAGTTCACCAGCAGCTTCCGGACCTACTGCGGTACCTGATCGGGCGGGGCCCTAGTCCCCGGTGCCCAAGCGGCGGAGATCGGCAACGTTGGCCTCGAAGCCGCTGTTTGGCGCCTCGGTAGCGGTGGTGTCTATGTAGTCGACGAGCAACCGGGCCTGTTCGGAGCGGTTGCCCCGGATCCGCTGTGCGACCCGGTCGGCGAGCCCCATCTCGTTGGCGATCGTGCGTGCCACATAGCGCCCCGCAGCGCCCTGCATGCCGCCGAGCTCACCGGCGGCGGCTGCCGCGATGAGCGCGGCGGCAACCCGAGCCGCCACCGGTTTCGCTGCAGCCCAGTCCACCTTGTCGGCAAGGTCCTTCATCCGTTGCGCGGCAGCACTGTCGCGCGCAGCGCCGGAGACGTTGTTCCAGTTCACGCGGCCGAGAAGGTCCGCAACCTCGGCAGCCTCGGCAGCCTCGGTCGCCTCCTGCTCCGCTGCGGCGTCCGCATCGTCACGCGGCGCTCCCTGCGGAACCTCCTCCGCATCGGAAGCGAGCCAGGCCTTGATCGCGTCGATCGCGTTCGGCCCGATCCGCTGCACGGGAGAGTCATCGCCCTCACGACCCTTGCGGTACTCGTCTTTCAGGGTCACGGACGCTGCCTTCATGCGCTCCGTCGCCCGCCGGAGGAATCCAACGGCGGGCGGGGCCGCAGCGTCGCTGCTGTCGTGGTGGACATCGTCAGTCACGCCGGGCCTCCCGGAACGCCTGTGTGCTCGCGCGGACGAGTGGTCGCCGATCGAGATCCTCGATGCGGACCGGTAGCCGCCGGCACCAGTTCGGGTGCTCCACAACCGTGCCCGGCACATTGGGTCGTTCGACGGATGCGCACAGGTCCTCGAGGGTAGCGAGCCGCAGGAGCGCGGGGGAGCGGGCGAGGAGGTGATGCATCGAGAGCACCACGTCCTCGGCGAGCGAGCCGGCCGGAGCATGAGTGAGCGAGGTCAGCCGGTCTGCCATTGCGCGGTCGCCGTCGCGTCCCTGCCAAACCGCTGCAACCGTCGGCAGGTCGTGAGTGGTGAGCGTTGCCAGACACTGCCGGGGCCACCGTGTCGGGGGGTCCTGCTCGAACCAGGCGACCTTGGTGCCGAGGATGCCGCTCGCCTGCAGGGTGTCCCGGACGCCCTCGCCCACGGTGCCGAGATCTTCCCCTGCGAGGAAGGCCCCCGCGCGATGCGCCTCAAGTCGAAGGATGCCAACGAGCACGTCACTTGGTTGCTGGACGTACGCGCCGTCACGCGGGGACGCTCCCGGCGGGACCCACCAGAGCCTGAAGAGGCCCATGACGTGATCAATGCGGAGCCCTGCGAAGCCCCGGAGGGCGGCGCGGACCGTCTCCACGAACGGTTGGAAACGTTGCGATCGCAGCGCGATGGGGTTGAAGGGTGGCAGCCCCCAGTCCTGTCCGTCGGGAGTGAACATGTCCGGTGGTGCACCCACCCTCCAGTCGAGGGCCAACTGGTCTTGGTACCGCCAGGCATCGGCGCCGGACGCGTCGAACCCCACGGCGAGATCGCCGATCAGGTGAACGTCTGGTGCGCTGCGCTTCGCGCCGGTGAGCTGGCGGCTCACGAGCCACTGGCACCACGAGTGGAACTGCACGTCGAAGTCCTCGCGGTCGAAGTCGGTCACCGCCGGCGAGTCGGGACGACGGAATTCCTCGGGCCACTCACGCCAGTTGTTGCCGTAGCGTTCCGCAAGCGCGCACCACACGGAGTAGAGCCGGAGCGGCTCGCCTTGCGCCTCCACCCACCGCCCCCAACTGTCGCCGACGGCGGAGCTGATGAACCACGACTGCAGCGCCGACCGCTTCATTCTCCACACGTGGTTGCGGTCAATGAGCGAGCCGGATGCGTCCTCGGGCAATCCCGGTACGCGCAGGTGGAGCGGGTTCCACCAGAGACGGCTGCTCGGGTAGTACGGACTGTCCTGCTGCGGCAGGACAGGTGAGGGGGCGTGGAGCGGGCTGAGCAGCACGGCCCCGGCGCCGGCCGGCGCGGCCCAGCGCAACAGCGCGCCCAGATCACCGAGGTCACCGATCCCCTGCGATCCCCCCGACCGGAGCGAGTACAACTGCGCCGCGACCCCCCACGCGTCGGGCGCGTCGGGGGCACGCCGCGGGGCCACCACGAGGAAAGTGACGGGGCCGCCGTTGAGCGGAACGAGGTCGTGGTAGCCGATCGGAAGGTTGTCGGGAATGGATTCCAGCGGTCCGGTCTCGGTGCCGTCCTCCAGGCGGATGACGCACGGGCTCCAGAGCCGGGCGGTGTCACCGGCGCTGACGCACCAGGCGGGGGGAGCCGCATCGGGGTCCCCGAGTACTGCGCGCAGGGCCCGTCGGGTTTCCGGCGGTGTCTCGTGCCACTGACCGTCGGTGCCGTGGTATCCGTCGGAGATCCCCCAGGCGTCGGTCACGTTCCTCAGCATGCCAGCGCTCCTACACTTCTCACGATGGGGAAATGGCTCGTGGAGCGTCGCCTTACCGGCGTCAGTGGTCGCCTGCGTGCCCTCCGTGAGGAGCTTCGCGTGATCGACGAGCAGTTGCTGTACCTCGCCGACGAGGCCGACGACAGCCGCATCCGCTCGCTCGTGTCGGAGACGCCGCTGGCCGGACACGAGTTCCGGGAGGCGAATCGACACGCGGAGGCGATGGGCTCACGACGTCAGGAAGTGCTCGACAACATCGCCCGCCTCGAGCACCGGCAAGACGAATTGCTCGACCAACTCAGCGGCTGAACCGACATACTTGTCCGGTGACCATCAGAGTCGTCATCGCAGAGGACGAGGCAATCATCCGACTCGACCTCAAAGAGACCCTCGAGGAGGAGGGCTACGAGGTCGTCGGCGAGACTGGTCGCGGCGACACTGCACTGCAGCTCGTGCGGGACCTCCGCCCAGACCTAGCGATCCTCGACATCAAGATGCCGGGCATGACCGGGCTCGAAGTCGCGGCGCAACTGAACACCGAGCGGATCTGCGGTGTCCTCATTCTCACGGCATTCAGCCAGCGTGAGGTGGTGGAGCAGGCCCGCGATGCGGGTGCGCTGGCCTACCTCGTGAAGCCGTACCAGAAGAGCGACCTGATCCCCGCGATCGAGGTGGCGATCGGGCGCTTCCGGGAGCTGTCTGCGTTGTCCGGCGAGATCGGTCGGCTCGAGGACCAACTCGAGACGCGCAAGATCATCGATCGTGCTAAGGGAATCCTGCAGAACGACTGCGGCCTTACCGAGGCTGACTCGTTCACCTTCATCCAGCGCAGCGCGATGAGCCAGCGGACGCGCATGAGGGATATCGCGGACCAGGTCGTCGCCGGCTCGCTGCGGCCTTAGTCCGTCGAAGTTTAGCCGAGCCTAGAGACGCGGCCGAGGAAAAGAGCCGCACCCGTGGGGATGTCCCGTACTGCGTAGAGGAACGGTCGGTCGATCGAGAGCTTGACGGGCGGCTCGGTGTTGGCCGAGGTGGTGCGCATGACCACCGCCGTTGCTGCAGCGGCCTCGGTGCCCTTCTCGTCGACGGTGATGTTGGCCTGATGGATGATGAGGTCGATGAAGAGCTTCTGGTCCGTAGCCATGCCGCTGAAGTCGGCCCGGTCCGGGTCGAACGCCGTGGGCATGCCGAGTGCTGCCATCACGGTTGCCAGTTCCACCCGGGACTCAATGTCGAACCTAGGTAGGTCGAGCACCACCTCGCGCGGTGCGAGCGACGACGTGACGGTGTCCAGCAATCCGGTGGGGAGCCGGGACTCGATCTCCGCGAGCGACCCTGCCTCGGGGACAATGAGCGTCATCGTCAGTGAGTTGCCCACGTAGGCAAGGTCGACGGCCTGCCAGCCGTCACCGCGGGAATAGGTCGCGTCGATGGTGGCCGACATCACCGGAACCAGCACCTTCGAGCCGTCGGCATTGGCGAACGCTCGGTCCTCGGTTGCCGCCTCCGGGAAGGGCGACAGCCAAGGGGCCTTCAGATAGATCGCGTTCACGAGGGTGAGCATCACCCCCGGTGTGATGGCTCCCGGGGCGAGGAGTTCGGGGATGCGCCTATTTGTCCTCCCTGCGACCCAGTTGTTGATCGCACTGCGAGCCGCCTCGGGATCGCTCGTGTAGTCGACCACGCGGAGCCCCGCCCCGTACTCGGTGGCGAGCAGGTCGAGGAATGCCGGCACCCAGACAACGCCGTCCTGACCCCACAGCGAGTTGGAGATCGCGAGTTCCACGGGGAGGGTCTGGGACTCCACCTGAAACTCGCCGCTCCGGGACTCGAGCGCAGCATCCAGCGCGTTCAGTGCTCCGTGGAAGCCTTCTGGGGTGCTGCCGGTCTCGCTCGCGTGCAGCACTGCATCCATCTCGGTTCCCGTTGCGCCCCTTGCCCCGGCGCGGGTCATCGCGAGTGCGTACATGATGCTCGCGGACGAGAACACGACGTTGTCGGTGTTGCCCGCGGCAAGGCGTGCGTACAGATCTGTGCCGAGCAGGTTGACCGCCCGTGCGGCACCGAGTGCGGTGGCTGGGTCCGGGGCCCTCCGGGCGGATCCCGAACGAACCTCCCGACCGGAGCCACCCGGTGCAGCAGTGCTGGTTGGGGCGCTTGCGGCGGTGCTCGACGTTGCCGGACTGTCGGAAGAACTGCACGCCTGCAGCAGCGCAAGCAGCGGGGCTGCCGAGAGCGCGGCGAGGAGGGTCCGCCGGTCGAGGCACCCCGATGACGTGGCGCCGGCACGCGCAGTGTGCTCCGGGATTCGGACGGGTTGGTGGTGCATGGCTCGCTCCTGCTTGCGTTCGGGCTGTGTCCAACTGACGTCTGGGCCAGCAAGGAGGTTCCCGGCTCGATGATCAGCCGTCCGTGCCCGGCATCCCAGAGGCGGAAGTCCCGGCGGCGGGTGCGGAAGTTAGGGTGGTCAGGTGGGCACGGTGCTATTGCTGGACGGGAACTCCCTCGCCTATCGGGCATTCTTCGCGCTTCCGACCGACATGGCCACAGCATCAGGGCAGGTCACCAACGCGGTGTACGGCTTCACCTCGATGCTCATCAACCTCATCAAGGATCATCACCCGAAAGCAGTCGTTGCTGCGTTCGACCGGCCCGAGCCGACGTTCCGCCACATCGCGAACCCGGCGTATAAGGCCCAGCGCGAGGCGAGCCCCGACATCCTTCGTCAGCAGATGGGCCTGGTACGAGAAGTGCTCGCGGCACTGGGCATCACTGCGCTCGACGCACCGGGCTGGGAGGCCGACGACCTCATTGCAACGATGGTCGAGCGTGTGCGCGGCACCGGCGACGACGTCATCATCGTCACGGGGGACCGGGACAGTTACCAACTCGTCGAGGACCCGCTCGTGCGCGTGCTGTACAACAAGCGCGGCGTGAGTGACTACGCGCTCTATGACGAGGCCGGCATCCTCGAGCGCACCGGGGTCACCCCGAAGCAGTATCCGGAGTACGCGGCGCTGCGCGGGGACCCGAGTGACAACCTGCCGGGTGTGCCCGGGGTCGGGGAGAAGACGGCCGCGAAACTCATCAACGCCTACGGCGATCTGGACGGCATCTATCTCAACGTGGGGTCGCAGACCCCCAAGCTTCGCGAGTCGCTCACTGCCAACGAGTCACAGGCTCGCATGAACCACGACCTGATGCTGCTCCGCAGGGATGCCCCGATCACCGTGGATGTTCAGCAGGCCGAGATTCACCCGGACATGGTCGAGGTGAGGCGACTGTTCGACTTCCTCGAGTTCCGGGCGCTGTTCGACCGGTTGCGTCTGGTGATCGGCTCGGGGGACGACGGCACGGAGGCCACCGGTGGGGCGGACGCTGCGAATACCGTCGAGGCCGAGGTCAGCGCTGCAGGAAGTGCCGCGGACGCCATCGCTGCGCTGGCAGGGTGCACGACGCTCGACCTTGCGGGCGCGTGGACGGGCCAGCCCGGTCGCTCGCCGCTCAGCGGGCTCGCCGTCATGACGAACCCGGATCTCGCCGAGGTCGTGTGGATCCCGGCGAGGCTGCTCGGCGATCCCTCGCTCGTCGCTGCGCTCGACGACGGGCGCCCCGTCCGTTCGCACGACGCCAAGCCCCTGATGCGCTCGCTGCTCGGTCTGGGTGTGGACCTGCATCACCTCACGCTCGACACCGTGATCGCCGCGTACCTGCTGGACCCCGCCGAGGGTCGGTACTCCCTCGGCGAGCTGCTCACCCGATACACGGGTGATGTGCTCCCTGCTGAGGGTGCGCCGAGCGACCAACTGGACTTCGGCGACACCTCGGTCGACGACTCGATTGGCGCGGGTCGCGCAGCGCTCGCCGTGTCGAGGCTCGCACCAGCCATCGAGGCTGCGCTCGAGGCGCAGGGCATGGATGCGCTCTACCGGGACATCGAGAACCCGCTCGTTCGGGTGCTCGCCAAGATGGAGCACATCGGTGTCGCCGTGGACGTTGCGGAACTACGCGCGCTCAACCAGCGCTTCACGTCGGAGTGCCAGCGGCTCATGGCCGAGGTGCATCTCGTGGCAGGGCGCGAGTTCAACCTCAACTCCACCGTCCAGCTCCGGGAGATCCTCTTCGGCGAGCGTGGCCTTGCCCCCGTCAAGAAGACCAAGACCGGGTTCTCCACCGACGCACAGTCGCTCGAGAAACTGCGCGACCAATGGCCGGAGTTCATTAACCCCCTGCTCGAGTACCGGGAGTTCGAGAAGCTGCGCTCCACGTACGGGGAGGGGCTCCTCGCCGAGGTTGCTGCCGATGGACGGATTCACGCCACCTTCAACCAGACGGTTGCACGGACGGGTCGTCTCAGTTCGGACCAGCCGAACCTCCACAACATCCCGGTGCGCAGTGAGGAGGGCAGGCAGTTCCGCAAGGCGTTCGTGGCCGCCCCGGGCAGCGTGCTGCTCATCGCAGACTACAACCAGATCGAACTGCGCTGCATCGCTCACCTCGCCGAGGACCCGGGCCTCATCGATGCCTTCACGGGTGGTGAGGACATCCACAACGCAACGGCGGCCCGCGTGTTCGGCGTGGACCCGGTGTCGGTCACGCTCGAGCAGCGCTCGAAGGCGAAGATGGTCTCATACGGGCTCGCCTACGGCATGGAGGCATACGGGCTAGCACAGCGGCTCAACATCCCCCGCGCTGAGGCAGCAGAGATCCTCAACGCGTACTTCGCGGCGTTCCCGAACGTGAATGCGTATATGGAGCAGACGGTCAAACAGGCTAAGGCACGTGGTTACACCGAGACGCTGTTCGGCCGCCGCCGCCCGATCCCGGATCTTCAGAGTGGCAACTTCAGCGTTCGTGCCGCGGCCGAACGCCAGGCGATGAACGCCGGTATCCAGGGCCTCGCTGCTGACATCTTCAAAGTTGCCCTCGTGCGTCTCGACGCTGCGTTGGAGTTGACCACGCTGGCGAGCAGAGTGGTGCTGCAGGTGCACGACGAGATCCTCGTAGAGGCACCGGAGGCTGAGCAGGATGCCTTGCGCTCGCTGATGATCGACACGATGCGTGGTGCCGCTGAACTGCGCGTACCACTTGAGGTGAACATGTCGTCCGGGCGCACCTGGGCGGCCGCCAAGGGGTAGCGGCTATCCGGTCGCCAGGTTCACCACGGCGTTGATGGTCGCCCCGATAGCGCTCGCGAGGAGTACCGCTAACACCACGTGGTCGAAGCGGCGCTGCGCAAGCCGCAGGCTCAGTCGCTGACCGGCGAGGACGAACAGCATCTGAACTGGCACGACGGCGAGCGCGAGAAGGACGACATCCAGATGGATCTTCCCGCGTGAGGCGAAGAGGATCACCCCGACGACCTGAGCAGTGAGAAAGAGGGTGCTGATGGTTCCGCGGAACCTGCTGATTGATAGGTGGTGAGCACGAAGGTTGATCACCATCGGCGGTCCGTTCGTCCCGACGCTCGTATTGAGCACGCCGCTCAGGAAGCCGAGGAGGACATCGCTCGTCCTGGTTGCACGGCGGAGTTCCACGCCGGTGAGCATGAGGATCGTTACGGTGCCCGTGACGACCGCGATCGTGAGCCGTAGCGGTGCGTCGCCAACGGTCTCGAGGACGACGAGCCCGAGTGGCATGCCGACGAGCGAGGCAATGGTCATTCGGGTGGCCACTGGGCGGTCGATGTCCTGGCGGAATCTGACGAAGTCCTGGATGGCCGGTGCTAGGCCGCACACGGTGATGAGGATCACGGCGCGGGCAGGGGCGACGACGATCGAGCACAGCGGTGTGGCGGCGAGGAAGTAGCCGAACCCGGAGAGACCGGACACGAAGCCGCTTGCCGTCAGGATGATTGCAAGGAGTGCGATCTGGCTGGCTGACATGAGAATGCGAACCATAGGGCACAATGAGCGGTGCCATGACCGACCACTGGTTCGAACCCCTCGCGGACTACCTCGGGAATGCCTATCTCCGCTACTCGTTCACGAAGGGGACCCGCCAGGAGGTCGACGCGATCGTCGCTGCTTTGGGTCTGCAGCCTGGGCAACGCGTGCTTGATGTCGGGTGCGGGCCGGGCCGGCACGGCTACGAACTTGCCCGTCGTGGTATCACGGTGCACGGGGTGGACATCTCGCAGCGCTTCGTGGACCTCGCCAACGCCTCCGCGCCGGAGGGTGCGACGTTCGCGCGTCTCGACGCCCGCTCCCTCGGGTTCGACGCCGAGTTCGACGCCGTCATCTGCCTCTGTCAGGGCGCCTTTGGGCTGATGACCGCTGGCGGCGACGACGCGTTGGTGCTGGAGGGGATCGCTCGGGCACTGAGGCCCGGTGGGCGCCTCGCGCTCAGTGCGTTCAGTGCTTACTTCGCCGTCCGGTATCACGAGGGGGCCGTGTTCGACGCCGATCGAGGGATCTCCCACGAGCGGACCGAGATCCGCAACGAGGCGGGGGAGTCGCGCGAGACCGATCTCTGGACTGCTTGCTACACCCCTCGTGAACTGCGACTTCTCTGTTCGGCTGTCGGCCTCCACGTCGACGAGATCTGGGCAGTGACCCCGGGAGACTACGTGCGCAGGCCGCCGAGCACCGAGACCCCCGAACACCTCGTTCTCGCCCACCGATAGCGGTGTTGAGCGGCCACTCCCGGTGGCAGATCTTCGGGCTCGGTGGTATTCTTCCCGGGTTCATATCCCTTTGATCCTTGTCCACCCCGAAAGCGACCGTTCCCTTGTCCGACCTCACCATTCCTTCCTCGAGCTACGGCTCCTTCGACGAGGAAGGCAACTACACCCCGCGCCAGATCACCTCGAATGATCTCGGCTCCTCGTTCGCCGACGCAATCGACGGCACCCTCGTCACCGTTGAGGATGGTCAGCTCGTAACCGGCACTGTCGTCAAGATCGACAAGGACGAAGTGCTGCTCGACATCGGGTACAAGTCCGAGGGTGTGATCCCCAGCCGCGAGTTGTCGATCCGCAATGACGTCAACCCGAACGAGGTCGTCAAGCTGGGTGAGAAGATCGAAGCCTTGGTCCTCACCAAGGAGGACAAGGAAGGTCGTCTCGTACTCTCCAAGAAGCGTGCCCAGTACGAGCGTGCGTGGGGGACCATCGAGAAGGTCAAGGAAGAAGACGGCGTCGTCGAGGGTCTCGTTATCGAGGTCGTCAAGGGCGGTCTCATCATGGACATCGGTCTGCGTGGGTTCCTTCCCGCATCCCTGGTGGAGCTCCGCCGTGTCCGCGATCTCCAGCCGTACGTCGGCAAGATCCTGCAGGCCAAGATCATCGAGCTCGACAAGAACCGCAACAACGTCGTTCTGTCCCGCCGTGGATACCTCGAGGAGACCCAGCGCGAGGCCCGCGACGAGTTCCTCAACAACCTCAAGCCGGGCGAGGTCCGCAAGGGCGTCGTGTCGTCGGTTGTGTCGTTCGGTGCGTTCGTCGACCTCGGAGGTATGGACGGGCTCATCCACGTCAGCGAGCTCTCGTGGAAGCACGTCGAGCATCCCAACCAGGTCGTGCAGGTTGGCGACGAGGTCACCGTGCAGGTTCTCGACGTGGACTTCGAGCGCGAGCGCATCAGCCTCTCGCTCAAGGCAACGCAGCAGGATCCGTGGCAGGAGTTCGCCTCCAGCCACGAGGTTGGTCAGCTTGTGTACGGCCGTGTCACCAAGCTCGTCCCGTTCGGCGCCTTCGTCCAGGTCGGCGAGGGCATCGAGGGTCTCGTGCACATCTCAGAGATGTCGGCGCACCACGTCGATGCACCCGAGCAGGTCGTTACCCCGGGCGAAGAGCTGTGGGTGAAGATCATCGACTTCGATCTGCAGCGCCGTCGTATCAGCCTCTCGATCAAGCAGGCCGCCGAGGGTGGCGTTCTTGCCGAGGAGTACCGCAAGCACTTCGAGCTCGACGAGCACGGCAACTGGGTCGGTGGCACTGCAGCCGACGACTCTGAGCGCGAGGCTGCGTGGGCCGAGTACTACGAGCAGTACGGCACTGACGGCGCCCCCGAGGGTGCACCCGAGGCCGGGGCCGAGGGCGAAGCAGCACCCGAGGAAGCAACTGAGGCTCCGGCCGAGGAAGCAACTGAGGCTCCGACCGAGGGCTGAACACCTCAACGTTTGGGACGGGGGGCCGCATTGCGGCCCCCCGTTCGCGTTTTCCGATGCTCGCGCTGGTGGTTACGGCGTGATCAGCCCCTGTCGGGTGGCGATCGCCACGGCCTCGGTGACGGTCATGGCGCCGCTGAACCCCGCTAGAGATTAGACGACATTCATAGACGACATGTTTGTTACTGTCGGCTGATGATCCCGACCACCGAACAGCCCGCGACCGCGCGCCGCACACAACGCCGCCGCCGCAACATCATCATCAGCGCAGCAGCCGCAATCATTGCGGTGACCGGCGCCGTCATCGTGATCGCCACCACCACAGGTAGCGGCAGTCGCTCCGGCACCCTCGTCAACGGCTGCGACACCGGGATATATCGTCAATGTCCCGGCCATAACTTCAGCCAAAAAAACCTCTCTGGCTGGAACCTCAGACAAATGAACCTCAAGGGCGCCGACTTCCGCCAGGCCAACCTCTCCGGCGCCGACCTCAGGGGCGCCAACCTCACCGGCGCCAACCTCGGCGGCGCCGACCTCTCCCGCGCCACACTCGGCGTCTCCCCCCCCGAACCCAGCGCCCGGGGCGCCACTACCCTACTCGTCGGCGCATACCTCGGCGGCACCAACCTCGACTTCGCCGACCTCAGCGGCGCACAGATGGGCGGCGCATACCTCGGCGGCGCCAGCCTCATGGCCACCAACTTCACTGGCGCCGTCCTCACCGGCGCCTACCTCGGCGGCGCCTACCTCTTGTCCCCCGAGGCTGGCGTTGCTACCAACCTCACCGGCGCCTACCTCCGTGGCGCCCACCTCGGTGGTGTCTACTCCAGTGGCATCATCGGAACGCCGTCAAATCTGCCCACCGGGTGGGTACTGGTGAACGGCGTCCTCCAAGAAGGCTGAACTGCTGCCAGAACGCCAACTGGAACGCCTCGGTCAGCCGCCCTCAACAACCTCGCCCGGCCAGTCGGCGACGGTGAGGCGTAGCCCGCCGTCGACCTGCTCGACGGTCGTGTCACCGCTGAACCCCGCTAGGGATTAGACGATATTCATAGACGACTCTTTTGTTACTGTCGGCTGATGATCCCGACCACCGAACAGCCCGCGACCGCGCGCCCCACACAACGCCGCCGCCGCAACCTGATTGTCGGCGCAGCAGCCGCAGCCATGGCGGTGACCGCCGCCGTCATCGTGATCGCCACCACCTCCGGTAGCAGCAGCCGTTCCGGCTACCTCATCAACGGCTGCGATATCGGCCCCAACGCACAATGCAAGAACGCCGACCTCTCCGGCGCCGACCTCGTCGGCGCCAACCTCACCGCCGCCGACCTCAGGGGCGCCGACCTCAGGGGCGCCGACCTCTCCGGCGCCAACCTCCGCAAGGCCGACCTCACCGACGCACGCCTCGGCGGCGCCGACCTCACCGGCGCCAACCTCCACAGCACCGACCTCACCGCCGCTTACCTCACCGGCACCGACCTCACCGGCGCCACCCTCCACAGCGCCCGCCTCACCGGCGCCACCCTCACCGGCGCTCACCTCGACGGCATCTACAGGAGCATCATCGGAACGCCAAGCGTTCTGCCCCTAGGCTGGGTTTTGGTGAACCAAGTCCTCATGCCGGGCTGAACTTCTGCCGTCACGCGCAACAGCCCCGCTCGTTCGCGTTTTTGAATGCGCAGGGCCGGGCCGAGGTGTGGACCTACAGCGCGGTCAACCGCATCGTGGCTCCCCGCATCCGCGAAGTTTGAACACAGAGAGCGGTTTTCTGCTTCGTATGTTCACACTTCGGCGCCCTCAGTTCCCCTGGGGCCCGAGTGGCTACAGCGTGATGAGGCCCTGGCGGGCAGCGATCACCACGGCTTCGGTTCGGCTGCGCG
>WLJO01000037.1 GCA_009701715.1 Actinomycetota bacterium
GCAAGGACGCGGATGTCCGGCTGGTGATCGAGTCCCTGGGCAGGGTGCTGGTGACGTCGACGGACATCTCTGATGCCTATCTGTCGGAGAGTTTCTTTACCGATTCCGGCTTCTTCAAGTCCACCGATCCGTACTTACCCACCCCCTGAGTGCCGGACGTCAGTTCTCGCCGTCTGATGCGGTCTGGGGGGCACGCGTTCTACGGCCTTGGTGACACCAGGCCTTCAAGGTACGACCGGGAGGTGGCCATGCCGGTCCACGTGGGATACAGGGCAACAGCGCCCGCGAGGAGCACGAGTGCGACGACTGCCCCGGCCGCCCGTCGCTTGAAGCCGCGAAGCCCGAGCCAGCAGGACGCGATTGCGATCGCGAGCGCAGGGACCAAGGGCGTTGCGTAAAAGGAGTAGCCCGGACGCGCTGGGGCGATGGGCAGTGCCCCCAGAACCGGGCGCAGAATCCACGGGAGCCAGAGAGCGGCAGCCCAGGCAGCGACGACGCTGCGCCGCGGGTCGAGGAACCGCAGCGCCATCAGGAGTGTGATCGCGAGGGCGACGGTCCCGAGAAGCCACACGACAGGGTTGCCGATACTGATGATGCGGCGCACGGACGGCCCGTCATCGCTCGAACACACGAGATCGGCCGACGGGCACGAGGAGGACAACAGGCCGACCGGTTCGGTCTGGAACACCCACGACACCGCGTTGTTCGCGTACCGGTTGGTCGGAACGAGCGACTGGTGAAAGTGCAACACCCGGCGTTGATTGGCGAAGATCTCACCGATCCGCTCGGCGTAGCCCGGGGTGCAGTGTTGCGTCCGTCCGCACAGTTCCCGGCCGATCCCCGAGTCCTCGAAGCGGATGAAGGTGGGAACGTAGGTGGCGCAGTACAGGGCAAACGGGGCGACAAGCAGGAAGAAGGCGGTCCTGCCGAGTTCGGTGCGGCGGGAACGTCCGGTGCCGGAGGTCCGCCAGGCGAGCACCCCGAATACGGCGAGCGCGATCGGGACGAGCGGGAGCGCTGACCACTTGCAGGCGATCGCAGCGCCGAGCGTGAGTGCGGTAGCGACGAGCGCACGCCGCCGGAGCGGGACATCGAGCGGCCTGCTGACAACGGTGGCGATGAGCGCAAGCGCGATGGTGGCAAATGCGGCCATGATTCCATCGAGGAGCGCGAGCCTGCCGCTGGTGAAGGCGATGCCGTCGGTGAGCACCACGGCGCCAGCGAGCCCTGCCGCAATCCGGCTGCCGAGCAGGCGATAGGCCGCAATCACCGTGGACATCACCACCACGACGCCCGCAAGGAGGGGGATGATCCGCCAGCCGAGCGGTGTGAACCCGAAAATCTTGATACCAATGGCGATCAGCCATTTGGCAAGCGGCGGGTGGACCACTGCGCCCTGCTCCACGCCGCCCCGGCTGATCTCCCAACCCTGTGTGGCGTAGAAGACCTCGTCGAACACGAGTATTCGAGGGCGGGTGAGGCCCGGTAGCCGGGTCGCAAGCGTGAGCAGTCCGGCGGCGCCGGCCAACACCCAGACCTGTTTCGGGAGACGCCGGTCCTGCTTGGGGTTCGATGTGGAAGCCGGCGGCGACGGACGATCAGTAGGACGTGTTGTCATGACAGCGTGTCCTCGGTCGCTGGGTCCGGTTTCCCAGGGAGGCCCTCCTCGGCAAGTAATTCCTGACGAATCCTTGAGCAAACGGTTCGAAAAGCGCTCACCGTGTTGAATGCACGGTGACTGTCGAGCAGCCTTCGCCGTTCCTCGAGGAAGCGTTCGGGGGCCAACTGGGCCTCGGTCGGGTCGTTCAGATGTGCTCTTGCAATCGTGGAACGGCAGGTCAGGGAGGAAATTCGTGCCCACTCGGCGGTGCTGCTCGCCGGTCCGCAGGCCCAGAGCGTGAGGGACATCCCCGCTCCGGCCAACCCTGCGAGCAGCCCGCGCACCCGGCTCCGTTCCACCCGCCCGAAGGTACTCGGCAGAGTTCTGAAGTCGCGATTGGTGATTGGCAACGGCGGCGATAGAGTTTCCTCTCCGCCGCCGAGCCCTCGTGGCAAAGCGTCGGAAAAGACAATCGAAGTCCGTGTGCGCCCCTGGTAGCAGGGGGACCTCACGGCAACAACTGAACTCGGTGCTCCGCCCGCCTGTGTCGCAAGACAAAGACGAGCGGAGCATTTGCGTGAAGGACCAAGCGTCGTGCCCCACAGCACGACACCGTAGGAACAGAGGCAGCCGCTATGGCGACGAAGGCAATCGTCGGCGAAAAACTTGGCATGACACAGGTCTGGGCTGATGACAACAAGGTCATCCCCGTAACAGTGTTACGTGTCGAGAACGCCAGGGTCGTACAAGTGAAGACGAGCGAGCGCGACGGTTACACCGCGCTGCAGGTCACGTACGGCCAGAAAGATCCCAAGAAGCTCACCAAGCCAGAGGCCGGGCACTTCGCCAAGGCCGGGGTGGCCGCGGGCCGCAAGCTGGTCGAGCTGCGACTGGACTCCGTCGACGGATACACCGTCGGTCAGGAACTGCGCGCTGACACCCTCGAGAAGGGCATGAAGGTTGACGTCGTCGCCGTAAGCCGTGGCAAGGGCTTCGCCGGTGGGATGAAGCGCCACAATTTTAGTGGTCAGGGAGCCAGTCACGGTAACCACAAGCACCACCGCTCGCCTGGTTCGGTCGGTTCCTGTTCGTTCCCGGGCCGTGTGTTCAAGGGCCTTCGCATGGCCGGTCACATGGGCCACGAGCAGGTCACCACGCTGAACCTCGAGGTCATCGAGGCCGATCCCGAGCGCAACATCGTGCTCGTCAAGGGTTCGGTTCCGGGCCCCAACGGCGGTGTCGTAATCGTCCGCAACGCAGTCAAGGGGAAGAAGTAATGACCAGCATCGCCGTGAAGACGGTCGCCGGTCAGGATGCCGGATCGGTGGAGCTCGCTTCCGTCCTCTTCGGCGTCCAGCCGAACGTGCCCGTCATGCACCAGGTCGTGGTGGCCCAGTTGGCCCACCGACGTGCCGGTACGCAGAGCACCAAGACCAGAGCTGAGGTGTCCGGTGGCGGCAAGAAGCCGTTCAACCAGAAGGGCACCGGAAGCGCACGTCAGGGCTCGACCCGCTCGCCGCACTATGTCGGTGGTGGAGTTGCGCTCGGACCCAAGCCCCGCTCTTACACCCAGAAGGTCAACAAGAAGGTCGTCAAGCTTGCGCTTGCATCCGCACTGTCCGACCGGTTGATTGACGGCAAAGTCCTCGTCGTCGACGACTGGGGTTTCTCCAAGACCAAGGACGCCGTGGCAACGCTCAAGGCGTTGGGTGTCGATGGAACCGTGCTCGTGGTTGTCGGTCGGGACGAGGACGCTGTGGCCAAGTCCTTCCGCAACATTCCTCAGGTGCAACTCGTACTTCAGTCCGAGCTCAACGCCTACGACGTGCTGTGCAACAAGTACATCCTGTTCTCCAAGAAGACCCTGCCGAAGCCCAAGGCCGAGGCCGAGACCGGAGCCGCGTCATGAAAGACCCCCGAGATATCATTCTCGCACCGGTCGTCTCCGAGAAGAGCTACGGGCTCATCGAGACCGGCGTATACACGTTCAAGGTTGATCCCCGCGCCTCCAAGCCCGAGATCCACGACGCAGTCGAGGCGATCTGGGACGTGAAGGTCGTCAAGGTCAACACCATCGTCCGCAAGGGAAAGGTGAAGCGTGCCCGCGGTACCAACCGCATGGGACAGCGCCCCGACACCAAGCGAGCAATCGTCACCCTGGCACCGGGCAACGAGATCCCGTTGTTCGAGAAGTGAGGTAGGAGCCATGGGAATTCGCACACGCAAACCCACGAGCGACGGGCGTCGCTTCCAGACGGTCTCGGACTTCTCCGAGATCACGAAGACAACGCCCGAGAAGTCGCTTGTCGCACCGCTGCCGTTCAAGGCAGGGCGCAACGTACACGGCCGCATCACTTCGCGGCACCTCGGTGGGCGCCACAAGCGCCAGTACCGCATCATCGATTTCAAGCGCACCAAGGACGCAATTGTCGCCAAGGTTGCTGCTATCGAATACGACCCGAATCGCACGTGCCGCATCGCATTGCTTCACTATGCAGACGGCACGAAGGCGTACATCCTTGCGCCGAAGGGCCTGAGCGTGGGTGACCGCGTGCAGAGCGGTCAGGGCGCAGATATCAAGCCCGGTAACGCCATGGCGCTCCGGTTCATCCCGGTCGGCACCACCGTCCACAACGTCGAGCTCCGCCCCGGTGGCGGCGGCAAGATGGCTCGTTCGGCCGGGATGGCCGTGCAGCTGGTGGCCAAGGAGGGCGCGTACGCAACATTGCGTCTGCCCAGCACGGAAATGCGCCGTGTGCTCATCGATTGCCGTGCCACGGTTGGCGAGGTCGGCAACTCCGAGCACGAGCTCATCAAGGTGGGCAAGGCTGGCCGCAACCGCTGGAAGGGCATCCGCCCGCAGAGCCGTGGTGTCGTAATGAACCCGGTCGACCACCCGCACGGTGGTGGCGAGGGTCGTACTTCGGGTGGTCGTCACCCGGTGTCGCCATGGGGCAAGCCTGAGGGCCGCACCCGCAAGAAGAAGAAGGCATCGTCGCAGTTGATCGTTCGCCGCCGTCGTAGCGGCAAGGGTCGCCGGTAGGAGCAGATATGAGCCGCAGCCTGAAGAAGGGGCCCTTCGTGGACGCCCACCTGCTCAAGAAGGTGGATGTTCTCAACGAGGCCAGCGACCGCAAGGTCATCAAGACGTGGTCGCGTCGCAGCACCATCATCCCGGACATGGTGGGTCACACCATCGCTGTCCACGATGGTCGCAAGCACATCCCCGTCTATGTCACCGAGGCCATGGTCGGCCACAAGTTGGGCGAGTTCGCTCCCACGCGGACGTTCAAGTACCACGCCGGCCAGGAAAAGAACACGAAGGGTCGCCGCTGATCATGACTGGTCCGAAGCGAAACGAAACCGCCACGATGGTGGGCGAGCGTGTCGGGACACGCTGCGTGGTCCGCTACGTGCGGTCCACGCCGAGCAAGGCCCGACAGGTCCTCAACCTCATCCGTGGGCTCGACGTGCGCAGCGCCGATCAGGTGCTCCAGTTCACCGAGCGCGAGATTGCCCGCACCATCCGCAAGGCACTTGCCTCGGCAGTGGCTAATGCCGTGAACAACGATGGCCAAGATCCAGACGAGCTCAAGGTCGTCGCCTGCTACGCAGACGGCGGCCCGCAGCTGAAGCGCTTCCGCCCCCGTGCTCGCGGACGTGCGATGCGAATCCTGAAGCGCACCTGCCACATCACGGTCATCGTCGGCCGGATGACTGACCAAGAGATGGCGGTTTTGGCCGCCAAGGCCGGTACTGCCGGACGTGGCCGCGGCGCATCGCCGGCGGCATCGGCCCGTCGCGCACGTGTCGAGCGCAGCCGCCAGCAGCGTGCAACAGCCAAGGCAGAAGATGGCCAGGGCAGCACCGAAGTCGAGAACGAGACGGTGGACGAGACCGCCGTGGACACCACACCGGTGGCCGACACCGCATCGGCCGAGGGGGAGAACGAGTAATGGGTCAGAAGGTCAACCCCTACGGGTTCCGCCTCGGCGTGACCACCGAGTGGAAGAGCCGCTGGTTCAGCGAGCGCAACTACACGGAATATCTCACCGAGGACTGGAAAGTCCGCAACTTCATCATGGGTCTGCTCCCCGATGCTGCGATCAGTCGCATCGAGATCGAGCGCACCCGGGACAAGCTTCGTATCGACGTGCACACTGCCCGACCTGGCATCGTGATCGGGCGTCGTGGCGCAAAGGCAGACGAACTGCGAACCGGCCTCGCAAAGATCACCGGTAACCCGAAGGTGCAGTTGAACATCGTGGAGATCAAGTCTCCCGAACTCGATGCTGCCCTTATTGCTCAGGGTGTCGCTGACCAGCTCGCCAACCGCATTGCTTTCCGCCGTGCGATGAAGCGCGCTGTCCAGAACGCACAGAAGGCCGGTGCTCTGGGCATCCGTGTTCAGTGCTCGGGTCGCCTAGGCGGCGCCGAGATGAGCCGAACCGAGTGGTACCGCGAGGGTCGCGTGCCGTTGCACACGCTGCGTGCCGATATCGACTACGGCTTCCGTGAGGCCCGCACCACCAGCGGCCGCGTCGGCGTCAAGGTGTGGATCTACAAGGGAGACATTCTCCCGTACAAGGCGCTGGGCGAGGACAAGATCACCAAGGAAGCGGCAATGGCCGTCGGCGAGACTGCCGGCGCTGCGGCTGCCCCGGGTGCCCGTCGTGTGGTGTCCTCCAAGGGACCGCGTAAGCCCGGTGAAGAGGACGCAGTCGAGGCTGCGCCGCTGCTCAAGGAAGCGGATCCTGAGCTCGAGAAGCTCCTCGACGAAGAAGAAGAGATCGCCCGTCGGACCCACGAGGGTCACGAGGCCCCGCACTTCCGAGGGGATGACTGAACATGCTGATGCCCCGAAAGGTCAAGCACCGCAAGCAACACCGCGGTCGCACCACTGGCATGGCCAAGGGTGGTACCGAGTTGTCATTCGGCGATTTCGGCATTCAGGCGCTCGAGCCGGGTTGGCTTACCGCCCGACAGATCGAGGCCGCACGTATCGCCATGACCCGTCGCATCAAGCGTGGCGGTCGTGTGTGGATCACGGTGTTCCCCGACAAGCCCGTAACCAAGAAGCCTGCCGAGACCCGCATGGGCTCCGGCAAGGGTTCCCCCGAGTTCTGGGTGGCCGTCGTCAAGCCCGGCCGCATCCTGTTCGAGCTCTCGTACCCCTCGGCGGAGACCGCTAGGGAAGCACTCGAGCTTGCGGTCCAGAAGCTCCCGATCAAGGCACGGGTTATCGCCCGCACCGATGAGGTGATCTGAGATGGCAAAGACAACTACCGAACTGCGTGACATGGACCTGGGCGCGCTCGTCGAAGAACTGCGCTCCACGAAGCAGGAGGCGCTCAACCTTCGGTTCCGCAACGCGACCGGCCAGCTTGAAAACTCGTCGGAAATCCCCCGAGTGAAGCGACAGATCGCTCGCATCAACACATTGATCCGCCAGCGTGAGATCGCTGCGGCAGAGGCCGGGAGCAAGTGATGGCCGAGACCACCGCAACAGAACGAAACGCACGCAAGACGCGCGAGGGCATCGTTGTCTCGAACAAGATGGACCAGACCGCCGTCGTGGCGATCGTCGAGCGTGTCCGTCACCCGAAGTACGCGAAGTTCCTCAACCGCACAAAGAAGCTCTACGTGCACGACGAAAAGAACGACGTCAACATCGGGGACAAGGTTCGTGTCGAGGAAACCCGGCCGCTCAGCAAGCTGAAGCGCTGGCGTCTCGTGGAGATCCTGGAGCGTGCGAAGTGATTCAGCAGGAGAGTCGACTCCGCATTGCCGACAACAGCGGCGCTCGCGAAGTCCTCGTCATCAAGGTTCTCGGTGGCACACGCCGTCGTTATGCCTCGGTCGGCGACATCTTTGTGGCCACTGTCAAGGACGCGATCCCGGGCGCAGCGGTCAAGAAGGGTGACGTCGTCAAGTGCGTCGTCGTCCGGACGAAGAAAGAGCGCCGTCGCCCCGATGGCAGCTACATCCGCTTCGATGACAACGCAGCCGTGATCATCAAGGACGATCTCACGCCCCGAGGTACCCGAATCTTCGGACCTGTCGGTCGAGAGCTCCGCGACAAGAAGTTCATGCGAATCATCTCGCTGGCACCGGAGGTGCTGTGATGAAGTTGAAGAAGGGCGACACAGTCGTCGTCATCACCGGCAAGGACAAGGGCACCGAGGGCGAGATCATTCAGGTTCTCCCCAAGGACAACCAGGTCATCGTCTCGGGTGTCAACGTTGCCAAGCGCCACCAGAAGGCGCGCTCGGCCCGTGACAGTGCCGGCATTATCGAAAAGGACATGCCGGTGGATGCGTCTAACGTAATGCTCGTTCACAAGGGCAAGCCGACGCGGGTCGGCTACCGGGTGAATGCAGACGGCACCAAGGTGCGCGTCGCAAAGCGGACCGGGGAGGTCATCTGATGTCCACGGCTACTTCCACCAGCCCTCGCCTCAAGATCAAGTATGAGAACGAGGTGCGTGCCGCCCTGAAGGAACAACTGGGTGTCGGCAACATCATGCAGGTCCCGCGATTCGAGAAGATCGTCGTGAACATGGGCGTCGGTCGCGCTGTCCAGCAGCCTTCGCTGCTTGACGGCGCAGTCAGCGACATGACTGCGATTACGGGTCAGAAGCCGCTCATTCGCAAGGCAACCAAGTCCATCGCTGCGTTCAAGCTGCGCGAGGGTCAGAGCATCGGCTGCAAGGTCACACTCCGGGGTGACCGCATGTGGGAATTCTTCGACCGCCTCGTAGCGGTTGCGATCCCCCGTATTCGTGACTTCCGTGGTCTGCCCGCCCACTCCTGGGATGGTCGTGGCAACTACACGTTCGGTGTGTCCGAGCAGACGATCTTCCCGGAGATCGACTACGACCGCATTGATGCGGTTCGTGGGATGGACATCACCATCGTCACCACCGCCGACACCGACGAGGCAGGCAAAGCCCTCCTCGACGCCTTCGGGTTCCCGTTCAAGCGGGGCGCCGAAGCCGGTCCGGTTCCGAAGAAGAAGCGCTCTAGCGGTCCCACTCGGGGCGGCAAGGGTTCCAAGTCCGGTGGGGCCTCCAAGGGCTCCAAGAAGAAGTGATGGGGAAGGGCTGAACAGCAATGGCCAAGAAGGCACTCATCAACAAGGCAAACGCGAAGCCGAAGTACAAGGTGCGGGGATATACCCGTTGCCGACGCTGCGGTCGTGCTCGCTCGGTGTACCGCAAGTTCGGCCTCTGCCGGTTGTGCCTGCGCGAACTCGTGCATGCCGGCGAGGTACCTGGCGTGACCAAGGCGAGCTGGTGAGGGGTAGAAATGCTTACTGATCCCATCGCCGACATGCTCACGCGACTGCGCAATGCCAATACGGCAATGCATGACGACGTGAAGATGCCTACCTCCAAGCAGAAGGTGGCGCTCGCCAGAATCCTCAAGCAGGAGGGCTACATCGGAGACTTCTCGGTGGCCCCGTCCACTACGGGTCCCGGTGACGTCCTTACGCTCAACCTGAAGTACACCCCCGACCGTCATCGCACGATCTCCGGCCTGCGCCGAGTGTCGAAGCCGGGTCTGCGTGTGTACCGCAACGCCACCAGCGTCCCCCGAGTTCTCGGTGGCCTCGGTGTTGCCGTCCTGTCCACCAGCCAGGGTCTCATGACCGACCGCGAGGCGCGCAAGCGCAACGTCGGTGGCGAGATCCTCTGCTACGTGTGGTGACCAATGTCTCGAATCGGTAAGGCACCAATCGAAGTACCCGGCGGCGTGGACATCACGATCTCCGGAAGCAGCGTTACGGTCAAGGGCCCAAAGGGCACGCTCTCGCGTGTTCTCCCGGGTGCTATCACCATCCGCCAGGAGGGGCCGACGCTCTTTGTCGAGCGCCCCAACGATGAGCGTCAGAACCGTGCCCTGCACGGGCTGTCACGCACACTCGTCAACAACATGGTGGTCGGTGTCACGGCCGGGTTCCGCAAGGAGCTTGAGATCGTTGGCGTCGGCTATCGCGCCGAGGCCCAGAGCCCGTCGGCGCTGAAGCTGGCTCTCGGCTTCAGCCATCCGGTGGTTGTGGACGCTCCGTCGGGGGTGACCTTCGAGGTCGCTAACCCCACGAACATCGCCATCGTCGGCATCGACAAGGAACTCGTCGGCCAGGTTGCCGCGAACATCCGCAGCATCCGCAAGCCTGAGCCCTACAAGGGCAAGGGCGTTCGGTACCGCGGTGAGCGCGTAATCCGCAAGGCCGGAAAGGCAGGCAAGAAGTGAGCAGCGTCAGCAAAGTCCGTCGCGAATCACGTATCCGTCGTCACGCACGCGTTCGCAAGAGCATCAAGGGCACGGCGACGCGTCCCCGCCTCGCGGCGTTCCGTTCCAACAAGCACTTCGTCATGCAGCTCATCGACGACGAGACCGGACGCACGATTGCGGCTGCCTCGACGCACGAGGCGAGCATGAAGTCGACCGGCGGATCGGCAACTGTCGAGGGCGCACAACGCGTCGGTGCGCTCATTGCAGAGCGGGCCAAGGCCGCCGGCGTTACCAAGGTCGTCTTTGACCGTGGCGGTTTCATCTATCACGGTCGTATCGCAGCGGCAGCCGATGCCGCTCGTGAAGCAGGTCTGGAGTTCTGATGGTCTCATTGGCAGACACCTCGGCGTTGCGCGAGTCGCGCGTCATCGCAATCAATCGTGTGGCCAAGGTCGTCAAGGGCGGTCGACGTTTCTCCTTCACCGCTCTTGTGGTGATCGGTGACGGCGCCGGTCGTGTCGGGCTCGGTTACGGCAAGGCCAAGGAAGTTCCCCTTGCGATCCAGAAGGGCACCGAAGAGGCCAAGAAGGCCCTCTTCGAGGTAGCCCTCGCGGGTTCCACCATCACGCACCCTGTGCTCGGTCGTCTTGGTGCCGGTCGCGTACTGCTCAAGCCCGCTGCCCCCGGTACCGGAGTGATCGCCGGCGGCGCCGCCCGTGCCATCCTCGAGGAGGCAGGGATCCACGACGTGCTCTGCAAGTCGCTCGGCTCCGCCAACGCCATCAACGTTGCTCGTGCGACCATCGAAGGTCTCCGCTCGCTCGAGCGCCCGGACGAGGTAGCAAAGCGTCGCGGCATCCCCGCAGAGGACTTCGTCCCCAAGGGTCTGCTCCGTGCGTACAACGAGCGCAAGAACCAGCCCCCGGCTGAAGGAGCGCACTGACATGGCTGACAAGCAGGTCCGTGTTACCCAAGTGAAGTCGTCGATCGGCTCGAAGCCCAAGGCGAAGGGCACACTGCGCGCCCTCGGCCTCGGACGCATCGGCAAGACCCACGTGCTTCCCGATACCCGCGACGTTCGCGGCATGATCAATCGCGTTCCTCACCTCATCGAGGTCGAGGAAGTTGTAGAAGGGCAGAACGGCTGATGCGCGTAGACGAACTTGCTCCCTCACCCGGATCCACCAAGCGCACTCGGCGCGTCGGGCGCGGCATCGGTGGTAAGGGTGGAAAGACTGCAGGCAGGGGCACCAAGGGTCAGAAGGCTCGAGGTCGCGGCAAGGTTGCCCGTGGCTTCGAAGGTGGCCAGATGCCGCTCAAGCAGCGCGTCCCCAAGCTCAAGGGCTTCAACAACCCCTTCCGTATCGAGTACCAGGCGGTCAACCTCCACACGCTCGAGGAACTCACCGAGACCGAAATCACCCCTGAGGTGCTCTTCAGTCACGGCCTCGTCAGCAAGGGCGGGTTCATCAAGATCCTCGGCCGTGGCGAACTGACCCGGAAGGTCTCGGTGTCGGTTCATGCCGTCTCCAAGACCGCCGAAGCAGCAATCGCCGCCACGGGCGGTTCCGTGTCGATCATCCCGCTGCCCTACGCTTCGGGTCGTCCGCCTGCAAAGGGCAACCAGTTCACCAACCGCTGACTTCGGCGTAGTCCCGTCAGCCCCCGGCTTCCCAAGGATCAATGGTGCTTTCCAACATCAAGAACGTACTGAAGGTGCACGACCTTCGGAACAAGATCTTGTTCACGATTGGAATGATCGTCGTCTATCGCCTTGGCGTCGGCGTTCGTGTTCCCGGTATCGATGGCGCAGCCGTCGATCAGCTGAAGTCCCAGACGCAGTCGGCGGGAGCACTCGGGTTCTTGAACCTGTTCTCTGGCGGGGCCTTCGCGAGTTTTGCGGTTTTTGCGCTCGGCATCATGCCGTACATCACAGCGAGCATCATCATGCAGGTGCTTGGCGTGGTGATCCCGAAGTTTGAGCAGTGGCAGGAAGAGGGTGCCGTTGGTCAGCGCAAGCTGACCCAGGCCACCCGTTACCTCGCTATTGCGATCGCGTTGCTCCAGGCGTCGGGCCTCACCTACATCTTCGGCACCGGCAGAGGACAGGCGTTCTTCGGTTCAGCACGAAACGTGCCGAACGTGGTGCTGCTGGACCCGTTCATGCCGAGGGCTTTGCTTGCGATCATCTCGTTAGTCGCTGGTACGGCGCTGATGATGTGGATCGGCGAACTGATCAGCCAGCGCGGCATCGGCAACGGTATGTCGATCCTCATCTTTGCCTCGGTGGTCGACAACTTGCCGCGTGACTACAAGGCACTGCTCGACGAGAAGAAGATTGTCGTGTTCATTGTTCTGGTCATCGTCTCGTTGCTCACGCTCGTTTCGGTGGTTCGGATGGAGCTTGGCCAACGTCGAATCCCCGTTCAGTTCGCCAAGCGTGTCGTTGGACGGCGGATGTACGGGGGCCAGAACACGTATATCCCGCTCAAGGTCAATCAGGCCGGCATCATCCCGATCATCTTTGCGAGTTCGGTGTTGTTGCTGCCCGTGCTCTTCACCAACGTCATCGGGGTTTCCCGCAATGCTGCCGGAGAGGCCACCGGCATCCGCGCCGAACTGATCAAGCTGGTCAATAATTACATCGTCAACTCGCAGAACGTCGTGTACGTGCTGATCTTCAGCTTGATGATCGTGGCCTTCGCATACTTCTACAACGCGATTGCGTTCGACCCGATCAAGCAAGCAGACCAGATTCGGCGTCAGGGTGGCTTTATTCCGGGTATTCGCCCCGGACCGCAGACCGAGCGCTATCTCGCCAAGGTGGTCAACCGCATCACCCTGCCGGGCGCGCTGTTCATTGCGCTTATCGCGATTCTCCCCAACATCATCTTGTGGATCGGCAACACGCGGAGCTTCCCCTTCGGGGGCACCACGGTGCTGATCGCCGTCGGCGTGGCGCTGGAGGTCATGCGCCAGATCGACAGCCAGCTCATGCTGCGCAACTACGAGGGCTTCCTGAAGTAGGCCGGGCCGGTCCGACAGCGATGGAACGCGAGCCATGATCCACGGAGTACGACTCGTCATTCTCGGCCGTCAAGGCGCTGGGAAGGGGACGCAGTGCGTCCGCTTGTCGAACCACTATGTGGTCCCGCACATCTCGACCGGCGACATGCTCCGTGCCGCAGTCAAAGAAGGCACGCCCCTCGGTCGGGTTGCGGGCGAGATCATGAACTCGGGGGGGCTGCTGTCCGACGAAATCATGGTGGGCATCGTCCGGGAGCGCCTCGACCAACCCGATGCGAGCGGCCGTGGGTTCATTCTCGACGGATTCCCCCGCACCGTCGGGCAGGCAGAGGCGCTGGGTGCCATCCTCGAGCAACCGCTCGACCTAGTGATCGACCTCGATGTCCCTCGGGAGCTCGTTCTCGAGCGGATTTCCTCACGCCGCGTGTGCCGGGACTGCGGTGCCAACTACTCGGCCACGAAGAACGACCCCGTCAGCCGGATCTGTGATCGCTGCGGTGGCGACGTGGTACAGCGAGACGACGACACCCCGGATGCGGTCAACAAACGCCTCGACATCTACGACTCCCAGACGTCGCCGCTCATCAGCTTTTACAACGCGCAGGGAATCCTGGCGGTGGTGAACGGCGTGGGACACCCGGACCACGTGCTCGATCGGCTCGTAGTGGCGATCGCCGCCGCCGGTCGCTCCTGATGTCCCGTCGGGGCATCTTCGAGCGCCGCATAACCCGCCGAACTGCCCAGGAGTTGCGTTCCATGCGTCAGGCCGGCCGTGTGGTGGCCGAGATGCACGCAGTCATCCGTGAGGCCCTCGTGCCCGGTGTGACGACTGCCGACCTTGATCTCCTCGCTCGTGGCGTTCTGGACCGTCGTGGTGCCACCTCGAACTTCCTCGGGTACGGGGGGTTCCCGGCTGTGATCTGCGCGTCGGTGAACAATGAGGTGATTCACGGGATTCCCGGTTCCCGGATGCTCAACGAGGGTGACATCGTGGGGATCGACTGTGGTGCCATCGTCGATGGATGGCACGGCGATGCTGCCTTCACCGCCGGGGTGGGCACGATCAGCGTCGAGGCCCGTCGACTCATCGAGACGACCGAGGAAGCCCTGGCCGCGGCAATCGCCGAGATGCGGGCCGGTCGCCGGGTGGGCGATGTGAGCCATGCCATCGAACGAATCGCCGACGCTGCCGGCTACGGACTCGCCGATGGCTATGGGGGCCACGGGATCGGTCGGGCCATGCACGAATCCCCAGACGTCCCCTGCCGTGGCGAACCCGGCAAGGGTCCTTTGCTCGATGTGGGGGTGGTCCTTGCCATCGAACCGATGCTCATCGGGGGCGGACAGGACGACACCGTGGAGCTCGACGACGGCTGGACGGTGATCACCCCCGACGGGTCTCTGGCGGCCCATTGTGAGCACACGGTGGCGGTCACCGAGGGGGGTCCAGAGGTCCTGACACGCCCCGGCTGAGCATTCGGCCCGGTCAGGGCGTTGGCAGGTCCTTGACATTCACGTTTTGTTGCTGGGTGGTGTCCCGGTAGCATCGTCAGTTGCGTTTGCAAAGTGCCGACAAGTCGTCACTCGAGCACACGAGTTCGTCCATTCCCATTAAGGAGCCGGTTCTGGCCAAGCCCAAAGAAGACGCCATTGTGCTCGAAGGCACGATTCTCGAGTCGCTCCCGAACGCCATGTTCCGGGTCGAACTCGACAACGGCCACAAGGTGCTGGCGCACATCTCCGGAAAGATGCGCATGCACTACATCCGTATCCTCCCGGGCGACAAGGTCCAGGTTGAACTCACTCCTTACGACCTCACCCGGGGCCGTATTACCTACCGCTACAAGTGATCGGTTCGCCGATCACGCCAATCAGGTCCGGGTTTGTCCCGGCCACGAGAACGAGAGTCAGATGAAGGTCCGACCGAGCGTCAAGAAAATTTGCGAGAAGTGCAAGGTGATCCGCCGGCACGGTCGCGTCATGGTGATCTGCGAGAACCCGCGCCACAAGCAGCGGCAAGGCTGAACGAGAAGGTTGTAGAGATATGGCACGTGTCGCTGGAGTCGACATCCCCCGAGAGAAGCGCCTGGAAATTGCGCTGACCTATGTGTTCGGCCTCGGCCGACCGACAGCGCAGCGCATCTGCGACGAACTTGGTCTGAGCCGCGACACGCGAGTGCGCGATCTCACCGAGGACGAGGTCAACCGCATCCGTGTGTGGATCGACCAGAACGCAACCGTGGAAGGTGACCTGCGTCGTGATGTGCAGCAGGACATCAAGCGCAAGATCGAGATCGGTTGCTACCAGGGCATCCGCCACCGCAAGGGCCTACCGGTCCGCGGTCAGCGCACCCACACCAACGCTCGTACCCGTAAGGGCCCGAAGAAGACCGTCGCCAACAAGAAGAAGGCCGTGAGGAAGTAATCGTGGCAAAGCCGAAACCGGGCGGTCGCCGCCCCCGCAAGCGTGAGCGCAAGAACGTTTCTTTTGGTGTGGTTCACATCAAGAGTTCGTTCAACAACACCATCGTCACCATCACCGACGCCGAGGGCAACGTGATCTCGTGGGCGTCGGCCGGCAACGTGGGCTTCAAGGGCTCCCGTAAGTCGACCCCGTTCGCTGCGCAGATGGCTGCCGAGAAGGCTGCTCGCGCTGCGATGGAACACGGACTGCGCCGTGTCGAGGTCCAGATGAAGGGCCCCGGCTCCGGTCGGGACACCGCTATGCGCGCCATCCAGAACATCGGCATCGAAGTGTCGGCCATCAAGGACGTTTCACCGGTTCCCCACAACGGATGCCGTCAGCCCAAGCGCAGGAGGGTCTGATCCATGGCTCGTTACACCGGTCCCAAGGTCAAGTTGTCGCGACGACTCGGCACCAACCTGTTCGAGAACGAAAAGGGCCGCAAGGCCATGGAACGTCGTCCGTTCCCGCCGGGACAGCACGGTCGCACGCGCCGTCGCTCCAACGGTAGCGAGTACCTCGCGCAGCTGCAGGAGAAGCAGAAGGCCAAGTTCATCTACGGAGTGCTTGAGCGCCAGTTCCGCCGCACGTATGAAGAGGCAGTCCGCCTGACCGGCCCAACCGGTGAGAACCTGCTGCGCCTTCTCGAGCAGCGCCTCGACAATGTCGTGTTCCGCGCCGGATGGGGAGCAACCCGTCCGCAGGCCCGCCAGTTTGTGAGCCATGGGCTCATGCTGGTCAACGGCAAGCGCCTCAACATCCCGAGCTACCGTGTCCGCAAGGGCGATGTCATCTCCCTGAGCCCGAAGGCCCAGGCGATGATCATCATCCAGCACAACCTCGACACACTCGACCGTCGTCTCGTCGGTTGGCTCGAGACCGGCGAAGGTGGCAAGCAAGTCACCGTCCGCGATCTGCCCCAGCGCGAGCACATTGACGTGCCCGTCCGCGAGCAGCTCATCGTTGAGCTCTACTCCAAGTAATCCTCGTACGTCTCCGCAGGAAGGCAAATCATGCTCGTCATCCAACGCCCCAGCGTCGAACCGATCGAGGACGACAAGACCACGGCAACGCGTCAGCGCTTTGCAATCGGTCCCCTCGAACCCGGTTTCGGCTACACCATCGGCAACTCGCTCCGCCGCACTCTGCTCTCGTCAATCCCTGGCGCTGCCATCACCACGGTGCGCTTCGATGAGGCTCTGCACGAGTTCGACACCATCGGCGGTGTCACGGAGGACGCCACCGACATCATTCTGAATCTCAAGGACATCGTGCTTACGTCCACCTCGGACGAGCCCGTGCTGCTTCGGCTTGACGTCCGCGGCCCGGCCACTATCACCGCCGGCCAGATCGCTACGCCGTCTGACATCGAGGTCCTCAACAAGGACCTTCACGTCGCAACGCTGAATTCGAAGGGCCGTCTCGCGATGGACCTCACCGTGGAGCGCGGCCGTGGCTACATGTCGAGCGACCGTGAGTCCCAGAACCGGGCAATCGGCACCATTCCGATCGACGCGATCTTCTCCCCGGTCCGCCGGGTGAACTTCGATGTCGAGCCGACCCGTGTCGAGCAGTCCACCAACTACGACCGCCTCGTGCTGGACATCGAGACCGATGGTTCCATCACGCCCAGAGAGGCGTTGGCTTCCGCCGGCGCAACCCTCCGTGCGCTCGTGGAGCTCGTTGCCAACCTGTCCGACGAGCCCCAGGGCCTCGAACTCGGCGAGTTGGTCGTGGGAGTTACCGGTTCGCCGGATCTGGACCTGCCGATCGAGGATCTCGACCTGTCGGAGCGCCCCCGCAACTGCCTGAAGCGCGCCCAGGTGAACACCGTTGGTGAGTTGCTGCAGAAGACCGAAGAGGATCTGCTCAACATCACGAACTTCGGACAGAAGTCGCTGGACGAAGTGAAGCAAAAGCTCGATGAGCGCGGCTTGACGCTGCGCGGCTGAGCAAGGAGAACGCAACATGCCCGCACGTCCCCGCAAGTCCCGCCGTTTCGGTGGAGACGCTGATCACCAGAGGTTGCTGCTCGCCAACTTGGCTGCGTCGCTCTTCGCTGCAGAGGCAATCGTCACGACCGAGGCCAAGGCCAAGGCCCTGCGCCCGATTGCCGAGAAGCTCATCACGAAGGCAAAGAAGGCCCAAGATGGTGAACTTCGTATCCACCGCATCCGTCAGATCCAGTCGTACCTCAACGACAAAGAGATGACAGCGAAGCTCGTCAACGACGTGGCGCCCCGCTACACCGAGCGCCCCGGTGGATACACGCGTATCTACAAGCTTGGCCCGCGTCAGGGCGACAACGCCCCTATGGCACGCATCGAACTCGTCTGATACCCGAGTGGGCCGAGTGCGGCCCGACGTGTCATCACCGCAAAGCCGAACCGCTGGGCGCCTGAACAGGCGTCCAGCGGCCGTTTTAGTCGACGCGGTTTGCCAGCAGAATGAGAGCCATGGATTCCGCGCTCCGCAGAGTACGTCTCGTCGTCGCGTACGACGGCGGTGCGTACCATGGCTTTGCCCGGAACCCCATCGTGCCAACGGTCGCCAACACCCTCGAGCGGGTGCTGACCTTGATCTGTCGGCTCCCCGTCGAGGTCGTGGGTGCCGGCAGGACCGACGCCGGCGTACATGCGTGGGGTCAGGTCGTGAGCGCGGATGTTCCGGCTGATCTGGATCTCGTCGAGGTCCAGCGGCGCATCAACAAGATGTGCGGGCCGACGCTGGTGGTCCGCACGGCCGAGTGGGCGCCCACGGCTGACTTTCATGCTCGCTTCGACGCGACCTGGCGCCACTATCGATACACGATCCTCAACTCACCCACCCCGAACCCCTTCCTGGCTACCACCACGTGGCACGTTCGCCAGTCGCTGGACCTGCGGCTGATGGAGTTGGCGACCGACCCCTTCGTTGGCGAGCACGACTTTGCATCGTTCTGTCGCAAGCCTCGCGTGGAGGACGGGAGGAAACCGCGGAGCACGGTTCGTCGGCTGCTGATCGCCGAATGGTCAGATCTTGGCGATGGCCTCCTGCGCTTCGACATCAGGGCGAATGCCTTCTGTCACCAGCAGGTGCGGGCGATCACCGGCACCCTCGTGGAGGTCGGCCTCGGCAAGCGCAAGGCGGGGGAGATGGCAGCGCTACTCCGGGCCAGGGACCGCCGAACTGCCGGTCAGGTAGCACCTGCCTCTGGGCTGTGCCTCTGGGAGGTTGGGTACCCCGAACCCGGGACCCCAGGACACCGTCGCCGGCCCAAAGCGGACAATGAAGGACCCGCCTAGCAGACATCCAGACGGAATTGGTGGAATCTCGTGCCGCCAGATTGCCGTTCGGGTCCTTCCGCCCGTATCCTTTCACGGTTCTCCGGCGTCGCCCTGTGCTCGCCTTCTCGGAGACCTGCCCGACTTCAAGAAATCGGATCATCTGATGCGTACGTATTCTCCGAAAGCAAGCGAGATCACCCACGAGTGGCACGTGATCGATGCCGAGGGCCTCGTCCTTGGCCGCCTCTGCACCGAGGCCGCCCGTTTGCTGCGCGGCAAGCACAAGACCATTTTCGCCCCGCACATCGACACTGGCGACCACGTGGTCATCATCAACGCCGACAAGGTGGTTCTCACCCGCGGCAAGGGCGACAGTCGGATGATCTACTCGTACTCGGGCTACCCCGGTGGCCTGAAGAGCGAGTCGTTCAACAGCCTGCTGTCCCGCAAGCCTGACGACGCAATCCGTCACTCTGTCAGGGGCATGCTTCCCAAGGGGCCGCTCGGCCGCCAGATGGTGAAGAAGTTGAAGGTGTATGCCGGCCCAGTGCACCCGCACACCGCGCAGGAGCCGAAGTCGTTTGAGATCGCCCACGCGAAGGCCCGCTGAGGAGCACCACTGTTATGACCAAGCCGCTCACCCAGACCACAGGCCGCCGCAAGGAAGCGGTGGCGCGTGTTCGCCTCCGTCCCGGAACCGGCGCCATCACGGTCAACACCAAGGCGATCGAGGCGTACTTCACGACTGCGACCGCTCGGATGCACGTGACTGAACCCCTCCGCCTGACGACGACCGAAGAGGTCTACGACATCGACGTCACCGTCGACGGTGGCGGGATCACGGGCCAGGCAGGCGCAGTTCGCCTCGGCATCGCCCGTGCGCTCATCGAACTCGACCCGGAGATGCGCCCGGCGCTCAAGAAGGCCGGCTTGCTCACGCGCGATTCACGCGTCAAGGAGAGCAAGAAGTACGGCCTCAAGAAGGCCCGTAAGGCACCCCAGTACACGAAGCGCTAACGCGCATGGGGGCCATCAACCAGCCCCGATTCGGTACCGATGGTGTTCGCGGTGTCGCGGGCACGGAACTCACCGCAGAATTCGTACGTCTGCTCGGCCGCGCCTGCGCACGTGTGCTCGGTTCCTCCTCGCTGCTCGTTGGCCGCGATCCTCGTCCGTCCTCACCCGAATTCGCTGAAGCATTCGCCGCGGGTGCAGCGGCCGAGGGCGCAGACGTCGTACTCGTGGGCATGTTGCCCACCCCGGCGCTTGCCTGGCTGGCGAACGAGCGTGGGCTTGCCGCGGCGATGATCACCGCCTCGCACAACCCGCACACCGACAACGGTGTGAAGGTATTTGCTGCGGGTGGCCGCAAGCTGAGCGACGCAGTGGAGGCTTCCATCGAGGCGCAACTGTCATTGCTCGGTGAGACGCCAGATGATGCGCCAGTGACATCACGGCAGGGCGTGATCACCACCGACAACGTCGGAGTGCATCAGTACGCGGATCATCTCGTTGCCGCATTTCCGGCGGGGATGCTCGCTGGCATGCGGGTTGTGCTGGATTGCGCGAACGGAGCGATGAGCAACGTTGCACCGGAGGTGTTGCGCAGGCTCGGTGCGGACGTAACGGTGTTGCACGCGACCCCAACGGGCACGAACATCAACGACGGCTGTGGTGCAACACATCCCGAGGTAGTTGTCGATGGTGTTCGTACGCATCACGCGGACGCAGGGCTTGCCTTCGACGGTGATGGCGATCGCGTGATGGGCGCAACGACTTCCGGTGTGATCGACGGCGACAGGTTGATGGCGATCATCGCTCCGTCGATGCACGCGCGTGGAGCGCTGCGTGGCAACCGCATCGCCGTGACGGTGATGAGCAATCTCGGTCTGCACATCGCAATGCGCGAGGCCGGTGTGGGCATCGTCGAGACCGCAGTTGGCGATCGCTACGTGCTCGAGGCGCTCGAGCGCGAGGATCTCGTACTCGGCGGCGAGCAGAGCGGGCACATCATCCTGCGAGACCGGGCGACCACTGGTGACGGGTTGCTTGCTGGTTTGGCGCTGCTGCAGACAGCACAGGATTCCGACACGACGCTTGAGCAGTTGGCGGTCGCTGCGATGACGTCCTACCCACAGGTTCTGGTGAACGTGCGCACGGCCCGCAGGGACCCTGAGGTGGCCACCCTCGTCGCCGACGAGATCGCCCGCACCGAAGCGACGCTGGCGGGCAATGGGCGGGTGCTCGTGCGACCCAGCGGTACCGAGCCGCTCGTGCGGGTGATGGTGGAGGCCGCGACGGCCGATCTGGCCCGCCACGAGGCCGAACGGCTCGCTGCGGTCATTGCCGAACGCCTTGCCTGAGCGACGCTGTTAGCTCAGCCCACTGAACTCGGTGAGCCAGCGGCGCGCCGAGGGCTTCATGTCGTCGTGCGGGTAGTAACGGTCAAAGATTCCTTCGACCTCGCGAACAGTCGTGACTCCACACGCAGCGATCAGTGGAGGCAAGTCCGGGATGTCTCGCCGTCCTCGTCCTGCAAGGAGCTTCATCGCGAGCAGCACCTCCGGCGGTGCGACAACGATGGTGACGCCGCCGACGGTCAGGAGACGGTCCCATCCGGAAAGGTCGCCGCTCACGTTGTCCGGGATGAACATCGACGCGTTGTCGTTCAGCCAGTCGTCGGGAAACCCCGGGTTGGCTCTGCCGACCAGCATGACTGCCTCGATGACTCTGGTGCGGAGCTGTTCATCGCCGCGGCTGTTGACCCACGAGTCGACGTCGGCAGTCAGTTGCCGATCGGGTCTGACGGTGAGCATGACCGCGGCGCCGCCGACGAGATGAATGGCAACGTTGATGCCGTCCGCATCGAGCCGTTCGGCAAGTTGCTTCAGTCCTCGAAGCACGTCGTCCCTCGACAGCATCAGACGCTCTCGAGCTCGGCCGCATCGATGACGACGCCGCGGTCCAACAAGGCTGGCGGTGTGGATGCCAAGACCGCAGGATCGTGAGTGCTGAAGATGTCGACGAACCATCGCTCGGTGAGTGTTGCCGACGTCGGGAGCCACTTCGGGTGCGGCAACGACTCTTCGACGAGCCGGTGCTCGACAACACCGGCGATGAAGGCGTCGTACCGTCGGTCGCCGGTCGGTGCCGGGGGAGTCACGGTCAACGCAACTCGTTCTGCGCCGTGTTCAGAGGCCAGCCAATCGGCGAGTTGGATGACAGTCCGGTACGCACCGTCTTCGGAACCTGCCGCCAGATGGTGACGGCACAGGTCCGCCGCGTCGGCGGCGGTGCCGGCCTGCGTTGGAAGTACGGAGATGCGCCAACCGGCAGCATGCACCAGTCGATCGAGAGCCGCCACCGTGAGGTCCTGGCGGCCGCGCTCAGCCCGAGAAATTGCCGCTTGCCGGACACCGGAGAGGCGTTCGAGATCGGCCTGAGTGCGGCGAGCACCGGCGCGGGTCTCGCGGAGTAGCGCTGCGGCGGTGGTCATCGGAATCCTTTTCTATAACTGTACGGGTATGTTACCACCCGAATCACCAGCAGTACGGGGGGTTCCTCGGTTGGCCGGAACGGACCGCGATATGTCGTGCGATCTCCCGAGGACCTCGGTCGCGCGATCGCCGAGATCCGCAAGTCGCAGCACCTCACTCAGGCCCAACTCGCCGAACAGGGCGCCATGAGCCGTGACTCGTTTGCGCACTTGGAGCGGGGTCGTCAGGGCCGCTCGATCGAACTGTTGCTGCGACTGCTCCGGCGGTTGGGTGCAACGGTCACGATCACCGTGGGAGACCGTGATGGCGCCGTGTAAACCGCCCTTGGGAGTCTGGCTCTACGGCATGCGGATCGCCGAGATTGCGCCAAAAGGTCGGGGCTACGACCTCACGATGCGGCACACGGAGGAGGCGTGCGAACGCCGGGCGGGAAACCTGCCGATCCTGTCGTGCTCGCTTCCGCTCGGCCGCTCACCGCTCACCGCTCAACCCAACCGAGTACTTCCGGGGTCTGCTGCCAGAGGGAGAACATCTGCAGTATCTCGCTGCCCGGGCGAAGGTCCCCAGTAATGACCTCTACAGTCTGCTTGCCCGATACGGCCGTGATGTTGCCGATGCAGTGGTGGTATCGGCGAACGAGCAGGATGAACGTGCCGGCGGCGCGATTGCGTATGACAGCGCGAGCCTCGCCGACGAGGTCGCGGGACTGGACGAACGACCGCTCGCGCTCTACGACGACAGCGAACTGTCGATCCCCGGTCTGCAGAACAAGTTGTTGCTCATTCGGACCGACACGGGCTGGGCGCGGCCCGCAGGTGGCCGCCCATCAACGCACATCCTCAAAGTGGAGGACCGTCGTTTCCCTGGACTCGTTGCGCTCGAACACGCAGCGATGACGGTTGCACATCGGCTGGGGCTGACGACAGCCGAGACGGAGATCATCAACCTCGGTGGCATCGACCGCATCATCGTGTCTCGCTTCGACCGCATCGTTGATGGCGGTGGACAACTCTGTCGGGCCATCAGGAAGACATCTGTCAAGCGCCCGGTGTGAACCCGCAGTCCGATCAAGGCAGGGGCAAGTACGAGCGTTACGGCGGGCCCGGCCTTGCGAAGGTTGCGGCGCTGTTGGATCGGAATGCTTTGGCGCCAACGCGCGAACTCACCCGGCTTGTGCAGGCCGTGGCGTTCACGGTGATCATCGGCAACGCCGACGCGCATGCAAAGAACCTGAGCCTGCTGCATGCCGAGCCGGGAGTAGTTGAACTTGGCCCGCTGTACGACACGGTGCCGACTGCACTGTGACCCCAGCTTGTCGAACGGGCTGCAATGTCGGTGAACGGTGTCGGGGTGCTCGGGAATGTGACGCTCGACGACGTGATCGCTGAAGCGAAGCGTTGGGCACTTGACCCGTCAGCCGCAGGGGACGCAGCCACCGACGTCGCGAGTCGGGCCCTGGGTGCGCTTGACTGAGGGCACAAAGACGTTCCTCCCTTTGTCACTGGCAAGGCGTGGGCCCGAGCCTTGGCGATCAATGGTTCGACTATGTGAAATGGTAGGTCAAATGAAGATCTATGTTCGTTCTCTGGTGTGGTTGATCGGCGCGTTCCTAATCGTCGGCTGTGGAAATCGAGATCTGCGGAAAATTAGTACGTTTCCAAACTCAAGCGGGATCGAAACATCCGTTGCTGACCCATTCGATAGTTACATAGCCATGTGTCAGAGTGCCGTCGAGTCTCTAGGATCGGCTGCATCGATTCGAGTGGAGTTAGGAGTCTATGAAATCCATTCGCCGCTCCGATTCAAACAGGGCGATCGATCATTGTTGAATTCGACTCATTATTTCCACTGTGATCTCAGCAGATTTGATGGTGGAGGGGAAATTCCCACGATAGTTGTCGATGAACATCGGTGGGCGTTGGTTGTCCAAGAACCGAGCGGCGCATGAGGAAACAGAACGCCGATCGCAACGATGAAGATCAATGCATGCGCGCATCGTGCCAATATGCGACCTCAGCACCCCCCATCGCCAAACTCGACCGTACACCGCCATCTCCCGACATTACCGATAGGGCACAGCCGGCCGGTTCGAAGTTGCTCGACGCGTCAGTGCTCACAAAGGCCGTGTTGCCGGGCGGTCGTACGCTGGGTTTCTGGTTCGGTGACGGGACCGTACCTGCCGGTTGTGCGGCGCCGGGGTTGTACAGGCCGGGGTTGAACTCGAACCGTGTGTGCTCGACCGATACCGGGTCGGGGCCGGCGGTGTTCTCGTATGACCGTGCGGATCGGTTGGTGGGCTCGACGCTGTCGGGGTACACGGGGACGTTCGGCTACGACAC
>WLJO01000038.1 GCA_009701715.1 Actinomycetota bacterium
CATGGGGGTCGAAGTCGGATGCACGAACGGTCTGTCCGCTGCTCTCGGTGAGTTCGCGTGCCAGTGCAGCGGCGAACGACAGCGGTCCGCCGGGGCGCGGGCCGTCACGCAGCGCCTCCACCGCCTGGCCGATGTGCTCGGCTGCGGGGATCAACTCCCGCCGCAGTGTCTTCGGGAGGGTTTTGAAATACGCCGTGACGAGGTCCTCCCGCAGGCCGGGAACCATCCAGCCGAACGCCTCGGGCTTGACCTGGTTGAGCACGAGGAGCGGGAGGCGCACCGTCATGCCGCCGTCTTGGTGCGCCGGGTCGAAGTCGTAGTCGAGCGGAAGCGGGGGCTCGTGGTCGGCCCACTCGGCGGGAAACTCCTCCAGTGCGTCGGCCTGTCCCTTCAGCAACTCGTCACGCATCAGGTTGAGCAGTGCCGGGTTCTTCCTGCCGGCATCACGCCACCAACGTTCGAAATGGCGGGTGGAGGTGACGTCGTCGGGGATGTGGGTGAGGTAGAAGCGCTCGACGTCGTCGTCGTTCGGAATGAGGTCGAGCCGACGGATCCGCTCCGCGATTGAGGCCACGTCGGTCAGCACCTCGTGGTTGTGCTGGACGAACGGGAACTCCCGCTCCCACTCGCCGAGCACGAGTGCGTGGCGCACGAACATCTGGTGCGCAAGTGCACGGTCGAGCCGTGCCAGCAGCACCCTGCGACCGGCCACGATCGGCAGTCCGTAGAGCATCACGCGTTCGATCACCGTCGAGGTGCCCGACTGTTCCTCCCACAGCGGCTCGCCGTACGAGCGCCTCACGAGGTGGGGGGCAAGCTCCTCGGCCCACTCGGGCTGGATGCGTGCGGCGACGCGTGCCCAGAGACGGTTTGTCTCGACGAGTTCTGCCGCCATCACCCACTTGGCCGGGCGCTTCGCCTGTGCGGAGCCACGCCCGATCATGAACTTCGCATTGCGCGCGCCGCGGAACTCCTTGGTCTCGCCCTCGCGCATGCCGATCTGGGAGAGCAGACCGGAGAGCAGTGCTTGGTGCACGTGGTCGGGGTGCGCCGGTGTGGTGTTCAGGCGGATGTCGAGACCGGATGTGATGTGCCTGAGCTGGCTGAATAGGTCCTCCCACTCGCGTACGCGCAGGTAATTGAGGAACTCGTCGCGGCAGAGACGCCGGAATTGGTTGCCGGTCAGTTCCCGCTGGCGTGCGCGCAGGTGATCCCACAGGCGAACGAACGTGAGGAAGTCCGAACCGTCCTCGCCCGCAAACCGTTGGTGGGCTGCGGTGGCAGCCTCCAGTTTCTCGGCCGGCCGCTCGCGCGGGTCCTGGATGGACAGCACGGCAGCAACGATCATCACTTCGCGCGCACAGCCAAGCCGGTCCGCCTCGAGCACCATGCGGCCGAGCCGCGGGTCAATGGGAAGCCGAGCGAGTCGCTTGCCGAGGCGGGAGAGGTGGCGTGACGCGCCCGGCGGTGTGTCCTCCCCCACCTGCTCGAACGCGGCGAGTTCGTCGAGCAGCGCGATGCCATCGGCGACGCTGCGCGCGTCGGGCGGCTCCACGAACGGGAACGACGCGATATCGCCAAGCCCGAGTGCCGTCATCTGGAGGATCACGGAGGCAAGGTTCGTGCGCAGGATCTCCGGCTCGGTGAACGGCACCCTCTGGGCGAAGTCATCCTCGCCGTAGAGGCGGATGCAGATGCCCGGTGCAACTCGTCCGCAGCGGCCCGCGCGCTGGTTCGCCGATGCCTGCGACACCGGCTCGATGGGCAGGCGCTGCACCTTGAGGCGCCTGCTGTATCGGGAGATGCGTGCCGTGCCGGCGTCGATGACGTACCGCACGCCGGGGACCGTGATGGAGGTCTCGGCCACGTTCGTGGACAGGATCACCCGACGACCGGTGTGCTGATCGAACACACGGTGCTGTTCCGCTGCGGACATGCGGGCGTAGAGCGGGAGCACCTCGGTGTGCCGCGGTCCGGCGCCGTCACTGATCGACCGACGCAGGTAGTCGGCCACATCGTGGATCTCTCGCTCGCCGGAGAGGAACACGAGGATGTCCCCGTCGCCCTCCCTGTACAGTTCGTCGACGGCGTCGGCAATAGCGCCCACCTGGTCACGGTCGTCGTCGGGGTCCTCGCCGTACGGCCGGTAGCGGACGTCTACGGGGTAGGAGCGGCCGCTCACCTCGATCACTGGTGCGCCACCGAAGTGCCGGGAGAACCGGGCGGTGTCGAGCGTGGCCGACGTGACGATGAGCTTGAGGTCCCGTCGCTGCGGCAGCAGGTGCGTCAGGTAGCCAAGCAGGAAGTCGATGTTCAGGCTCCGCTCGTGGGCCTCGTCCACGATGATCGTGTCGTAGCGGCGCAGCAGACGGTCTCGCTGGATCTCGGCGAGCAGGATGCCGTCGGTCATCACCTTCACCAGCGTGTCCGCGCCCACCCGGTCGGTGAAGCGGACGGAGTAGCCCACCGTGGTGCCGAGGGGGGTGCCGAGCTCGTGAGCGACTCGTTCGGCAATGGTGCGTGCGGCCACGCGTCGCGGCTGGGTGTGGCCAATGAGACCCTCGACACCCCGGCCGAGCTCGAGGCACAGCTTGGGTAGTTGCGTGCTCTTTCCCGATCCGGTCTCGCCCGCAACGATGACCACCTGGTGGTCGGCGATGGTGGCGAGCAACTGGTCCCGGCAAGCTGCAATGGGGAGCTCCGTCGGGTATGACACGGCAGGAACAAGCAGGCGCCGGCGTTCGATGTCTTCGGGAGTGGGCCGGCGAGCCATGTGTTGAGGCTATGGGGAGGGCTGACGGGTGACCTGCAATACTGCGCGGGTGCAGACGGGGGTCGCATCTGAACACGGGCTCGAGCCCCGGGACCGGCGCTGGACGATCGCCGTTGTCCTCGGCACAGTGGCCCTCCTCGCGCACAACTGGTGGATCGTGATCTATCCGCTCGGATGGATGCCATCGTGGGATGCGCTGATCAGCGAGGCCGAGGCCACGAACCAACCGCACGGCTGGTTGCTGTCGGGGATCGACATCGCCGTCGGCGTCGCCGTGTTGGTTGCGCTCTGGCTGCGACGACCAGCATGGGCTGGACGCACCGGCACCGCTGTGTTCTGGTGGAGCGTGTCGTGGGCGGTCTTCGGGATGCTCGAGGGCCTGTTCCCGCTCGCCTGCTCGCCCTCCACCGACAAGGTGTGCGAGGACGCCGAGTGGAAGTTCGAACTTGCATATCACCACTACGTGCACATGGGCTCAGGTGTCCTCGAGTACGTCGCCGCAACGTTCGTCGCCATCGCGGCATGGCGAACCCCGTCGCTCGGCTGGTTGCGGTGCTTCGGCAAGGTGATGACCATCGCGCTGATCGTGGCCTACCCGTTCATGGGGTTGACGTTCTTCACGCACCGGCTGTCAACGATCAGCGAGGCGGCCTTCTTCACCATGTTCAGCGTGATCAACGGCGCTGTGATTTGGTACCGGCCCCGTACGGTGCCGGTCTCCAGCAATTCGGCGCACTAGCAGCATCCAGCGTTCCCTGCGCACGTCGGAGAGGAACAGCAGTGCCACGACGACGAGCGCAGCGATGCTGAGGTTGCGGCCGGTGGTCCAGCCGGGCGGGGTGAATGCAAGGTGTACCCGGTGAGCGCCTGCCGGCACGGGCACGCCGAGCACGAGCGCGTTGGTGCGGGCCACAGGCACGGGTTTGCCGTCGACCGTTGCGTGCCAGCCTTCCATCCAGGCGTACGAGGTGACAAAGAGCGAGGGGCGCTCCGCGAAGACGGTCCAGGTGCCACTCCCGCCGTCGTCCATCGCGCCGTCGAGCACCGATCCCGCCGAGCCCGGATCGTGTGCGGCGGCGATCACGTTGAGGTCGGCTTCGCTCACCGTGTTGCGGTCCACGTAGGCGTACTGCGTGAGGTTAGTGTCTGGCGCGCTGAGCCCGGCACGGGCATCGTCAAGAGAACCCACACGCACGCCGCCCACGAGATAGTTCTCGGGCAGTCGTGGGGCGTAGGAGTACAGCGTGTAGCCATTGGCCGTGCCGTACAGGTTCCAACCCGGGGCGGGTGCCCCCGCGTACCCGCTTGCCACCAATGTGGTCGTGCGCAGCACGTCCGGGAGCCAGCCTCCCGACCAGATGAGGGGTTGGTTCAGGTAGCCGTTGTACGACATGTACCCGACGGTGGCCGAGTAGTCGGCCTGCATAAGTGGGTCGTAGCCATTGACGGTCGGTCCACCTCGGCCGAGCGCCGACGGCCAGAGCGTTGACGAATCCGCCACGTCGCTCACCCAGCGGTCAAGCCCGCCGGGTTGATTGACGATTGCTCCGAAGAAGGGGGCGGTGTCTCCCCAGATCGCGCGTGACTCGGCGGGCGTTGCCCCCTGCGACCGCCAGAGCCCGGAGAAGGCGAACGATCCGAGATCAATCAGGCATACCACCACAATCGCGCAGGCACCGAGTCGCCGGTCTCTCACGGCGACGAACACTGCAGCAAGCAGAGCGAGCAGGAAGACCACCGGGAGCAAACGCGCTATGAGCCCTTCGCGGCCTTTCAGCATCGCCCCACCGAGTGACGTCAGGGCAGGGAGCAGCGTCATCAGGATGCCGAGTGCTGCCGCACCCAACGCGATCGGTGCAACCCAGCGACGCGGTAGCCGCAGCAGTTCGCGAACACCGGCGCCAGCAAGTGATGCCACGACGAGGTTTACGAGCAGCAGGTTGCGGGACCAGATTCGGAAGCGGTTCGCAAAGGGCAGTACATGGAATGCGAGCGTTCCAATGGGTGTGTTATCGCCGAGAGAGGTGAGCAGTGCGAACACCGCAACTACCAGAAACGCAATGCTGCGTCGGTCCCTGCCGAGTCGAACAACCGCAATAACGGCAAGCGCGAGGCCGATGATGCCGAGGTAGTTGATCTGCTCGGGTTGTTGTGTGCCGGCTTGCCACGGTGTGTGCCAACCGAAGGCACTGTTCGCACCGCCCATAATGTTGTGCGCGATGAGGGTTAGGAGATGTCTCGGCTCCTCCGCGTACTGGAAGGCGCCCGCCTTGTCGAGTTTGGGACGAACACTGGTGCGCCCGAAACGCAGTTGGGGAAGGAGTGCTGCTGCGGCTAGGGCGAGACCCAGCCCGCACGCACTCACAACACGAAGCACTGTCCGCCAGTCGACGGTGCGCAGAACAACGTAGACGACGGTCGTTACACCCAGTGCTACCAAGGTGAGCCACAGCAACTGCGGGTGACCGGTGAACGAGATCCCAGCGAGCAGTAGCGCAAGAAGCGCAATGTCCCGGCGTTTAGCGAGGTCGACCACTCGGTCGAAGGCGAGCATTGCCCAGGGGAGGAGCGCGATCGCTGCGATGTAGGGGGTGTCGATGAAGTGGGAAACCAGCACACCATTGAGCACGCCGACAACGCCGGACACCACGGCTCCGGCGATGGAGCCCCAGCGGCGCAATGACCACAGGAACCAGCCAGCTGCCATAAGCCAGAGGTGGAAGAAGAACCACCACCGAAACGCAGTGACGGGAGGCACCCAACCGAAGATGACGTTCGGGAGGTAGAAGATCGCTGACTGACCGGCGCCGAGAGCGTTGTGGCCAGAGAGGATGCCGCTCCACCAGAACGGCGAGCGACCGTGCTGGAGGTTCTGCCACACGGCCTCGTACCGCGGCAAGTGTGCCCCGTTGATGTCGTTGTACATGGCCGTCTTCAGGCCGAACAGCAACTCGACGTACGGCAGCGTGACGGCGATGAGGGTGACGATCAGCGCGGCGAGGACTCGCTGCCGACGAGTCCACTTGTCCACCCAGCGGAGCATGCGCTGAATCTACTGACGCCAGGCCGGTTCAGTAGGTTCTGGTCATACAGGTTGGGCTCCTCGCCCTCGGCGATCACCTCACTGATCCGGTAACCGGGCTACGCGAGACGCAGGCCCAGTGGCATCGTCGCCTCGGGATGTGCAGCCACGCCTGGGTGGCAGAGGACTGCGCCGCCGGCAAGGCCGAGTGGGAGTCTCGCTACATGAACTGCTGCACCTCAACACCTACCTGCTCACGTTCGACATGGGTGGCATGCCGCTCAACCGCATTGCCGGCGCGATCGAGACCGTTGGTGCCGAGGTGATCCCTCAGTTGCGGTGACCTGCTCAGGCCTTGGGCTTGCGGATGACCCCGTCGGCGATGGCCGCCTTGGACACCGCCGGAGCCACACGGTCAACCACCGAGCGGTCGAACACCGAGGGCACCACGAACTGCGGTGACAACTGAGCGTCGGTGACCGACTCGGCGATGGCGATCGCTGCGGCAAGCTTCATGTTCTCGGTGATGTCGGTGGCGTGCACGTCGAGCGCACCGCGGAAGATGCCGGGGAAGCAGAGCACGTTGTTGATCTGGTTCGGGTAGTCGCTGCGCCCCGTTGCCATCACGGCCGCGAGTCCGTCGACCTCTTCGGGGCGGATCTCGGGGTTCGGGTTGGCCATCGCGAAGATGATCGGCTTCGACGCCATCGTGCGGACATCGGCGGCGGTGATGAGGTCCGGTCCGCTCACGCCAAGGAACACGTCTGCACCACGCATAACATCGGCGATGGAGCCCATCTTGCGCGACGGATTGGTGTGCTCGGCGAACCACTCCTTTGCGAAGTTCAGGTCGCTGCGCCCGGTGTAGATGGCGCCCACCCGGTCGCAGCCGACGATCTCGCCGACACCGGCGTTGATGAGGATCTTGCCGATCGCCACTCCGGCGGCACCGATGCCGGCGATGACCACGGACAGGTCTTCCATCTTCTTCCCCGTGATCTTCAGCGAGTTCCAGAGCGCTGCGAGCGCAACCACGGCGGTGCCGTGCTGGTCGTCGTGGAATACCGGGATGTCGAGGCTTGCCTTCAGGCGCTCCTCGATCTCGAAGCACTCGGGGGCCTTGATGTCCTCGAGGTTGATGCCGCCGAAGGTGGGGGCGATGCGCTGCACGAAGTCCACCACTTCGTCGGCAGTGCGGGCGTTGATGCAGATCGGGAAGCCATCGACGCCGCCGAACTCCTTGAAGAGCATTGCCTTTCCCTCCATGACCGGCATGGCGGCTTCGGGGCCGATGTCGCCCAGGCCGAGCACGGCGGTGCCGTTGCTGACGATGGCGACGGTGTTCCTGCGGATCGTGTACTCGTGGGACAGGTCGGGGTTGTCGTGGATCGACAAGCACACCCGTGCCACGCCGGGCGTATAGGCCATCGAGAGGTCGTCACGGTCGTTGACAGGCGCAGCGGTGCCCGTGGAGATCTTGCCGCCCTCGTGCATGCGGTAGGTGCGGTCCCACCAGTCGACGAGGTTGACGCCCTTGAGCGCCTTGACCGCCTCCACCACGCGGAGTTGGTGGGCCTCGTCGCGGCAGTGGACGACGAGACAGCGGCGCAGTTCCGGGCCACGGACATCGAAACCGTCGAGGGCACCGATGTTGCCGCCAGCATCGCCGATTGCGTTGCAAAGCCTGCCGAGGGTCCCCGGAACGTTGTCGAGGCGGCAGTCGAGCGTGATGGAGAATGCGGCGGTGGGCGTCGTGGCCATAGGGACTAAAGGCTATGCGCCTCGGGCGCTTGCGCCTCGGTCATGCCGGGTAATGCCGCAGTGCCGTTAGCCTGCGGTTTCGCAGAACTGTGGGCACTCCCCGAACCGAAGGAAGACAACGTGGCAACCCGATCGAACCTCACGCCCCTCCAGGAAGCCGAGGCCCGTCGCCTGGCCGCCCAGGAATCCAAGGCCAACAAGGTCCAGCGGGAGCACTCCGAGGAGGAGAAGGCCCTGCGCAAGGACCGCGTCGTCAAGGCCAAGGACGCCCTCGCCCGCTCGGTCGGCCTGAAGGGCGATCACGTCGCTGCCGGCCGTCAGGCGCTCAAGACCTACCTGCAGCGGCTCAACGAGCCCAAGCAGCCCGACGAGGCCGCCTTCGAGGCTCTGATCGAGGCCCCGTTCAAGGCACCGCCGAAGAAGAAGACGAACGACCGTCGCTTCTGAGTGCTGAGCCGCTGATGCGATCGGTCAGCGCACGAGTCGGCTAACCACCAAGGGTTTGCGCGGCCCGCAGCAGGGCGTAGCGCGGCTTTACCAGCCCGTTGATGACGCGCAGGCGCTCGGTGAACGGGGCGAAGGCGCTCTTCGCAGCGTTCACCGTCACCCACTCGAAGTCGTCAATGCCCCATCCAAACGACTCGGCCAGCTGCCGGAACTCGTTCGACATGCTCGTGTCGCTCATCAGGCGGTTATCGGTGTTGACGGTGACACGGAAGCGCAGTCGGCGCAGCATGCCGATGGGGTGCTCTGCGATCGAGGGGCACACTCCGGTGTTCACGTTGCTCGTCGGGCACAGCTCGAGCGGGATGCGGCGGTCACGGACGAACTGGGCGAGGCGCCCGAGTACCTCGTTGCCGGGCTCGCCGGCGATGTCGTCCACGATGCGCACGCCGTGCCCGAGGCGCTCGGCGCCGCACAGCTGTACTGCCTCCCAGATGCTCGGTAGCCCGAACGCCTCGCCTGCATGAATGGTTGCGTGGAAGTTCTCGCGCTGGACGTGATTGAACGCCTCGAGGTGACGGGTGGGCGGGTGTCCGGCCTCGGCACCGGCGATGTCGAATCCGACCACCCCGTTGTCGCGCCACGCGGTGGCGAGCATCGCGATCTCGAGGCTGCGGGCCGCCGTGCGCATGGCGCAGAGCAGCACATACACGGTGAGGTCGGTGCCCGCGGCACCGCGCCGGAGGCCGTCCATCACGGCTTGCACCACCTCGTTGAGCGTCAGTCCGGCCTCGGTGTGCAGCTCTGGTGCGCACCGCACCTCGGCGTACACGACACCGTCCGCTGCGAGGTCCTGGGCACACTCGAAGGCCACGCGCTCGATGGCGTCACGGTGCTGCATCACCCCGACGGTGTGGGCGAAGGTCTCGAGATACAGGACGAGGTCGTTGCGCTTGGCGCCACGATGGAACCAGTGGGCAAGTGCCTCCACATCGGTGGTGGGCAGGTTGCGGTAGCCGTACTCGGCGGCCAGTTCGACCACGGTCGAGGGGCGCAGGCCGCCGTCCAGATGGTCGTGTAGCAGCACCTTGGGGTACTTCGTGAACTTGTCCATCACACTCCGCAACTCACCCTAGGGCGTGGTTGGAACAGCATCGATGCCTGGAGGAAAAACCCGGGTCTCTGCGCTGCCGGAGCTCCCGCAGGCCGAGCTCAGGTTGGCCGGTCAAGCCCGAGCGACCTAGCCCATAACTTCGTTAGGGTCTCAACAACCAAGTCCTCGTCATAGGCGAGATCCATGACGGTCCACTCGTAGAGGAATCGGTCGACCATGTACGCGAGAGCGTTGGCGGTGTAGACGGGGTCGAGGTCTGGATAGACACGACCATCGCGTTGCCAACGACGGATCGCTTTGCTCAGTCGATTCTCGAATACCTGACGGATGGCAAGTTGGCGCTCTCGGAGCTCGTTGTCCTGCTCCGCGATCTGCAAGAGGAGCGTCATCAGCCGAGCGTTACGGCGGTATCCACGGACGTAAGCACGGTTCGACATCTCGATCCCTCGGATCGGGTCGGAAACCTCAACGCGATTGTCTGAGTGTTCGATGAGATCATCAATCACCACAGACATGAGGTCTCGGAACAACTCCGCCTTCGAGTCGTAGTAGTTGTAGAACGTCCCAGTCGACAGCCCGGCCTCAGTAGCGACATCAGCCAGTCGGGCCGCGTGAAAACCGTCTCGTTCGAAGACCACCCGTGCTGCGGACAGCAACTGATCGCGTGTCCTCGCTCGGCGTTTGTCGTAGCGGTTCGGCACTTGCTCCGAGATGTCGGCAAAATCCGGGACAACGGCGTCACGGGCCGACTGCTTGCTTGAGGTCTTTGTGTCGCTCTCCGACCCTTCATTTGGCCGCACAGTGATCCTTTACGCGTCGCGCCAGCCGGGAGTGCCACCCCGCCCCGTCAAAAAGAGGATCGTACGGGCGAGGCGAAGTCGGGTCAAGTTAGAAAATGAGGTTGACGCCAACCTCATTTACGCTCTATGTTTCGCCTCGGCAGACCGTGGGGACGGTGGCTTGGGGCGAACCGAGGACAACTTCGGTGGGCAGTAACTAGAGGGGGAAAACCGGTGTCTATGCCGCGTGCAGAGGCCCTTGCGCTACTCACAGAACCCGGCGCTGAGTTCGAGGTTCGGTGCGCAACGATCAACGGCATCCAGATGCCGGTGTTCGTGAACGCGCTCCCCTCGCTGCGTGAGGCACTTGCCAACACCGAGGCATTTGGCGACGCCACGTTCCTCGTGTTCGAAGGCGAGCGGTACACGTACGCGGAACACTTCGCCCTGGCGGCAGGTCTCGGTAGGCACTTTGTCGATGCCTACGGAGTCCGCAAGGGCGATCGGGTGGTCATCGCTGCAAGGAACTACCCCGAGTGGGCTGTTGCATTCTGGGCCACCGTGTCTATTGGTGCGGTCGCGGTGCCTCTCAACGCATGGTGGACCGCATCCGAGCTGGCATATGCCATCTCCGACTCGCGTGCCTCGGTCCTCTTCGCCGACACGGAACGCTGGGATCGCCTGAAGGACGCCATCGACACGTTCGGCCTGAGGGGAGTTGTCGTCAGCCGACATCAAGGCGAGTTGCCGTCCGGCGTCGACCGGTGGGAAACCCTCCGCGATCAATTTGACCGATCTGCACGCCTATTGGCCACGGAGGTGTCGTACTCAGACATCGCAACAATCATGTACACCTCCGGGACGACCGGAAACCCCAAGGGGGCAGTGGCCTCCCACCTCAGTCACTGCACCAACATCAAGAACATGGCGTTCATGGGGGCGCTCAATACGACGATTGCTGGGGTTGTACCGCTTGACCCGGATGCTCCGCCTCCGCAGCAGCCTGCGTCGCTGCAGGTATTTCCGTTCTTCCACATCGGTGGGCTCTCCGGTCTCTACCTGGCCGCTGCATTCGGCTCGAAACTCGTCACCATGTACAAGTGGGACGTCGATCAGGCCATCGACATCCTCGCCCGCGAAAGGATCACCACGACGTCGCTCGTGCCGATGCTGCTGCGGCAGTTGCTGGAATCTCCGCGCATTGACGAGCTCGACACGTCGGCCCTCGGTGCAATCAGCTCCGGTGGTGCATCCGTTCCCCCAGACCTCATCAACAAGATCGAAAAGACGTTTGACACCCGCGTTACACCGGCGAATGGCTACGGGCTCACTGAGACGACATCGGCGATCGTGCTGAACTCGGGCTTGGAATACTTCACCCATCCGTCAAGCATCGGACGGCCAGTGTTGGTTGCCGAAGTACGAATAGTGGACGAAGACGGAAACGACTGTCCGCCCGGGGCTGTGGGAGAGCTGTGGGTGAGGGGACCCAATGTCGTGAACGGCTATTGGAACAAGCCCGCCGAAACGGCTGACGCGTTCGTTGACGGGTGGTTCCGCACCGGCGACCTTGGACACCAGGACGACGAGGGGTTCCTTTACGTCGTCGACCGTCTCAAGGACGTCGTCATCCGCGGCGGCGAGAACGTGTACTCCTCAGAGGTCGAAGCGGTCATGTTCGAGCATCCCGCAGTAGCCGACGTGGCGATCATCGGACTCCCTCATCGGAGTTACGGCGAGGAGGTCGCTGCCGTCGTGCAGCTCCAACCGGGCGCGCAGGCCACTGCGTCTGAGCTCCAAGAGTTCGTCGCTGCACGCCTCGCACGCTTCAAGACGCCCTCGGTCATCTTCTTCTGGGACGAACCACTGCCGCGGACAGCAACCGGCAAGGTCCTCAAACGAGACCTGCGGGAGGCCGTTCGGCCCTCCTAGGCACCACCACCGCAAGGGACTCACGTGCCACCCAATTTGGGCGGGTACGTGGGTCCTCCTTCAGCGGAACTGACCTCACGTGGCACGGCGTCGCCGTGCCACCACAACCAATGAAAGAGGAGAGATGCAAAAACGATCACACGTCAAAGGCGACCGGAGGCACCACCGCAGAGCCCTAGTGGCATCGTTCGCTGCTGCCGCCGGCCTACTCGTTGCTTCTTGTGGTAGCGGTAACAGCTCGAAACCCACCGAGACCACCGAAAAATCGACCACCGAATCAACCTCGGCCTCGAACACAGGTGACTCCACCGTCGCAGACGGTGGGGCCGACTTCATCAAGAACACCTTTGCGAAAGACGCAGCACACCTCGGAGGTGGACTGAAGATAGAGATCGGTGCTGCAATGCTGCTCAGCACGTCGCAGGCGTACTACGGCCAAGAGGCCCTCAAGGGCATGGAGTTGGCAGCGGCGGAAATCAAGGCTGCTGGCGGCCCGGAGTTCACCTTCACCACGAAGGACCTCGCTGTCTCCACGACTGCAGGCGCTGACGGCGCCCGTGAGTGGGGCGAGAAGGGCAAGATCCACATGGCACTTGCGTCCGGCTTCTTCGGAACCGGCTCGATGATCCCCCTGATCGACCAGTACAAGATCCTCACGATCGATCCGGGCGGCGGCACCTCCACCGTCTTCCAGGGAAAGCCATACGCCTGGGGTGGTCGCGCCATCACCCCCGATGACTCGCTCGCCGGTGTGGTTGAGTACCTGAAGACGGCGATGCCCGCCGCAAAGCGCTGGGCAATCACCGGCTACGACATCGGTGCTCTCACCAAGGGCACCATTGCCGTGCTGCAGAGCCTCGCCGACAGCGTCGGTGCCGAAATCGTTGGTCAGGCATTGGTCCCGCTCCCGAGTGCCGGAACGGCGGACTACCCGAAAGCCATCGATCAGCTCCGCAGCATGAAGCCCGACGTGATCTTCAACTGGGTGTGGGGCAGTGACCCGGCCGCCTTCATGAAGGCGTATGCCCTCTCGGGCATGACGGCTCCGGTCATCGGTCCCGACTTCGGTGCGACCACCGTGGACGTCGCCGGTAGTGCATTCGACGGCTACATGTTTGCCTACGACTACTTCGACGCCGTCAATACGCAGAACCCGTGGGCGAAACACTTCGTCGACGCATTCCGCACCAAGCACGGAACCGACCCGGATTACTACCCGGCGAACTACTACGAGGACGTGTACATCTTCTGGGAGATCGTCCAGCGCACGCTCGCTGCCGGTGGTGACGTCACCAATGGTGCCGATCTGCAGAAGGCCATGCTGGAGAACCTCACGTTCCCGAGCCTCTACGGCACGGGTGACGTGACCGGTTCGATCGCCTTCGACGCGACGTCCCACTCGCTGGCCTTCCGCCCGATGGGGTTGTTTGTCCTCAAAGATGGCAAGCCCCAGCCCCTCGCCTACTTCAATATCGGCGGCAAGGACTTCAAGCTGCCGTGACATCAATGGTGAGAGTGATCCCAGCTGGACCTCTCGCTGCTCCGATGGTCTGCCCCTGCACAAACGGGGGCAGACCATGACGGGCAGTGAGGTGATGCAGCAAACTGTCAACGGTGTCGTCGACGGCAGCACCTTTGCACTGCTGGGCGCGAGTTATTCGCTCATCACGAGCGTGACCAAGCGCTTCCATGTTGCCTATGTGGCTACCTATCTCGGGGCTGTGTATGCAGCGATCTGGTCTGAGGACCACCTCCCGCTACCCCACATCGGCGACATCGCATTCGGTCTGGTCGTGGCCGCACTCATGGGTGTTCTCATTGAGGCGTACATCTACCGAAGGATTGCTGCACGGGCCGCCCGGAGGGGCGGGGATCCCCTCATTCCGGTATTCATCGCCTCGTTGGGGCTCACCATCGTGGCGCAGAACGTCGTCTCGTGGGTATGGAACACGCAACCACTGAGTTTCAACCTCATCACTAACAAGGGCTACTCACTTGGTGACGTCCGTTACACCAAGCTCCAGGTCCTTGCAGTCCTGTTGTACTGGCTGATTCTCCTTGCGCTCTGGGCCTTCCTCAAGTGGACCAAGCAGGGCTCACGGGTCACAGGCGTTCAGGTGAACCCCCAGATGGCGCAGGTGGTTGGGATTAACACGAAGAGAATCTTCATCCTGGTCTTCGCCATAGGTTCCGTGCTCGCCGGCCTTCTCGGCATGTTCGAGTCGAGCACAGTGGCGGCACAGCCATCGATGGGATTCAACGCCATGTTCTACGGCTTTGTCGTGGCTTTCGTCGCCGGCATGGAACGTGGGCCGCTCCGAATCGCTGTCGTTGGCCTCATCGTCGGCCTGATCCAGTCTCTCTCGGCGTTGTGGCTCCCTCTCCAGTACGCGCCTGCGGTGGTCTTCTCGATCCTGCTTGTGTACCTGATCCTGCTCCCCACCGACTTCCGTCGGTACTTCACCCGTCGCACGACCGCGACGATCACCTGAGAGGTTCGTCGCATGGGTTTGTCCATGAACATCGTCAACCAGATGGTGCTCTTCAGCATCTTCGCGTTGTCGCTCAACATCTTGATGGGGTTCGCCGGTCAGGCATCGATCGCCCACGCCGCGTTCGGTGCTGTTGGCGGCTATACCGCTGGCGTACTCGGGGCTACGCACCACTGGAGCTTTCCAGCGGCGGTAGTGGTTGCGTTCATCCTGTCGGGCGTGATCGGTGTGCTCGTGAGCCTTCCGGCTCTCCGGCTCCCCAATGAGTTCGTCATCTTGCTCACACTCGCTTTTGCCTACATCGTCGCATCAACCGTCATCAGTATCGACGCGTTGGGTGGGCAGTACGGGTTGCAGGGGCTCGGCGATATCTCGCTCTTCGGCAAAAAATTTGTCAGCCCCAGCGAGGTGTTCATCCTCCTCGTCGTCATCGGTGTCATCGTGTTCCTTGCGTGCTGGCGCCTCGGTGAGTCGTCCTTCGGCAGGGTGCTCAAGGGCATCCGCGAAGATGAGTTGGCCACCAAGGCACTCGGGAAGCACACCGTCGGGTTCAAGGTGGTCGCATTCGGCACGACCTCGGCGGTAGCAGGTCTCGGTGGCGCCCTGTTCGTGTTCTACTACCAGCAGGTCTCGCCCCAACAGTGGACCTTGAACCAGGCAATCGCGATGATCGCGATGGTCGTGCTCGGTGGGACCGGCAACCTGATTGGCTCGGTGCTCGGTGCCGTGGTGATTACGGCGTCCACGCCGATCCTCGAAAACGTCGTGCATATCAATCCCTCGAGGGCCACTTTTGCGCAGATGATCATCTACGGGGCTGCTCTAGTCCTGTTCATGATGTACCGCCCGGAGGGCATCCTGCGAGAACGCCACGGCCGACTCCGGGCAGCCGGCAAAGGTTATGTCGAGGCATCGATCACGCCGTTGGGTGTCGGCAACGGGGGCGCCGAGAACCAGCAGGAATGGAAGAAGCTGCTGGACCGAGTTGCGACAACGACCGTGCAGCGCCCCGCCGGTGACGGCGTGACCGCACTGAAGGTGCGGGGACTCGTGAAGCACTTCGGCGGCATCAAGGCGGTCAACGGTGTTGACCTCGACCTTCCCCTCGGCAAGGTAACGGCACTCATTGGACCGAACGGAGCCGGGAAGAGCACACTCTTCGGGCTGTTCACCGGCTTCATCTCAGCCGACCAAGGCGTCATCGAGTACCGAGGCCAGAGCCTGCGCGGGATGCGTCCCGACCAGATCGCCAAGCTTGGCGTCGTACGGTCCTTCCAGGACACCCGGTTGTTTCGCCAGATGACTGCACTGGAGAACGTGATGTCTGCGGTGCCGGGGCAGAGCGGTGAGTCGCTCCTGAGTCTGTACTTCCTGCCGTGGAAGGTGCGGGCCAGCAACCGCTCCGCCAAAGCCATTGCACTCGATCAACTCCGCATCGTCGGTATGGACAGACATGCCAACACGCTCTGTGCCGATCTTGCGCACGGCGAGCAGAAGCTCGTCGCCATCGCCAGGGCGCTTGCGACGGGTGCCGAGGTGCTCCTGCTCGACGAGCCGACGAGTGGTGTCGACGAGCAGTGGATGCATCATGTGGCCGAGACGATCAAGCGACTGCCCGAAATTGGCAAGACGGTCTGCATCGTCGAGCACAATCTCGCGTTCCTCGAGCGCCTGCAGGCGAACTGCTATTTCCTCGAGTCTGGCTCCGTGCGCACGCACGGCAGTCTGCGCGAACTGATGGAGAACGAGGACCTGCGGAAAGCGTATTTCGCAGTATGAGTAACGCACACTGGTCCACTCAAGCGCCGGTAGCCCATCCTCTGGGGATTGAGGTCTCTGGTGTCACGGCTTGGCTCATCCGGGCGATACCGGATGCGAAGGCGCCGTTCTCGTTCCGGTTGATCGCTGGCGGTAGGTCCAACCTCACCTACTTGGTCCAGGACGCCGCCGACCAGCGCTACGTGCTTCGCCGTCCACCGTTGGGCTCGGTACTCGCTACGGCGCACGACATGGGTAGGGAATACCGCATCATCGACGCTCTGGCCGACACAGACGTCCCTGTTGCGCCGGCAGTGGCGATGTGCGACGACGCCACCGTGAACGACGCCCCTTTCTACATCATGAAGTACGTTGAGGGACCCGTCCTCGCCACCCGCACCGACGCGCTCGCGTACCCGGAGGCGGATCGCCGTACCGCGTCCTCCACATTGATGGACGTGCTCGGGCGGATTCACGCAGTACAGATCGACGAGGTGGGCCTGGGTACGCTCGGGCGGCGCGAGAATTATCTCCTGCGGCAACTGGCCAGGTGGCAGCAGCAGTACGAGAAGTCCAAGTCCGTCGACATTCCGGTGCTCGACGAGGTCTTCCGACGGCTGGCCGCTTCGGTCCCCGAGCAGACGCACACTGGCCTCGTACACGGAGACTTCCGCCTCGGAAACATGATCCTCGGGCCAGGCGGCACCATCAACGCAGTGCTCGACTGGGAGCTGTCCACTCTCGGCGACGTGCTCGCTGACGTCGGCTGGTTGATGTCGAGCTGGATCGAGACCGGAGAGGAGTCACGCAGCCCGCTGACCGCCGCGTCGACCGCGCCGGGTTTCGCTTCTCGCCGGGAGATGGCCGAGGCATACGCCGGGGCAACCGGGCGCGACCTCACTCTGCTCCCTTATTACCTTGCCTTCTCGTACTGGCGCTCCGCCTGCATCGGCACCGGTGTGGTCGCCCGCTACCGCGCCGCCGCGATGGCGGCGGACGACTTCGACGTCGACCAGCACGCGCGTACCATCGTTGAGACTGCTCAACGAGCCCTCACTGCACTCGAGGGGGGCCTGCTCTGATGATGCAGACCTCCTTGCTGTGCACCTTCCCCGTTGGAGGCACAACCGAATGACCGACACACTCGCACCGGAACGCCTCTCCCTGGAGGTGAAGAACCTCGAGACGGGATATCTCGGAGAAGCAGTTGTCTTCGACATCTCGATGACTATCGCACCCGGAAAGATCACGGCGCTGTTCGGTCACAATGGGGCGGGCAAGACGACCGTCATGAAGACCATCGCCGGCCTCAACCCACTCTTCAAGGGCACCCTCCTGCTCGGCGACAACGACATCACCAGTGCCCGTCCTGACCTCCGGGTGAAGCAGGGCCTGGTGTACCTGCCCCAAGAACGCGCTGTGTTCTCGACGATGACCGTGAGGGGCAACCTCATGCTCGGCGCCACCACCGTGTCCGATGCACGCATCGTGCAGGAACGACTTGCATTCGTGATTGATCTCTTCCCGATTCTCGGGCAGCGCCTCGACCAGATTGCGGGCACCATGAGCGGTGGCGAGCAGCGCATGGTGTCCATGGGCATTGCCCTGATGGCCGGCGCACGGGTGTTGATGCTCGACGAGCCGAGCCTCGGCCTCTCACCCCTCGTCACGAAGCAGCTCTTCCTCGCCACACAACGACTCGCCCGCGAGGGTGGGGTCACGGTCCTCCTCGTGGAGCAGGCCATCGGCCAGACGCTGGACTTCGTTGATCACGTCTATGTGATGCGCAGCGGTCGCGTTATTGCCGAACACACGAGGCAAGAGGCGCAGGAACGAACTGACTGGTGGGAGGTCTTCTGATGGGCAGCGACATCATCGTGACGCGTGAGGGTTTTGTGGACGTCGTCACCATCAACCGGCCCGAGGTCCGCAATGCCCTCCGATTCCAGACCTATGACGAGCTCGAGGCTGCGGTGCGGAACAGCAGCGCACGAGCGATCGTGCTCACGGGTGCGGATCCGGCGTTCTGTTCCGGGGACGACGTCCGCGAGGTGATGGGGGGTGGAGACCGCCCTGACAAGCCGGTGGTCGTCGAGCCGCGGCTCACTCCCGCAGCGGGAGCACTCCTGCGGAGCAATATCCCGATCATCGCCGCCGTCAACGGTGCTGCTGTCGGCTGGGGCATGGAGATGGCCATGATGTGCGACCTGCGCGTCGCATCTGAGCGCGCCAAGTTCGGCGAGCTCTTTGTCCTGCGCGGCCTCTGCACCGATGTTGCCGGGATCGGCCGGCTGGCTCAGCTGGTCGGACGTGAGACCGCCGCCGAGTTGCTCCTCACCGGAGAAGTCATCGATGCCCCGACAGCCAAGTCGATCGGCCTGGTATCCCGCGTCGTCCCCCATGAGAACCTCCTCCCCACAGCCCTTGAGCTCGCGCAGAAGATCGCGACCCGGCCGCCGCTTGCAGTCGCGAAGATCAAGGAGGGGCTCCGCCGGGCCCTCGATCCCGACTGGGACTCGCTCGGCAGTTGGGTGTCGTCGACACTGACCGAGCTCTTCCGCACGGAAGACCATCGTGAGGGCGTGCGCTCGTTCCTTGAGAAGCGCGAGCCCCACTTCACCGGTCGATAACCGACAACGACTACTGCCCATGAGTCGCCGACTCGATTGCCGACGAGGAGTTTCTGAATGCCGGACCAATTCGCACCAGAAGGCGAGGCCCTCCTGAAGGAAGTCGTCGTCTTACTCGACGAATACACCTACCCGAACGAGGCCGAGTACGAGCGCCAGGCCGAATCTGGTCCTGGGAGATTGACACACCCGGTGTCGTCAAGCCGGGAAAGACACCGTTCGGTTCTTGAACCCCGTTGTACAACTTTGAGTGCTACCAGTTGCTCGACTCGATGGCGATCGACAGTGACGGCAACATCTGTGTGGCCACGCTCGTGACCGGTGCGGTCAGTGTCGTGAGCCCGGCTGGCCGGCTGCTTGAGCAGGTCAAGGTCCCGAGGTGCGAGCTCTTTGTGACCAACAGCTGCTTTGGCGGACCCAATCTCCAAACGGCCTACACCGCGTCGTCTGGGTACGGCTTGCCGTACGAGATGAATTGGTCGCGTCCCGGGCACCTTTTCAACGCAAACACTCGAGGGGGTAAGTGGTGAGTCTCGTTGGCACAACCGTCCTTGTTGCAGGAGCGAGCGGACTGGTAGGCACAGCCGCGGTAGAGCGTTTTCTTGCCGATGGCGCCGAGGTACTTGCGGTGTCGCGGCGCGAGCCCGAGGTGGCCTCGGAACGTCCGTTCCGTCACCTACCGCTTGACCTCCGCGATCGGTTGGCCTGTCAGGACGCCGCTCCGCTACTCGCCGGTGTTACCCACATTGTCTATGCAGCGGTATACGAGATGCCGGGTCTTGTACGCGGCTGGACCGATCCACACCAGATGTCGGTCAATGAGCAGATGCTGCGCAACCTGCTCGATGCGATCGGGCCGGGAACGCTGCGCCATCTCAGCTTGCTGCAGGGGACCAAGGCGTACGGTGCTCACCTGCATCCGATCCGAATCCCGGCTCGCGAGAGCGCTCCGAGGGACCCGCACGACAACTTCTATTGGCGGCACGAGGATCTCGTCCGTGAGCGGTCTCAAGCAGAGGGTTGGTCGTTCACGATCTGGCGACCGCAGCTCATCGTCGGCCCGAACTACGGCGTAGTGATGAACCTGCCGCCAGTGATCGGAATCTACGCAGCCCTCAGACAGGCCGAGGGACTCCCTTTCTCGTATCCCGGTGGTGCCTCGTGGGTCTGGGAGGCGGTTGATACCCGACTGCTTGCAGACGCGATGTCGTGGGCCGCTGACGAACCAGCCGCAGCTGGGCAGACGTTCAACATCACGAACGGCGAGGTCTTTGAGTTCCGGGACATGTGGCCTGCATTAGCCCGCACACTCGGGGTCGAAATAGGCCCCGACGAGCCGGTTTCCGTGGCCACATACTTGCCTGAACGTACGTCCCTGTGGGACCGAATCGTGATGGAGCGTGGTCTTCGTCCCCTAGCGATGAACGAGTTGCTGGGGGAATCTCACCATTACGCAGACGTGTGCTTTGCCTACGGCTCTGACCAGGCGCCCCCGCCAACGCATCTGAGTACCGTAAAGCTCCGTAGTGCGGGGTTCGGCGGCGTCTGTAACACCGAAGCAAGCTTCTGCCACTGGCTCGGGGTCCTGATGGAGCGCGGAATTCTTCCGTCGCCACATCGCTAGCACGGCGAAGAACCTACAAAGGGGTATACCGACATGGATTACCAACAGATCTTGTGCGAGCAACGAGGCGATGTCCTGTTATTGACCTTGAACCGGCCGGAACGGATGAACGCGTGGACGCCCAGGATGATGGCCGAGTTGACCGATGCCGTAACGCGCGCCAACGACGACACGTCGGTCGGCGCAATCGTTGTCACGGGTGCGGGCCGAGGGTTTTGTGCGGGCGCCGACATTGGGGCCAACTTTGGCAGCCATCTGGACGGGGACTCGGCAGCCGACGAATCGGAGCCCCCCGGCGGGCGTGACTGGATTGGACTATGCCGTGAGTCCAAGCCACTCATCGCAGCGATCAACGGTGCTTGTGTGGGCGTTGGGCTCACGATGGTGCTTCCCTTCGATCAGTTGGTTGCCTCGACTACAGCGAAGCTTTCGGCTCGGTTCGTGAAGATGGGTCTCGTGCCCGAGCTGGCCTCGTCTCACTTCCTCGTGGCGCGGTGCGGCTGGGGATCAGCGTCATGGCTAGCGCTTAGCGGGACGACGATCCTCGGTGACGAGGCAGCGCGAATTCGGCTGGTCGATCGTGCTGTGCCGGCGGAGCAAGTGCTTGATGAGGCCCTAGCGATGGCGGCTGAGTTGGCTAGCAACCCGCCCCCGCAGTTGTTGATGATCAAACAATTGCTGACGCAGAACGCTGTAGAGACCGACATCGCACAGGTGCAACAAAGGGAACTTGCGGCACTGGAAGTCGCCTACACCTCGCCGGAACACCGCGAGGCCGTGGCCGCCTTCCTCGAGAAGCGAGAGCCGCGCTTCCGCTGAGGGCAGAATCCGTCGCTTCGCTCCTCCCGATTCCCGACGTACCACCAGTTCGAACACAAACGGCCCCCCGCAAGCGGGAGGCCGCCTCCATTCGAGCGGATGACGGGAATCGAACCCGCATTCTCAGCTTGGGAAGCTGATGTTCTGCCTTTGAACTACATCCGCGGCAGGGCACAGATTACCAACGCAGGCCCGGGGTCCGTCCAAGAGGCCGCCCCGACCCCCCGGTCCCCACTACGTTTGGACCTTGTGATCCTGTCCGACCGCAGTATTCGCGAGGCGCTCGCCGCCGCCCGCATCATCATTGACCCCCTCGACGAGCAGTGCATCCAGCCCTCCTCGGTGGACATGAAGGTGTCCAACCTGTTCCGGGTGTTCCGCAACCACACGGCGTCGGTGATCGACGTCAAGCAGAACCTCGAGGACCTCACCGAACTCATCACGATCCCGATGGACGGGGTATTCGTTCTCCATCCCGGCGAGTTCGTGCTCGGCTCCACCCTGGAGCGCCTGGCCCTGCCCGACGACCTTGTCGGCCGGGTGGAGGGCAAGAGTTCGCTCGGGCGTCTCGGCCTGCTCATCCATTCCACGGCGGGCTTCGTGGATGCCGGCTGGGACGGGCACATCACCCTCGAACTCTCGAACGTGGCGAGCCTGCCCATCACGATCTACCCGGGGATGAAGATCGGTCAGGTGTCGTTCATGCAGATGACCACGCCGGCCGACCGGCCGTACGGCAAGGGAGCGTCGGGCTCGAAGTATCAGGGCCAGCGCGGGCCCACGCCGAGCCGCTACTTCGAGAACTTCAACAAGTAGTCAGACCTGCCGAACGATCTCGGTCTACTTCGGGCGACCTGTCCGCCAGAAGTAAACCGAGATCCGCAGCGGTGGGTCAGCTGAAGCTGGCGTTGAGCGGTGCCTCGGGATTCGCGAGGCGATTCTCGCCGGCCTCAATTGCGTCGAGCACGTGGATGGCGAGGTCCGCCACCTTGATGGTGTCTGCGTCGATACCCATCGTGGGGGCCATCGCCTTCACACCGTCGTCGAGCATGATGTAGCAGAACGGGCACGCCGTGGCGATGCGGGTTGCGCCGGTGGACAGCGCCTCCTGCGATCGCTCGTCGTTCACCTTCTTGCCGATGGACTCCTCCATCCACATGCGGGCACCCCCGGCGCCACAGCACATGCCCATGTTGCCGTTGCGCGGCATCTCTACGACCTGCACGCCCTTGAGGGAACCGACCACCTTGCGGGGCGCCATGTAGACGTCGTTGTGGCGGCCGAGATAGCACGAGTCGTGATACGCAACGCGCTCCTCGAGGGTGGCACCGCTGACGTCCAACTTGCCGGAGTCGATCAACTGCTCGAGCAGTTCGCTGTGGTGGATGACTTCGTACATGCCGCCGAGCTGCGGGTACTCGTTCTTCAGTGTGTTGAAGCAATGCGGGCACTGCGTGATGATCTTCTTCACGCCCATGCCATTCATCATCTCGATGTTGGGCACGGCGAGCATCTGGAACAGGTACTCGTTGCCGGACCGGCGGGCCGAGTCCCCGGTGCACATCTCCGACGGGCCGAGGATGGCCACGTCGATGCCGGCCCGCTTCAGCAGCTTGGCCATCGCCTGAGTGACCTTCTTGTTCTTGTCATCGAAGGAGCCGGCGCAGCCCACCCAGTAGAGGTACTCCTCGGTAAACGCCTCGCCCGGGTCCACAACCTTCACGTCGAGTCCCTTGGCCCAGTCGGCACGCTCGCCCTGATTCATGCCCCACGGGTTGCCCTGGTTCTCCATGGCGCGGTAAGCGTTGCCCAGCTCGGCCGGGAAGTTGCTCTCCATGAGCGTCAGGTAGCGGCGCATGTCGAGGATCTTGTCGAGGATCTCGATGTTGACCGGGCAGATCTCGTCGCACGCACGGCAGGTGGTGCAGCTCCACACCTCGTCGGCGGTGACGCGCTCAAACAGGGAGTTCGCGGAGATGGAGATCTCCCGGTCCACGCCGATCGGGGGCGTGATGTGTGCGTGGGTTGCCGTGGCCGCCATGACCTCACCGGCCTTCAGCACAATCTCGCGCGGGTCGAGCGGCTTGCCCGTTGCGTGGGCGGGGCACACGCTGGTGCAGCGGCCGCACATGGTGCAGGAGTCGGTGTCGAGCAGCTGCTTCCAGGTGAAGTCTTCGACGACGGAGGCACCGAAGGTCTCGAGCGAGGTCTCGGCCAGGTTCGGCATCGGCTTCATCGCGCCCTTGGGACGCTCACGGTTCCGCAGGTACATGTTCAACGGGGAGGTGAACATGTGGCGCAGCATCGTCATCGGGAGGATGACGAGGAAGATGAGGAACGACACCACGTGGGCGACCCAGAGGATCTGGTGCCAGCGCTCGAGGGTCTGCAGGCCGAGACCGTCCCACCAGGTGGCGATCGGGTAACCAACGAACGACCACTTCTCGTGCGACTGCGTGCCCTCGGTTGCGATGCGCACGCCCTCTGCGAGGAAGCCGGTTGCGCCGATGAGGAAGAACGTGCCGAGGATGATCGCGTGCTCGGGCTTGGTCTTGATGCGGATGCGGTACGGGCGCTGCACGTACCGGCGCAGCACCGCCCAGACGATCCCAACGAGGAATACCGTGCCGGCAAGGTCGCCGATGAACGAGTACGCCATGTAGGTCTTGCCGTGCAGGAACTTCGCGCGCTCGGGCAACTGGTGATCGATCTCGAGTGTGGTGGTGACGCCGAGGAGCACGAGGAACCCGAAGTAGATCATCGAGTGCATGAGACCGGCAGCCGAGTCGCGCAGCAGTGTGCGCATGTACACACCGGCGCGGAAGTCGGCGAGGCGGTGCGCAATGTTCTTGGTGGTCGTGCGACGACGGTCCGGTCCGCCCCGCTCCCAATTGCGCACGCGCTGGGCGAGCGCCCACGCGCTCCACACGATGAAGATCGGCACCACGGTGTAGAACGCGATCTGCAGCGGCCCTGGGATTCCCCCGAACGGCTCCCGCATGATGTCGTTCTCGTCGTGCCACTTGGTGAACTGCGGGACGATGCCCGATACAACGGTGAACAGCGCCATGAAGACGCCAAGGCCGATGACCAGTTGGTAGGGGCGGATGCGCTTGGGTCCGCTCGGGGCCGAACCGGCTCCGTGCGAATCGTGCGAGGCGTGCGTACTCATGACGAGGCGACGCTAGCGCGGCGGCATGCCGGTACAGAAGGAGCAG
>WLJO01000039.1 GCA_009701715.1 Actinomycetota bacterium
GCCGTGTCTCAGTCCCAGTGTGGCTGATCATCCTCTCAGACCAGCTACCCGTCGACGCCTTGGTAGGCCATTACCCCACCAACTAGCTGATAGGCCGCGAGACCATCCCGAACCGAAAAACTTTCATCAGCAGACCATGCGGTCCACTGGTGCTATCCGGTATTAGCAGGCGTTTCCGCCTGTTATCCCAGAGTTCGGGGCAGGTTCCTCACGTGTTACTCACCCGTTCGCCACTAACACTTCACCAGTATTGCTACTGGATGGTGTCCGTTCGACTTGCATGTATGAAGCACTCCGCCAGCGTTCGTCCTGAGCCAGGATCAAACTCTCCGTCAAGTTTTGCCAGCCAGTCCAGCCTCGAAGGCGGGTCCTGACTTGCGTGGAGAGGTTCGACGACCGGATCGGAATCTGACCGGTTTGTTCGTCGAAGTCCTGTAATAAAAAGCGCCGGAATAAATTCCGACGCATGAATTGACGTCCAGTCATTCCAGCAAGCTGAAACGACTGTCCGCACTGGCGTTCAATCTTCTCTTCCGTTTTCAAGGAGCCGAGGCTCTCGGGACACACCGACAAGCGGTGGAGGTTCCGATGCTGCCTGCGTTCCGGCTGTGAGCCGTTTAGCAGGGCACAGCAAATCTAGCGACGAAGGCGCGTTCGCACAACCTGCTCAGGAAGAAACTTCGGCGAGGTGGTACGAGGTCTTGCCCTTACGGAGCAACAGATACCGGTCGTGCAGGAGCGAAACCTCCCGCACGCTGGTGGTCTCGTCGATCTGCACGCCGTTAACCCGGTAGCCACGTTGGGTCAATGTTCGACGGGCATCACCGTTCGATGAGGCCAATCCGCACGCAACGAGGAGCCCGATCTGATCGTCGAGGGCACTCCGTGGGACCGTGCTGGAGGGCACCTCGCGCCTCACGACGGCCAGAACCTGTTCGCTGGCCGTGGTTGGATCGCCGCCGAAGAGCACCTCGGCTGCAGAGCTCGCAGCCGCTGACGCTTCCGAGCCGTGAGCGATGGTGGTGATCTCGTCCGCCAGGTTGCGCTGAGCGATCCGGCGCTCCGGAGCCCGCCCGTGGTCGTCCAAGGTCGCCAGAACGTCCACCAGAGGCCTCAGGGAGAACATCTTGAGGTACGTGCTGACCATGGAATCGTCCACGTTGATCCAGAACTGGCGGAACTGGTAGGGCGAGGTCTTGGCCGGGTCGAGCCAAACAGCGCCACTCGCCGTCTTGCCGAATTTGGAGCCATCGCTTTTGGTGACCAGCGGGTGGGTGATGGCGTGAGCATGCTCCCCGGTACGACGCCGGATCAGGTCCACGCCGGCCACAATATTGCCCCACTGGTCCGAACCGCCGGCCTGCAGCTCCACGCCGTTGTGCCGGAACAGGTGCAAGAAGTCGTTGGCCTGTAGCAGGGAATACGAGAATTCTGTGAAGGAGAGCCCACCCTCCCCGTCGAGCCGGTTCCGCACCGAATCCTTGGCGAGCATCTGGTTGACGTTCACGTACTTGCCCACATCCCGGAGGAAATCGAGCACACCGATTTTCTCGGTCCAGTCGGCATTGTTCACGAGGGTGGCCGAGTACGGCCCCGGCTCGAAATCGAGCAGGCGCTGGAGCTGCCGGGTGATGCAATCGACATTGTGGCGGAGGATGTCGTTGTCGAGAAGGTTGCGTTCTTCGCTACGTCCCGACGGATCGCCGATCATGCCCGTGGCACCACCTGCCAGCGGAACCGGACGGTGCCCTGCCAGCTGGAAGCGCCGGAGGTAGAGCTGGCCGACGAGATGGCCGACATGCAGGGAATCAGCGGTGGGATCGAAGCCCACGTACACACCGATCGGTCCGGCTGCGAGTCGCGCTCGCAAGGTGTCGAGGTCGGTGTGGTCGTGGACAAGCCCACGACCGCTGAGGTCGGCGATCAGATCCATAGCGGCCCAATGTTCGCACGTCGTCCGAGGACTTCCACCGCTCATTTGTCCCACTGGCGAGCGACTCCTGCCTACGCTCGTCCCGATGCCCACCGAGGAACCCAACCTGGCCGTTGCGATGCGCCGTCAGGCTGAGGCCTGCGCAGTTCTCGGGTCCGCACAGTACGCGCTGCTTATCCGCGGTCTCGTCGCAGATCTCGAGGCAGGTGGACCGACCGCCGACCTTCTCGAGGGCCGCACGGACCAACCCCTCCGCGATGCCATCACCCTCCGCCTCCTCGCGGCCGTTCACCGAATCGTGCTGCGGGGCGACGCCCGTGGGCTCGCTGAGCGCTACGCCTCGGTGGGCGGCGACAACGGCCCCATCGATGTTCGGAGCTTTCTCGAGACCGTCGCGGAGCACCACGACGAGGTGGTCGAGGCACTCGCCCAGAACGTCCAGACCAACGAGGTAGCACGCTGTGCCGGGCTCGTACCGGCGTTTGCCGACGTTGCTCGATCCACCCGATTGCCCCTCACGATGCTGGAAGTGGGCGCCTCTGGCGGGCTCATATCGAACTGGGACCGCTACCACTACGAGTGTCACGGTTCGGCGTACGGGGATCCGGCGAGCGCTGTACGGCTCGGCCACAACTGGGCGGACCCCTTCGACCTCTCGGGCGTTACCGAGGTCCGTTCGCGCCGGGCCTGTGACGTATCTCCTTTGGACGTTTCCGATCCGGCTGCCCGCCAACGGCTGCTGTCATTCGTGTGGCCCGATCAACGCGAACGCTTTGCGACGCTCTCGGGAGCGCTCGACGTTGCGCTCGACCATGCCATCGACGTCGAGCGGGCCGACGCCGGGGAATGGATCGGGGCGCACCTGCCAACCCGCGGGACAGGAACTGCGACCATCGTGTTCCACTCGATCGTGTGGCAGTACCTCGCCCGTGACACGAAGGATCGGCTGCGTTCAGTGCTCGAGCACGAGGGGAACCGGGCGACGGCGGAGCGCCCCATCGCGTGGGTGCGCCTCGAACCGGCCGGCGAGCGGGCCGACGTGAGGGTCACTGACTGGCCCGGGGGCAGCGAACGGATCATCGCCACGTGCAGTTATCACGGCGCCGACGTGCGTCTCCCCGGCTGAACCGCCTCACTCCGACAGCGCCGCCCTCACGTGCTCGGGCACAGGGGTGGGAACCGGCGCACCCGGGGTAGTCGACACGTTCACCACGAACGCGGTGAAGCACGGCTCTCCGTGGATCGTCCCCACGACCTCGACGTCGAAGGAGGTGTTCCCCCACCGGGAGATGCGGACATCACAGTCAACGATGTCGTGCATCCTCGCGGGTGCCTGCCACTCGACGGTTGCTTTCTTGACCATGGCGTCGAAACCGACCTCCTCGAAGCCCCCGAGGCGTGATCGGAAAAAGCAATCCACTGCGTCGTCCACGTACGCCAGATAGTGGGCGTTGTGCATCACCTTCTGGGCGTCGCAGTCGATGTACCGGGGTCGGAACTGGTAGTGGAAGGCCATGCCGGTCAACGTACCGGAGCAACGTGAACCCGGGCCCGGTCACGCTCGAGGTGCGACCGGAAGCGTTCCATCTGGCGTGCCACCGGTTCTGGACCAGCCCCACCCGGTGTGGTCCGCCGGCGTACGCTGACGCCAGGCGCAACAAGGGCTGCCGCCTCCGGACCGAGATTTGGATCGGCGGCCACCAGCTCGGCGAGGCCGCCGTCGCCTGCGAGTGTGCGCCGCACGAGCGCGCCGACTATGGCGTGAGCCTCTCGGAAGGGCGTGCCCCTCTGCACGAGCCACTCGGCGAGATCCGTCGCCGCCGAGGTGGGCGAGTCCGCCGCCTCAGCCATTCGATCGAGGACGAACGTGGCGGTGGACACCATGCCGCAGAGCGCTCCGAGCGCAAGGCGTACCTGGTCGACCGCGTCGAAGAGCGGCTCTTTGTCCTCCTGCAGATCGCGGTTGTACGCGAGCGGCAGACCCTTGAGCGTGGTCAGTAACCCGGTGAGGTTGCCGATCAGGCGCCCGGACTTGCCGCGCGCTAGCTCTGCAATGTCCGGATTCTTCTTCTGGGGGAGCATCGACGAGCCGGTGGCATACGCATCGTCGAGGCGCGCGAAACCGAACTCCTCGCTGGTCCACAGCACCCATTCCTCACCAATGCGCGAGAGGTGAATCCCGATGAGCGCAAGGTCAAAGAGGGCCTCGGCAACATGGTCCCGGTCGCTGACCGCGTCAAGGGAGTTCTCGAAGGGCCGCGCAAACCCGAGTTGGGCTGCGGTGAAAGCAGGATCCAGCGGCAGCGAGCTACCGGCGAGGGCGCCAGCCCCCAGTGGGGAGACATCGAGCCGCTCAATGGTGGCGAGCAGGCGGTCCACGTCCCGGGCGAACGTCCAGGCGTGGGCGAGTAAATGATGCGCAAGCAATACCGGCTGGGCACGCTGCATATGGGTGTAGCCCGGGAGGTACGCGTTGCCGACTTCCTCCGCGCGCTGCAGCAGCACCTTTTGGAACTCGAGAATGCGCGCCGCGACAGATCGAAGTTCCCGCTTGCACCAGAGCCGAAGATCGGTGGCGCACTGATCGTTGCGGCTCCGACCGGTATGCAGCTTGCCACCCGCAGGTCCCGCTATTTCGGTGACGCGGCGCTCAATCGCGGTGTGAATGTCCTCATCGCTCGGCAGGAACGCGAACGAGCCAGCCATCATCTCGTCGTGAACGACATCCAGCGCGCCGAGGATTGTGTCCCGCTCCCCCGGCGTCAGCAGTCCGACGTGCTCGAGGCCGACAACATGCGCACGCGAACCGACAATGTCGTCCGGCCAGAGACGGCGGTCGAACGGCAGGCTCACGGTGTACTCGAGGAGTTCCTCAGCCGGCCCGCCGGCAAAGCGACCGTGCCACAGGGTCTTGCCGGAGTCACTCATTTGCGTCCCACCCTCGTCGGGATCCCGGCGAGCTGCCGGAGCCGGTTCGCCAGCTCGGCGCCGCCCATCTTCTCGTCCGCGATGACCAGCATGGTGTCGTCGCCCGCAACCGTCCCGAGGACCCCCGGCAGACCGCTGCGGTCGAGAGCGGACGCGACGACGTGAGCGCAACCCGGGGGCGTACGGACCACGACGAGGTTTGCAGACACCCTCACCTCGGCTACCCATTCGCCCATCACCCTGCGTAACTGCTCGTGGGGAACGACCCGCTGTGGCTCGAGCTCGGGAAGCGCGTAGACGGTCTCCCCGCCGGGGACACGCACGATGACGGCCCCCATGTCCTTCAGGTCGCGTGAAACGGTCGCCTGCGTAGCCTCGATCCCCTCGAGATGGAGCAGTTCGACGAGTTGCGGCTGGCTGGAGACGGCCCGCTCACCAATGATCCTTGCGATCGCTGCCTGGCGTGCCAGCTTGGTGCTCATCAGCACACCCCCGAGAGGAACGCGAGGAGTCCGCGCGATGCATGGAGCCGGTTGTGGCCCTGACGCACCACGTGGGACAGATCGCTGTCCATCACCTCGGTGCTCACCTCGAACTCCCGGTACACGGGGGCGCAGTGGTAGAAGCCCGCCCCGGGCGCTGCCGCCCTCATGAGGTTCATGGTGACTGTGTACGGGCTGAACGTGCGCACGCGGGCCTCCCTCTCGGATTCCTGGCCCATCGAGGTCCACGTGTCGGTGTGCACGGCGTCTGCGCCCTTCACCGCCTCGCTGGGGTCCTCAAACGTCTCGACCGCTCCGCTGCCGAGCGCGGCGAGCCGGGCAACCTCGACTACCGAGGGGCCGTAGCCCGCCGGGGTGCCGTACCGGATCAACGCACCCAGCATGACGCAGGCCTCCCCGAGCGAACGCGCCACGTTGTTGTAGTCGCCCACCCACGTCACGGTACGCCCGGCCAGCGAGCCGAGAACCTCGGTCATGGTGAGCACGTCCGCGAGCGCCTGCATCGGGTGTGCGCGATCCGAGAGCATATTGATGATTGGCACCGTCGCGGCATCAGCCAGCCGTTCGACGACCTCGTGCTTGAACACACGTGCCCCCACGATTGCGTGGTACCCGGACATCGTTCTTGCGACATCTTCCACGGACTCACGGACATCGAACTGGACCTCCTCACCCCGCGTGTACACGGGGTGCCCGCCGAGCTGTACCACCGCCATCTCCATCGACTGCCGCGTCCTGTTCGACGGCTTCTCGAAGATAAGCGCGACGCCGAGCCCCTCCAAGGGGTGCGAGAGCGAAGACACCGACCTGACCGCTAAAGAGAGAACCAGCGCCAACTCGTCTGCCGAGAGATCGGTCACCGTCAGGAAGTCGCGTTTACTCATTCGAGAACCTCACGGATCATTGACACTGCCTCGTCGATCTCCGCGTCGGAGACGGTGAGCGGCGGGGCGAGGCGTAGCGCGGTGCCGGTGACCGCATTGGTAACGAGGCCACGTTGCAGCAACGTGGTGTACACGGCCTTGGCATCGGCGCCCTCGCCGAGTTCCACGGCGAGAAGGAGCCCGAGTCCACGGACCTCTTTGACTGCCGGTATCGCCTCAAGAGCGGCGCGGAGACGTGCGCCCTTTGCGACGGCGACGGCTGGGGCGTCCATCGCACGCATCTCGCTGATCACGGCGCGCACCGCTGCCGTGGCGATCGCCGTGCCGCTATAGGTCGATCCGTGGTCACCCGGCTGGAACACGGCCGCAACCTCGCGCCGCGCCCAGCAGGCGCCCACCGGCATGCCGTTGCCCATCGCCTTCGCGAGGGTCACAACGTCTGGGACGACACCGAAGTGCTCGAACCCGAACCACTTTCCGGTCCTCGCAAACCCGGTCTGCACCTCATCCACGATCATCAGCAGGCCACGCTCGTCACAGAGTTCGCGAATGCCGCGGAAGTACTCGACCGTTGCCGGGTTGACACCACCCTCGCCCTGGATCGGCTCGATCAGCACTGCGCTGACGGCGGGATCGATCGCCGCCCGAAGTTCGTCGAGGTCGCCCCAAGCCACGTGGCGGAAACCTTCGGGCATCGGTTGGAACGGCTCGTGCTTGGCCGGCTGGCCCGTCGCGGCGAGCGATGCGAGGGTGCGCCCGTGAAAGGATCCGAACGCGCTCACGACAACATGGCGTCCGCGTCCGCCGAACTTGCGTGCGAGCTTGATGGCTGCCTCGTTTGCCTCTGCGCCGGAATTGCAGAAGAACGTCTGTCCCCACTGGCCAGTGGCCCCGTGGAACAGCTCATTCAGCATCACGGCGGTCTCGGTGGCGACGGGATTCGAGAAGAAGTTGGAGACGTGCAGCAGCGTGCTCGCCTGATCTGCAATCGCCCGGGCGACGGCAGGGTTCGAATGGCCGAGCGAGGTGACGGCGATACCGCACAGGAAGTCGAGGTAACGCTTGCCACCCGAGTCCCACAGCTCGGTGCCGAGACCGCGCACAAACATCACTGAAGGTGCGCCGAACACCGGCATGAACGGGCAGTGCGCCATCCCCTGCGTGTCGAAACCGTGCCCAGCCATCACAGACCTCCTGAAACCATCGTGCCGATACCCGCATCCGTGAAAACCTCGAGCAGGAGCACGTGCGGGATGCGTCCATCGAGAATGTGCGCGCGGCGCACGCCGTTGCGAACCGCGTGCACGCAGCTCTCTACCTTCGGGATCATCCCACCGGCGATCGTCCCGTCTGCCATGAGGGCGTCCAGCTCGTCCGCTGTCGTCTGACGGATCAGGCTCGTCGGGTCCGAGACGACGCGTCGCAGTCCCTCGATATCGGTGAGATAGACAAGCTTCTCGGCACCGAGCGCCTCCGCGATCGCGCCTGCAACTGTGTCCGCATTGATGTTGTAAGCCTGACCACTCGCGTCGGACCCGATGGTAGCGATCACCGGGATGAGGTTCTGGGCAAGCAGACGGTTGACGATTTCCGGGTTCACCGCAGTCACCTCGCCGACAAAGCCGAGTTCCGGATCCTTCGGCGCCGCGACAATGAGCCCTGCGTCGGCCCCGCTCACCCCTACGGCAAGCGGGCCGTGGACGTTGATCGACGAGACGATCTGGGGGTTTACCTGCCCGAGGAGCACCATGCGTGCAATGTCAACCGTCTCGGCATCGGTGACACGCAGACCATTGCGGAACTCCGGGGTCTTTCCGAGCCGGGCCATCAGGTCGCTGATCTGGGGACCGCCGCCATGGACGACGACCGGACGCATGCCGACTGCCTGCATGAGGACGATGTCCTCCGCGAAGAGGGCGAGCGCGTCGCTCTCGCTCGCCCCGGCGAGCGCGTTTCCGCCGTACTTAACGACCACGATCTGATTGGCGAAGCGCCGGATGTACGGAAGCGCCTCGACGAGCACCTCCGCCTTCTGCGCCGCTTCGCTCCCCGACACGACCGCGCCGCTCACGGGTACACCCCCACGGTCTGCAGGCCGGCGGTCTCCTCCAGGCCGAGCGCAACGTTTGCCGCCTGCACTGCGCCGCCGCTTGCCCCCTTGCAGAGGTTGTCGATCGCGGCGATGACGATCACCCAGCCGGAGCGGGCGTCGTAACGGGCGGTGAGGTGCACCGAGTTGGTACCGAGAGTTGCCTTGGTGGAGGGCGATGCGGGCCTCACCACCACGAACGGCTCGGACGCATAGAAGCCGGCGAGCGTGGCAAGGAGTGACTCTGTGGTCACGGTGCCCGTCGGTCGCGCGTAGCAGGTGGCGAGAATCCCTCGGTTCATCGGGGCAAGGTGGGGCGTAAAGATGACCTGTCCGCCGATGTTCTGCTCGATCTCGGGAGTGTGCCGGTGGTCCACCAAGCCGTAGGCGGTGAAATCCTCGTCAACCGTACCGAAGTGCACCGAGTGCTTGAGCGCGCGACCCGCTCCGCTCACGCCCGATGCTGCGTCCACCACGATGCCTGTCGGCGCGATGATCCCCCCACGGATCAGCGGGGCCAGGGCGAGCGAGGCGGCAGTGACGTAGCACCCGGGCGTTGCTATCAGCCTCGCTCCCAGGAGTTCGCTCCGGTAAAGCTCGGGCAGACCGTAGACGGCCTCGGAGAGCAGGGCCGGCTGATCGTGCTCGAAGCCGTACCAAGTCGGATACAGGGATGCGTCCTTCAGTCGGTACGCGGCCGAGAGGTCCACGACGCAGCCGACCCTGCCGAGCAGTTGCGGCGCAAGCTCCATCGAGGCCTCGTGTGGCAGACCGAGGAACACCAGATCCAGACCGTCGGTGCGGGTGACATCGAACTCCTCGAATACGAGGTTCGGGTACGCGACCGCAAGCGACGGGTACAACGAGGATGCGAGCGTGCCGGACTGGGAATCACCCGTGGCATACACCACGCGGAGGTCCGGGTGCTGGGCGCAGATCCGGAGGAGCTCGGCACCGGTGTATCCCGATGCCCCGACAATGCCGACGTTCACCATAAGACCGAGATCATACAGGACGATGCATAGTCATGCATAGGATTTCGGCCACCCCAGGGACGGCGCCCATGGTGCAGAATCGTCACGTGATCCACACGTCCATCTCGGGCAGGCTGCTCGTCGCCACACCGCCACTTGTGGACCCGAACTTCGACCGCACCGTCGTGTACCTCATCGAGCACAACGATCAGGGTGCGCTCGGCGTGGTGATCAATCGCCCCTCAGCGGAAGATCGTCTTTCTGGGCTCGATGCGTGGGACGACCTCATGAGTCCTCCTGCGGTGGTGTTCGGTGGCGGTCCCGTCGGGCCGGACGCCCTCATCGGTCTGGGGCAGACCGGTTCGGGCGATCGACACGACGGTTGGTCGATGTGGCGTAATGGGGTCGGCACGGTCGACCTGAGCAGGGAGCCGTACGAGGTGTCCCCACCCGTGGAACGGCTCCGTCTCTTCCGGGGATACTCCGGATGGGGTCCGTGGCAACTCGACGCGGAACTGCAGGCAGGCGCGTGGATCGTGCTCGACGCGGAACCCGGGGACCCATTCAGCCCCGAGCCCGGGGCGCTGTGGCGCGCCGTCCTTCGCCGTCAGGGTGGGCGACTAGCGTGGTTGGCCAACGCCCCCGATGACCTCGCGAGCAACTGACGGGCAAGAACAGGCGATTCCTTTGACAGACATTCTCATCTCCGTACGCGGCTGGCCGGCCGCGCTCGATCCCCGATACCCACAGTTCGTCGAGCAACTTCGCGGTAGGGGCCTAGTCGTCCACGACATTTTCGTCGACGGAAAAGACAAGGCCGATTTTCGAGTCTGGGCGTCGGCGTACCTCAACGAGATCGAGCGCCTGCCGATCGCACCGGATCAGCGGCAACTGCTCGGGTACTGCCTCGGGGGCAAGATCCTGCTGGAAGTAACGCACCAGCTCTGCGCCCGTGGTGAACCACCCCGCTACGTGGGGCTCGTCGATGCTCGGGACCTGGCACCCCTCATCCAGATACAGCGGGGCGTGTACCGCAAGTACCGCATCCCCATGCAACGACGGGTGCGCCACCAAGCCCGGCTGCTCACCGACCCGTACCAACCGCCCGCCATCCGGACAGTCCTTAAGATGTGGGTTCGAGCGGCGCGTCTCAGCTTCGGGAAGTGGCGCGCACGCGGATATCGGCGTACGCAACCGGAAGGCGACTACTGGACCGAGACGCGACACTCTTACAGCGCCAACCTTCGCGACATCGGCTGCCCCGTCCACCTCTACAACACCTCGGACTACATCGGTGAGAACCTCGGCGACGCCACCCTCGGTCTTGCACCGATTCTCCGCGGCGGCGTGGCGCTGCGAACTTTCGAGAGTACGCACCTCGGATGCGTAGACGGCGCGGCGGCCGAACCCCTCGTGAACCTGATCGTTGAGGACCTTCGCTCGCCAAGCGCTCTGTGGGTCGACCAGAGGCGATAGGTAGACCGCGCAGTCTGAACGGCATGGCGACCTGCCCGCCCGGAAGCCTCAGCGAAGCGTTCCGCCGAGCTTGCCGACAGCATCAATGCACCGCACACGCACGGCAGCGACGTCCGTGTCGGTCAGCGTTCGATCGGGCGCCTGCAGCCGAAGCCGGTAGGCGAGGCTGCGCGACCCTCCCGGAACACCGGATCCGCGATAGACGTCAAACAGGTCGAGGCGCACCAGCACTGCGCTGGCCCCAACCCTGATCGCCTCGGCAACATGCTCTGCCGGAACCGCCTCTTCGATGACGAAGGCGAGATCCACATCACTGCTCGGGTAGCGGCTGAACGCACGGAACTGCACGGGCTCCGGGTCGAGCGCGAGCAATTGCCCAAGATCGACATCCAGCACCGCGACCCGCTCCGTGACCCCGAACGCCTCGAGCACACCCGGATCGATCTCCCCGAGCGCACCGACGATGCGGCCGTCGTCGATCGCAACGAGGGCGTGGCGCGTCGGGTGGAGCCCGGGCACCCCAGGCCCGGCTGAGGCGACGATCGACGTCGTGACCCAACCGAGTGCAGCGCGGATCTCTTCCCAGACCTGCACCGCCGCTGGGGCCTCGCGACCCGCAAGGGCGATGCAGAGCTGCTCGGCCTCGAACGGGAGCACGTCGGCGCCCGGCAGGTACCGGTGACCCACCTCGAAGAGGGACACGCTGCTTGCCCGGTGCGATTCGTTGTACGCGATCGATTTGAGCAGACCGGGGATCAGCGATCCGCGCAGCACCGACTGTTCCGCCACAAGCGGATTGGCAACCGACACCACGGCACCCTGCATGCCGGCCCGCTCCATGTCCCCGGGGGACAGGAACACGTCGGGCATTGCCTCGCTGACGCCGAGACCGAGCAGGACCTCGCGCACCCTGCGCCTGCGCTTTTGCGCGGGAGTCAGACCTCCACCTTCGGGCGACTTGCGAACCGTCTTGGGAATTCGGTCGTAGCCGTACAGCCGGGCGATCTCCTCGATGACATCGATCTCACCGGTGGCATCGGGCCTCCACGAGGGCAACCGGACCATGAGGATCCCGGGCTCGGTGCACTCGGAGACGAAGCCGATCGGTTCGAGCAGTGCAGCGATGTCCGAGTCCGCGAGGGACAGCGCGAGCAACGCGTTCACACGGCTAGTGCGCACGCGCGTCGTGCGCTGCTCATCCGGCAGGCTCACCGCCCTCGCATCCACGGCGCCCTCGTGTACGACGAGGTTCGGGCAGGTCTCCGCTAGCAACTCCGCGAATCGCTGCACAGCGAGATCGATCACATACGGGTCGACGCCGCGCTCGAAACGCGCCGAGGCTTCGCTGCGGAGCCCGAGGTGCGGCACGGACTGACCGATGCCCTCCGGCTCGAACCAAGCAACCTCGAGCGCGACGGTGGTCGTGCTCACCGAAATCTCGCTGTCCCGACCTCCCATGATTCCGGCGACACCGATCGGTACATCGTTGCCATCGCAGATCAGAAGATCGCGTGGGACGAACGTGCGCTCGACGCCGTCGAGGGTGACCAATGCCTCGTCGGGGGCTGCCCGCCTGATCCGGAACGACCCACCCCCGAGGGTGGAGAGGTCGTACGCGTGGTTCGGCTGGTTGACCTCGAGCATCACGTAGTTCGACACGTCGACCACGTTGCTGATCGGTCGCATACCGGCGAGCGACAGGCGGCGCTGCATCCACGGCGCGGACTCCGCCACGGCGATGCCCGACATGACGACGGAGAGGAAACGCCCACAACGGTCTGCGTCGACAATCGTGACCGGCGCGGAGTGTTTGGGGCCGAGGGGCCCCAGCGGCCGACCGGGAACCGTAAACGGGAGGCCGAACCAAGCAGCGAGATCCCTCGCCACACCCATATGACCCCAGCAGTCAGGCCGATTGCGCGTGAGATCCAGTTCGAAAACGGCATCAGGTTCCACGCCGAGTGCTTCCATGATCGGAAGCCCGAGAGGGGTGTCGCCGGGAAGGATCAGGATCCCGCTGTGGTCCTCGCTGATCGCCAACTCGGTGGCCGAGCAGAGCATGCCCTCGCTCGCGATACCGAGGATCTTGCGCTTCTGGATATCGCGACCGTCAGGCATCACCGTGCCGAGCGTCGCCAGCGGCACCACGTCGCCGGGTGACATGTTGAAGGCGCCACACCACACGTGGCGCTCGGTGCCGTCCCCGGCATCGAGAAACACACGGTGAACGCGCTCGGCGTCGGGGTGGCGTTCTGTACGCAGCACTCTCGCCGTCACGACCCCGGGGACGGGCGCCCCGACGTGTTGCACACTCTCCACCGCAAGACCGAGCGAGTTCAGCCCCGCTGCCACCCGCTCGATGTTGTCGTCCGTCGCACCTCCGAAGGGTGCGAAGTCATTGAGCCAGCTCAGGATGATGTTCATGTAGGTGTCGCTCCCGGCCGGTTTAGAACTGCTCGATGAAACGGACGTCGTTCGAGTACATCTCTCGGAGGTCGTCCACGCCGTGGTACTCCTTGGCCATCCGGTCGATACCGAAGCCGAACGCGAAGCCGCCCCATTCCTCGGGGTCGATCCCACACGCTGCGAGGACGTTCGGATGGACCATCCCGCAACCACCGAGCTCGAGCCACGAGCCGTCCGGGCGCCTGATGTCGAACTCCGCGGACGGTTCGGTGAACGGAAAGAAGCTCGGACGGAGCCGACTCGTGAAGCCGGAGCCGAAGAACGCCCGAGTGAATGCCTCGATCGTGCCTGCGAGGTCCGCGAAGGAAATCCCGCGGTCCACGACGAGACCCTCGATCTGGTGGAAAACCGGCATGTGCGTAGCGTCAGCGGTCTCGTTGCGGAACACGCGCCCGGGCGCCACGACGTAGATCGGCGGCTCCTGGGTGGTCATCACACGCGCCTGCACGGGTGACGTGTGCGTGCGCAGCACCGTTGACCCGGGTGCGCCGTGCTCGACGAACAGTGTGTCCCACATGCTCCGGGCCGGGTGGCTCGGCGGCATGTTCAGCGCCTCGAAGTTGTACCAGTCGGTCTCGATCTCGGGGCCCTCGGCAACCTTGAAGCCGAGACCGATGAACACGTCCTCAAGGCGCTCCCACGCCTCGGTAACGAGGTGAGCGTGGCCCCGGGCGGGCGGACGTCGGAACTCGGTGAGGTCCATCCGCTCGCCGGCAAGCTGCGCACGGCGCTCGACGGCGGCGAGCACTGCACGATGCGCGTCCGCTGCGGCCGAGACCGCCGACGTCGCCTCGTTGAGCGCCTGGCCCATCGCCTTCTTCTCGTCGACAGTGGGAAGCGCTCCGAGTCGGGCCTTCAGCGAGGCGAGCGGGCCGCGCTTGCCGAGGTGCTCCGCCACGAACTGGTCAAGGAGATCGACGGTCTGAGCGCCGGCCACCGCTGCAAGCGCGACGTCACGTGCTGCGGAGATGTCTTCGATCATCGCGGGACTCCTGCAAGGTGGGATTCGCACGGGCGAGTAGTGCTGGGATGTGACATTGGCGTATCTCGGTTCTCGTTGTACTCGACAGAGGAGGAATTCCCCCGGGCTTGCACAAGGGTTCGGAACCGGCGTCAGCGACGCGTCAGGCGGTTACCTGTCCCCCGAGTACTGCCCGGGGGCGTCGAAATCGCTGTGTTTCGAGAGCCATAAGCGACGAGAGCCTACTGGTTCGGGATGTTCACAGCGGTGTCCCGGTCCCAGCCAAGCATTCTGGCGGCGCTCAACCCAACGAAGCAGAGCGGTCCGAGCAACAGGAAGCCCCGGAGCACCTGTGGCGAGTGGGACTTCGCGATGACCTCCACGACCAACGCGGTGAGCCACAGGACTGTGCACGGCAGGGTAAAGCCGCGCATCCAGACGACCCGTACCGGGTGAGGGACCGGAATATCAGTGAGCGACGCAAGGCTCAGCACAATCACAACGACTGCTCCCGCTACCCGACTGGCATGGAGGAGGTACAGGGTGGGTGCGACGAGGTTCCAGGTGGCGGGGAAGCCACGGAACCAATGGTCCTCCGTCATCATGTCGGTGCGGGAGAACCAGATGGCTGCGCTGAACACCGCCAGACCCATGAGGGCCAAGGCGAACGCCGATGGCAACAGGTGGAACTGGTAGATAAACGCAATCGGCACCACGACGCAGGTGACGAAATCAATCACCAGGTCCAACACGTAGCCGTCGATGAGTGGAACCCGTTCCTTCACGTTCGCCGCTCGTGCCATCGGTCCGTCAATGCCGTCGATCACCTGCGTGGCAAGCAGGAGGAGCATGGCCGGTGTCGCCCGCCGCTCGAGGATCGCCTGGAGAGCAAGCATGCCGACAACGATGCCAAAGGTCGTGAAGACGTGTACGCACCACGCTTGCCGACGCTGAGTCGCCGAGAATCCGTTGGCGACCTCGCAATCTGACCTCACTCCGTCACACTAGTAGTTCATGGAGTCCACAGAGGAACACGCGGTGAGACCTGCGTCACATAACCATCGAGGAAACTCCATGCGCGTGGAACGCTTCTGGATCCTCGGGAACCTTGTCTATTCGACATGCCGCGTCGTACTCGCGTGGCGGTTCCTCTCTGAGCGCGGGCTCAGCGTGTTCTGGTTCGCGACCGTTGAGGTACTCTCCGCGGTGCCCTGGGCCTTGGCAACCTCGCGGCTTGTCATGGCACTCGCGACGCGTCAACGACGCACAGCATGGTGGTGGGCGGCGCTTGCCACGGCAGCGTTCCTTGCCCCCGATGCCTACGTGATCGGGACAACACATCACGTGCCGATGTGGATCTACCTCATCATCGGAACGTGGATCACCGTGGCAGCAACCCTCGGGATCCGGAGGGTGACGACTTCGGTCATTTCCCGTCGCGCTGCTGACGCATCACCTCGAACACGAGGAGCGTCGCTGCCATTGCAGCGTTGAGGCTCTCGGAGCGGCCGAGGTGCGGGATCGTTACCCACCGGGAGACGTGAACATCGTCGGGAACACCGTGTGCCTCGTTGCCGATCACGAGGCCGACCCGACCCGTCATATCCGTCTCGGTGAACGGGTTGCCGAGGTGCGAACTCGTCCCGATCAACTCGACCCCGAGCCGGGCGGGTTCTGCGTCGACCAAGACCGGTACGTGGAAGATTGCCCCTGCCGATGCCCGAACTGTCTTGGGCGAATACGGATCCACGCTTCCCGGCGTCAGCGCCACTAGATCGAACCCCGCCGACTCGGAACTGCGCAGAATGGTCCCCAGGTTCCCGGGGTCCGAGACACCTGCGCAGACAACGACCCGCTGGTACTCCGCCGCAGGGGCCGGATGCTGCATCCTGACGATCGCAAGGACGGGCTGCGGTGATTCGGTGCTCGCCACGCGCTCGAGAACCCCCGCAGCGAGCTCATACGTACGGATGCCGGGTACGGCCTGCGCGCCGGTCGCGACGAACTGGGCCTCGACTTCCCACCCGGCCCGGACGGCCTCGGCAACGAGCGTTGCCCCTTCCACGACGAAGGCGCCCTCGCCCCAACGCGCACTGCGGCGCCCCAAGAGGCGCCGCAGTCGCTGGATCTGTGGATTGCTGAAGCCGAGCGGCTCCATGTCGAGTATCAGCCCAGTGCGGACTTCGCGGCCTCGACGAGGCTCGTGAACGCGACCGCATCCGTCGTCGCGAGGTCCGAGAGCACCTTGCGGTCCACCTCGATACCGGCGGCATTGAGCCCCGCAATGAACTGGCTGTAGGACATCCCGTTCAGGCGACAGCCTGCGTTGATGCGCTGGATCCACAGACGACGGAACTCGCCCTTGCGTGCCCGACGGTCGCGGAATGCGTATTGACCGGCATGCAGAACCGCTTCGTTGGCGGCACGGAACGAACGGCTGCGATTGCCGTAGTAGCCCTGTGCCTTCTCGAGAATTGCCTTGTGGTGCTTCTTCGCGTTTACCGCGCGCTTTACCCTGGCCATGTTGTCCTCCTAGTCCTTTTTCTCTGCGTTGCTCAGCGCTCGGCGAGCAGTCGCTTGATCTTCTTCTCATCGCCCGAGTGCACGTCGACCATGCCGTCGAGACGACGGGTGCGGGTGCTGGACTTCTTCTCGAACAGGTGCTGACGCATGGACTGCAAGCGCTGAATCTTGCCGGTCCCGGTCTTCCTGAACCGCTTGGCAGCGGTTTTGCTGGTCTTCATCTTGGGCATGTCTTGTCCTCTGATTCGAAAGAGATTTTCATTGCTGGCCCCAGGGGGCGGGACCGGTTGGACGGGCTACTCGACGACGTCGAGTTCTGCTGCCGCTTCGACAGCTGCTCCCGCTTCGACCGCTTCCGGTGCCGACGGTTCGACCTTCGCTGCGTTCGCCTCGATGACCTCAGCGGTCGGCTCGGTAACCGGGCCCGCCTCGTTCGTAGCCGATGGCTCCGAGTCTCCCGATGACTTCTTCACCGGAACCTTCTTCTCGGGGGCCATCACCATCGTCATGCTGCGTCCGTCGAGCCTTGGCGATGACTCGATCTTGGCGAGCGGGCCGACTTGTGCGGCAACACCGTTGAGAACCTTGGCGCCGAGTTCCGGGTGGGCCATCTCTCGCCCTCGGAACTGCAGCGTCACCTTCACCTTGTGCCCCTCGTTGAGGAAGTCGATGATGTGACGAACCTTGGTGTCGAAGTCGCCCTGTCCGATCTTGGGACGGAACTTCACCTCCTTGACGGAGATGTGGGTTGCCTTCTTCCGAGACTCCTTGGCCCGCTGTGATTCCTCGTAGCGGTACTTGCCGTAGTCCATGATTCGGCAGACGGGCGGGTTGGCCAACGGTGCTACCTCAACGAGGTCAAGATCCAAGGATCTCGCCAGGCTCAGTGCATCGGGGACCGTCTTGATACCCAACTGACTGCCGTCAGAACCGATCACTCGAACCTCTCGGGCTCGAATGCGTTCGTTGTACCGTGGCTCGGTGCTCGCGCCGGTTGCTATGGCCGTTCACTCCTGTGCAATGGGCATCTCCCTGTTCCGATGTTCCTGTGGCGAGTCAAGCGCCACGAGGAACCGGGGACGCCTCTGGCGCACCGATTCTTGCCGTGTCGACCTGATCGCACTCCGTTGATTCTCGCCCTTGTGGCGAGACGGGTGGCCAGGTGGAGCCTCCGAGCATGCCCGGAACTCGCTTGCCTCTGTTGTCGGGTCGGTAGCGTAGCGCAGATGACCGCCGATCAGGCACCTGACGATCCCGTGGCACTCGCCGCCGACGAACTGGCCCGCGCCAAGGAGCGTCTGCTCACCGAACCACCCCACTACGTCGTGGCGAATCACGCCATGGGACTGTTCGAGTTCGGGGCAATTCATCTCACCTCGACACCCCCAGACCTCCACGCTGCTGTCCTCGCAATTGACGCGATGGCCTGCCTCGTCGAGGGTCTGGAGGGCCGACTGGGGCCCGATGAGGACACGCTTCAGGCCGCCCTCGAACAAATTCGCCTCGCCTTCTTGCAGGTCAAGGCCAGTTTGGGCTGATGCACGCCCGGTTCGGGCAGCACGTTGTGGTTCTTGACCGTCACCCGAGCGCAGTGGGCCTTATTCGGCTTGCCTCGAGGCGGCCGAGTTTGACCTGTGGCTCGAACTCGACAGCAACGCCAACCTCGATCGAACGGGTGCCGTCCAGGATCGCCACACAGTGGAACGGCCAATCGCCTCCGTCGGCGTCGATGATCATCCCGAGGCCCCGGAACGGGTCGAACGCTGCGACGCGTCCGATCGGCATCAGTGGACGATCTTAGAGATCGGCAATTCGAGGATGTCCGAGGCGCCGGCGTCCTTGAGGGCCGGGATGAGCACGTTGATCGTGCGCTTCTCAACGACCGTCTCGATGGCATACCCACCGTCCGCGAGCTTGGAGACCGTCGGCGACTTCGCAGCGGGCAGCACCCGGAGCACCTGCTCGAACTGGGCCTCGGCAACGTTCAACTTGACGAGCGTTTTACCGCGAGCCTCGAGCGTGCCGGTGAGCAGGGTCATGACCTGTTCCATCGCGTGACGCTTGGCGGGATCGGCGAAGGACTGCGGGTTGGCGATGAGCTCGGTGTAGGACACGAGGATCGTGTCGATGATCTTCAGGCCAGCGGCGCGCAGGGCCCGGCCAGTCTCGGTGATGTCCACGACGCAATCCGCAATGTCGGGGATCTTCGCCTCGCTGGCGCCGTACGAGAGCCGGATGTCGGCGGAGATGCCGCGATCGGCGAAAAAGCGCTTGGTGAGTTCGGGGTACTCGCTGGTAACCCGGACGCCCTGTGGCAGGTCCCGGACGGAGGTGGCAGTGGAGTCGCCCGCAACCGCAACGACAACCTTCACGGGGTTGCTGGTTGCCTTCGAGTACTTCAGTTCGCCCAGGCTGTCAACGCTGCTGGAGGTTTCTTCCACCCAGTCCCGACCAGTGATCCCGATGTCGAACAGACCCTCGGCGACGTAAACGGGGATCTCCTGCGGACGCAGAATCCGGACCTCGGCGATTCTCGGATCGTCGATGGTTGCCTTGTAGTCGACCGATGACGATCGGCTGATCGCGAGGTCGGCAGCCTCAAAAAGATCGAACGTTGCCTTTTCGAGGGAGCCTTTCGGCAGGACCAGTCTCAGCACGGGCGAAAGTGTAGGGAACAAGGCGGCTCGACCGGCCGGAATTACCGTCCCGTATTGCTGGCCAATTGGGCCTAGTGGCTGGTCGGAGTGTCGGCGAGCAGCCGAATGGCGTGTGGCAGCACGTCAAGCACGGCCGCAAGCTGTTCCACACACCCTTTCGGCGAGCCCGGGAGGTTGACGATGATGCACTTCCCGGCGATGCCGGCGATCCCCCGGGACAGCCTGCCCAAGGGATTCACCAGGCGGCAGGCCTCGGCGATGCCGGGGGCCTCGCGCTCGATCATCATTCTGGTGCCCTCAGGTGTCAGGTCCCTCGGAGCGAACCCGGTGCCCCCCGTGGACACGAGCAACCCGGAGAAACCTGCGCTCATCCGGCGCATAGCCGTTGCCACGTTCTCCGCTCCATCGGCGGTGAGCCCACGTTCCACCACGTCGAACCCGGCGGCCTCCAGTTGTGTGGCAAGAGCCTCGCCGCTTGCGTCGACCCGGGAACCTGCAACGACACCGTCGGAGACAGTGAGAACCTTTGCGAACAAGGACTCCGTGTGCTGGCCGGCTGCGTTCACCCAGCCAAATGTACTCGGGACCCCCTCGTCGACCCGCGCCCCACTAACAGTCCCCCTCGTTCTGGCGAAGCAGAGCGGACTCAAGGTTGTGCCCAGCGGTAACAAAAGATAATGTTTTCTGCCACCGGGGGTGCAAACAGCACACGGAACGTGAGATCGGGGCCAGAGATGCGTGGTGGAACGTACAGAGCGTGGGTGGCGACTGCCGTTGCGGCCGGACTCGTGGTCTGCACCGCTACTCCCTCGTACGGAGCAGGAATCACCGGGACCCTAGATCTCTCCTTCACGGGCAGTCCGGGAACAGGTTTCAACAATGACGTGAACGTGATCGCCGTCCAGTCAAACGGCCGACTGCTGGTCGGCGGCAAGCTCACACTGTCGGGAAGTACCTCCGCGGACGTGACGAGCAACGGGCTCGCCAGGCTCAACATTGATGGCAGCCCCGACGCCGACTTCAGCACCAACACGGGCACCGGTGTCAACGGCGGTTTCAACGGCGACGTGAACGCCATTGCAGTGCAGAGTGACGGAAAGATCCTCGCGGGCGGCTTCTTCACCAAACTCAATAACGTCACCACGTACAAACTTGCCCGGCTTGGCAGCGACGGCACCCCGGACACGACGTTCAACGGCAACCTGGGCACCGGCTTCACCAACGGCAGTCTGACGTCGACGAACGGCGGCGTGAACTCCCTCGCAATTCAGGTCGACGGCAAGATCGTCGTGGGCGGCATCTTCACCGCTCTCAATGCAGTTACGCACAACCGAGTCGCTCGCGTGTCCTCCGCTGGCGTCCCCGACAGCACCTTCGCCACCAACATCGGATCGGGTTTCGACCAGACGGTCAATGCGGTGGCTCTGCAGTCAGACGGCAAGATCGTAGTGGGCGGAGTCTTTACCACGCTCAACGCAAACAGCGCCAAGAAGATTGCTCGGCTTGGCAGCGACGGCACACCCGATACCTCGTTCAACACGAACGTCGGAACCGGTTTCGCCGGGGGATTCGTGAGCGCGCTGGCCGTGCAGTCGGACGGCAAGATCGTGGTGGGCGGAACCTTCACCACGCTGAATGGTTCGAGCCGCGTCGGTATCGCGCGACTCGGCAGCGACGGCACACCCGATTCCTCGTTCAACACCGCGGTGGGCACCGGTTTCGACGCCGGCGTGAACACCATGGTGATGCAGGCCGATGGAAAGATCTTGGTCGGCGGACAGTTCACCACCTTCAACGGCACCTCCGTCGCGAAAGTGGCACGCCTGAACAGCGATGGAACGCTCGACACGAGTTTCAACAGCGGTCTCGGCACCGGACCGAACGGAACCGTGAACGCCCTCGCGCTCCAGACCGACGGGAAGTTGTTGATCGGCGGGGCTATGACTGCGTTCCAGGGCATTGCAACCGACCGGATTGCCCGCCTTTATACCGCTGAACCTCTGCCCGGAGCGACTGGCCCCACAGGACCCTCGGGAGTCACCGGACAGATCGGCGCTACCGGAGTGACGGGACCTTCAGGGGTATCCGGGCCGCAAGGACCTTCCGGCCCAACGGGTCCCTCAGGCCCGCAGGGACCAACAGGTGCTACCGGGACGACGGGATCCAGCGGACTGCAGGGCCCGACTGGCGCTCAAGGTGCTACAGGCGCAACAGGATCCAGCGGACTTCAGGGCCCGACTGGCCCTCAGGGTGACACCGGCAACACCGGCCCACAGGGCGACACCGGAACCCAAGGCGACACCGGATCGACGGGATCCAGCGGACTTCAGGGCCCGACAGGCCCTCAGGGCGACACCGGCAACACCGGCCCTCAGGGTGACACCGGCAACACCGGCCCACAGGGCGACACCGGAACCCAAGGCGACACCGGCCTCGACGGTCCCACCGGCCCCAAGGGCGAAACCGGTGACACCGGACCACAAGGCGACACCGGGCACGTCGGAGCGACGGGACCGGCCGGCCCGGGCGGCGGCGGGGCCGGCGGACTCTTCTATGCATCCGTGAGTCAGTTGTCCCGGTACACCTACTTTGCAGGGCCGGGAATTCAAGGCTCGACGTCCAGATACCGCTTTGATTACCCGGTGCCCGTTGCACTCACGCTCCGCAACCTGACGGTGCGGGCAGCGCGTCCGTTCGCCGGAACGGTGACCGTGCTCCGCAACGGCGTCGCGACCACCCTCACCTGCCGGTTGGCGAACACCGTGTCGTGTTCAAACCTCGAAGACTCCGTCGCCTTCACCACGACCGACACGATCTCGTTCCAGTTCGCCCCGCGCGTTGGGCGCTACCAATATCACCCAGAAACTCAGCCCTCAGACGTCGCTCTGGGCGTCATGTGGATGGCAGGCGCAGACTGAACAGCGTTGCTACCCCAAATCGATGAGCCGCAACCCACCCTTGCCGTCGAAGGAGAGCGCAGCGTGACCGGCGACGAGTCGCCGGAGGTCGTCACCGATGAACTCGGCCCGCCATCCCTGCGTAAGCCGGGCTTCCTCATCCCCGCGCAACAGCGCCACGAGATCCGAGCGCGTGGCGAGCAGCGTGGGGTCAATCTTTCGCTGCCGGCTCAGCTCGCCGATCCAAGCCGAGACCAGCGTGACTGCCGGACGGAGACTCCTTGATAGTTCCTCGCCGTCGCCGGTAGGCATGTCCGGTTCGTCCTCGCGCCCGGACGCCACAGCAGCGAGGATCTCCTCGCCCAGCTTGCCCCGGGCGTGACGCTCCTCGACACCACGGCAGGACATCAGCTCGGGAACCGTTCGGGGGGCACGCTGGGCAACACCGAGGATGGCGAGGTCCGAGAGCACCTGACGGACGGGGATATCGCTGTTCGCCGCACGTCGTTCGCGCCATGCTGCGACCGCTCTGGCCACTCCGCGACTCTTTGCCTTGAGGATCTTTGCGTCCTTGATCCGCAGCCACGCATCGGTCGGTTCCGTTGGGCCAACCGGCCGGCAACGGAGCTCCTCACAAGCCTGCAACGCCCATTCGAGGCGACCGAGCTCAACGAGCTGCGCTGTAATCCCGTCGTGCAGCTCGAGCAGATGGTCAACGTCGCTCGCGGCGTACTCCCGTTGCTCCTGTGTGAGCGGACGCTGCAGCCAATCGGTCAGGCGATCGCCCTTGGCGACGTGCACCTTCAGCTCGGACGCGAGCAGACTCGATAGCGAAGGCGTGGAGTAGCCGAGGAACCCGGCAGCGAGCTGGGTGTCAAACAGACGCTTGGGCACGGCCCGACAGGCTGTCTGGAGCACGTCGAGATCCTGCTGGGCGGCGTGCAGAACGGCAAGCGCGTCGCTCTCCATCAGGGGGACGAATGCTGACATGTCGACAGCAATCGGGTCAATGAGGGCAACACCCCCGGACCACGCGATCTGGATGAGGGCAAGCCGGGGGAAGTACGTGCGCTCTCGGTGGAACTCGGTGTCGAGCGCGTATCGCTCCTCGAGCGA